>NZ_CP112885.1:622500-933750 GCF_047114695.1 Nereida ignava
CTCGTAAGCGCAGAAATTCTTGAGCTCGCACGCCGTGAAGCGGTTATGATTGACGCCGGAAAAGAAGGTTTCGGCAAGGCGATGAGCCAATCTGAAATCAACGAACTTATTATCAGCCACGCCAAGGACGGTCACCAAGTTGTACGCCTCAAGTCCGGTGATCCGACAGTTTTTGGGCGGCTGGACGAAGAAATTGACGCGTGTGACGCTTCGGACGTGTCTTGGCGTATCGTGCCCGGTATTACGGCCGCGTCTGCTGCCGTTGCTGGCATCGGCCAAAGCTTGACCAAGCGTGATCGAAATGGGTCCGTGCGATTCATCACAGGTCACGACATGAAAGGTTATGCGGATCACGATTGGCGTGCGTTGTCACGTGCAGGCGAAGTTGCCGCGATCTATATGGGCAAACGCGCCGCGCGGTTCGTGCAGGGCCGCCTTTTGATGCATGGCGCGCACCCTGAAACGCCCATCACCGTCGTCGAGAACGTCAGCCGCGTGGAACAACGCACACTGACCTGCAGCCTCGGGACGCTTTCCGATGACCTTGAGACAGCCAACTTAACAGGCCCCGCGCTTATGTTGCTTGGCCTCGCACCACGCGCCGCTTTGCAAGTGGCACAAGATATTTCCATACAGGAGGTGGCCCAATGAGCCGCAGCTTCACCCCAAAAGTTATTACCGCCAACGCGCTTCTGGAAGGCGATGTCATCTATTGGTCACCTGAAGGCACTTGGGTTCGCACATTATCAAGCGCCGAAGTGTTTGAAGATGAAGCCGTTGCGCAAGAACAGCTTTTGACCGCAAGCAGCCAGCCCGCAGTCGCGGTGGGTGTGTACCTCGCGGATGTTGCCATTACGGACGATGGCCCTGCCCCAACTCATTTCCGAGAAGAATTCCGCACACGCGGCCCATCCAATTACGCACACGGCAAGCAAGTGGAGTTGTCATAATGTATCAGTACAACGATTTTGACGCGGCTTTCGTCGCAGAACGGAATGCCCAGTTTCGCGCACAGGTTGAACGCCGTATTTCTGGCGCCCTCACAGAGGATGAGTTCAAACCACTTCGCCTTATGAACGGTCTCTACCTGCAACTTCACGCCTACATGCTGCGCGTTGCGATTCCCTACGGTACGCTAAACGGTGCCCAAATGCGCCAACTTGCGATGATCGCCGACACGTTCGACAAAGGGTATGGTCACTTCACTACACGCCAAAATATCCAGTACAATTGGCCAAAACTGAAGGACGTTCCTGACATCCTTGACCGTTTGGCCGAGGTGGAGATGCACGCACTACAAACAAGCGGCAACACCATTCGTAACGTTACCGCAGACCACTTTGCAGGCGCTGCGGCGGATGAGATAGAAGATCCGCGCCCAACAGCGGAACTGCTGCGTCAGTGGTCAACAGATCACCCCGAATTTCAGTTTTTGCCGCGTAAGTTCAAGCTTGCAGTGACGGGCTCTTCAGCGGACCGCGCTGTCATTCGCGCCCATGATATTGGCATTCAGATCGTCGAAAAAGATGGCGAAATCGGCTACAAAATTATTGTTGGCGGCGGCTTGGGCCGCACCCCGATGATTGGCAAAACACTTGCAGAATTTTTGCCAAAGGCGGATTTGCTGCCGTTTGTTGAAGCCACGGTCAATGTTTGGAACCGTCTTGGACGCCGCGATAATAAATATAAATCACGCATCAAAATCACAGTTCACGAGCATGGTATCGATGATATCCGTGCACGCGTCCTTACACGTTTCGAACAAATCAAACCTACGTTCAAAGGTGTTGATCGCGATCTATTTGCACAAATTCAACAAAACTTCGGCGCGCCAGCTTATCGCAATGCGCCCGTTGACGCGCACACAGCCATGCGTCTGGCCAACCCCGCTTACGCAAGCTGGTTGGACACAAATATCACCGCGCACAAAAACGACAGCTACGCAATTGTCTCGATCAGTTTGAAAAAGCACGGCGCGACACCGGGTGACGCATCCGCGGATCAGATGCGCGTCATGGCAGAGTTGGCAGAAACTTATGGCCATGACGAGTTGCGCATCAGCCATGAGCAGAATGTTATCCTGCCCCACGTGCGCCAATCAGACCTGCCCGCCCTCTATGCGGCCTTGCGTGAGGCAGATTTGGCGACAGCAAACATTGGCCTGATCAGTGACATCATCGCGTGCCCCGGCATGGATTATTGCGCGCTAGCTACTGCGCGTTCGATCCCTGTCGCGCAAGAAATTGCTGAGCGTTTTGACGAGTTGAAGCTTGAGCATGAAATTGGTGCGCTAAAGATCAAAATCTCTGGCTGCATCAACGCCTGTGGTCACCACCACGTGGGCCATATCGGCATTCTGGGTTTAGACCGCGCCGGCGTCGAAAACTACCAGATCACCTTGGGTGGTGACGGGTCCGAAGATGCGGCCATTGGTGAGCGCGCAGGTCCGGGCTTTAGCGCCGAGGCGCTGGTGCCAGCAATCGAGCGGATCATCGAGACATACCTCGATGTGCGCAGCGAAAAAGCAGAGACATTTTTACAAACATACCGCCGTGTTGGCATGGGGCCGTTCAAAGCGGCGCTTTATCCCGACAGCAAAGCATCAGCGGCATAAGGACCGGATATTATGACAGTAATTGTAACCGATAGCGGCTTTGCCGCAGACGACTGGGACGGCGGATTTTGCACCCTCGATAGCCTGCCAGCAAATGATTGCGCGGGCGTCGACCTGCCGTCAGACGCAGAGCCAGAAGACCTGCGCGCGCGTCTTGAGGGGCTAAGCCTAATCCGCGTAGACTTTCCCAGTTTTGCGGACGGGCGTGGCTTTTCCATTGCCGCCGAATTGCGCCGGATGGGCTACAAAGGTCATTTGCGCGCCAAAGGTCATGTGATCTCGGATCAATACGCCATGGCCCGCCGCGTTGGTTTTGACGAGGTCGAAATTGATGACGCCCTCGCCGCCCGCCAACCCGAAGCAGAGTGGCTTTTTCGCGCAAATTGGACCGAGCACGACTACCAAGCCCGCCTACGCGGCTAAACAGCGCCTTTAACTGATCCAAATCAACGACTATGACAGGACGCGTGGGCATGACCCGCGCAATGACACTTATGAATGATCAAACACCCATGACCGACGCACCCGCCGCAAAGGCCACACCAACCCTTCCCGACGCGCAAGTCGTGACAGCCGTTAAGCATTACACCGACCGGCTGTTTTCGTTCCGTGTCACACGCCCTGCGTCGCTTCGGTTCCGCTCTGGCGAGTTTGTCATGATCGGCTTGATGGGCGATCCGGACCCAAAAACCGGCAAACAGCGCCCGCTCTTGCGTGCTTACTCCATCGCATCACCCAGCTGGGACGAGGAGTTGGAGTTCTACTCGATCAAAGTTCAGGACGGACCACTGACGTCGAAACTTCAGCACGTTCAGGTAGGCGATGAAATCATTTTGCGCCCCAAACCTGTAGGTACGCTCGTTCACGACGCCCTGCTGCCAGGTAAGCGTCTTTGGTTCTTTTCAACAGGGACAGGCTTTGCGCCTTTCGCATCTTTGCTGCGCGATCCGGAGACGTATGAGCTGTATGACCAAGTCATCGTCACGCACACCTGCCGCGATGTAGCCGAGCTTACCTATGGCGCAGATCTGATTGAGAGCATCAAAACAGACGAGCTACTGGTCGAGTTGATTGGTGAAGAGAACCTTGCCAAGCTGGTTTACTACCCAACCACAACCCGTGAGCAGAGCCCAAAGATGGGCCGCATCACCGACCTTTTGAAGGACGGGACGGTTTTCAAAGACCTCGGCATTGAAGATGGTCTGTCGGCCGAAACGGACCGCGCCATGGTATGTGGGTCTATGGGGCTTAATGTGGATATCAAAGAAATCCTCGAAAGCCACGGGCTTGAGGAAGGTGCTAATTCTGATCCGAAACACTACGTGGTCGAAAAAGCGTTTGTTGGCTGATCAACATTAAAAACTATCAGTAAGTCATTGTTAAAAAAGGCCGCAGAGTTCTGCGGCCTTTTCTATTTCACCAATCAAAACAGCCTATCCACCGATCTGCGCTTTGATGGCATCGATAACTTGGTTGGCCATTTCAGGATTATTCTCCGCCTGCTCAATCAGAGTTTTCAACGCTGTTTTCGCAAATCCAGAAATCTCTGAACCCTCAACAAGTTGCAGCGCCGCGTCCGTATTCAGCCCTTCAGCCGTTAGCAGATCACCCAGTCCGACAGGATCAACTTCTGCAGTCGGGCTTGCCTCGGCGATCGTTTCAGGAGCCGCGTCAGTTGCTGTCTCTACCGCTTCACTGGTCTCTTCCACAGTTTGCGACACCGCGTCCTCTGTGCCCTCTACAACATCAGTGGCCGTGTCAGAAACTGCATCCACGGATTCTGCAGCCACATCCGCCACGGTGTTGCTCGCGTCAGACGCGGCCTCGGTCGCGCCTTCCAAAAGATTTGCAGCACCTTCGGTTGCGTCTGTCACTGCACCAGAAACAGCGTCAGTCGCTGCTTCGGTCAGATCAGCCGCCGCATCTGTACCGTCACCCGCAAGCCCCAACGCATCGGACACCGCATTTTCCGCAGCTTCTTTTGCAGCTTCAACGGCCTCTTCTGCTTTGGCTTTTGCCGTGTCCACAGCATCATCCACAGCCGTTTTGGCTTCCTCAACAACACTTTCAACCGCAGCGGTCGCACTGTCTGTTGCAGAAGTTACCGTTTCAGTGGCAGCTGTTGCGCCCTCGCTTACGGTTTCGGTTGTGGTTTCAACAGCAGTCTCAGCAGCGCCAGTCGCACTATCCGCAACCTCTTCCACGTTTGAGCCAGACACCCAAACATAGCCCGCCACCGCAATCACCACCGCGCCGGCACCCAATACTAATTTATTCATTTGCGTCACGTCCCCATTCACAAAACACTCGTTAACTCCGCAGAGCAGTGCTCCACATATCACACGCTCACGCCAGCTTGAAAAGGACACAAGCCACAAAACGCCACAACAGCCGGAAATACGCTAAACACCCTTTGCAAACACGCATTTGCCGCTTGAAGCGCGCGACTTTAACGCCTAGTTTGCGCAACTAGAAATTACGACCAACCATTTAAGGAATGAACCCATAGCCCGCAGACCACATAATGCGCCTCCACAGCGCGACACCGGCCCCCGCGTCAATGACCGCATCAAAGCACTCGAAATTCGCCTGATTGGCGCTGATGGTGAAAACGGCGGCGTTGTTTCACCCGCGAAAGCCATGGCATTGGCCGAAGAAGCTGGTCTCGATCTGGTTGAGATTTCGCCAAACGCGAACCCACCCGTCTGCAAGATTATGGATTTCGGCAAGTATAAATACGAGCTGCAAAAACGTGAATCCGAAGCGCGAAAGAAACAAAAGACGATTGAGATCAAAGAGGTCAAGTTCCGTCCGAATACTGACACCAATGATTACAGCGTCAAAATGCGTAATGTTTTCAAGTTTTTGGAAAACGGCGACAAAGTAAAAATCACGCTGCGTTTCCGTGGCCGCGAAATGGCGCACCAAAACCTTGGACGTGAATTGCTTGAGCGCGTTGCAGAAGACACAAAAGAGCACGGCAAAGTAGAAAACTTCCCAAAAATGGAAGGCCGTCAGATGGTCATGCTTATCGGACCTTTGCCGAAATAAGCGACGACCTTATTTGCGGTTCAACAGACTGCAACACCGATCAAAAAGCCCCCAACGCCAACCGCGTGGGGGCTTTTTCTTTGTCCAGCATTTGCCCCATTCTTGGTCCATTCGTTGCGCTTGCTGTCCGCTGGCTGCCACACTAGGCTACCGCCAAAGAACATATCTGATCTGTGGAGGCCCCAATGAACGCGCAACACCCCGTCGATCCAATCCAGTCACATCCCGCAGGTCACGGCCCCGAACTTAGCCGTTTTGACTGGGCAGATCCGTTTTTGTTGAATGCGCAGCTGACCGAAGAAGAGCGTATGCTAGCAGAAGCGGCAGAAACATTCAGCCAGAACGCCCTCGCCCCGCTCGTAACGGACAGTTACCGCGACGAAAGCTTTGACCGTTCACTCTTTGAGAAGATGGGCAGCGCGGGCCTTCTTGGTGCGACCATCCCTGAAAGCTACGGCGGGCTTGGTGCTGGCTACGTCAGCTACGGACTGATCGCACGCGCCGTTGAACGGGTCGACAGCGGCTATCGGTCCATGATGTCCGTGCAGTCATCCTTAGTGATGTATCCGATTTTTGCCTACGGAACCGAAGAACAGCGACAAAAATACCTGCCCGGCCTTGCGGCAGGCACAAGCATCGGGTGTTTTGGCCTGACCGAGCCGGACGCAGGAAGTGATCCCGCCGGGATGAAAACCACGGCCGTAAAAACCCCGACAGGCTACCGCCTTAATGGTGCAAAGATGTGGATTTCAAATGCCCCCGCCGCTGATGTTTTTGTTGTTTGGGCAAAATCTGAAGCCCACGGCGGCAAAATTCGTGGCTTTGTATTGGATAAGGGAACCAAGGGGCTCAGCGCGCCTGTGATTAACGGTAAGCTGTCGCTTCGGGCCTCTATCACAGGTGAAATCGTGATGAGCGATGTCGATGTGGGCGAAGATGCGTTGCTGCCGAATGTTGAAGGTCTCAAAGGACCGTTTGGCTGTTTGAACCGCGCGCGCTACGGCATTTCTTGGGGTGTGATGGGCGCTGCCGAGGCATGCTGGCACGCAGCACGGCAATATGGTTTGGACCGCCATCAGTTCGGTAAACCACTGGCTCAGACACAACTTTTCCAGAAAAAGCTGGCTGACATGCAAACAGAAATCGCGCTTGGACTGCAAGGTTCGTTGCAATTGGGACGCATGATGGATGGCGGCAGCGCAAGCCCCGAATTGATCAGCATGATGAAGCGAAACAACTGCGGCAAAGCCTTGGATGTGGCACGCCACGCCCGCGACATGCACGGGGGCAACGGCATTTCAGACGCGTTCCCCGTTATGCGCCACATGGTTAACTTGGAAACGGTGAACACCTATGAAGGTACGCACGACATCCATGCGCTTATCTTGGGGCGTGCCCAAACGGGGCTTCAGGCGTTCTTCTAGGCGCGGTTAACGCAAGCTAAACCCTCTCAAAAAGCGCACGGTAGCTCCGCATTTTCGCCCTATTCGACAGGTAGCTGTGTCCCAACACCGCCTTTCGCCGAAGGGCAAGACTGGCCGGAGCACACCATGCAGGACGACGCGAACCTTTTTCGTCCCCCGCTAAGCGATTTGTCCCTGAAGGACTGGACCCAAGCGATGCGAAAGCTGGGCCGACAATATGGGATGTATGAAGAACTGGGCCAGCAGCATGCGGCCCTGTTCGTCGATGATGGTCCCACGTTGCTTGTCACTTTTGAAGCCGTCGAGCACATCCGCAACACCTACGAGTCCGGTGAGCCCGTTGGCTTTGAGTTGGTCCGCGAAGCGGGTTGGTCACATCTATGCTTGCTTACATCGGCTGATACATGGTTTCGCGATGCCGCCGTTTACGAGTTTTTTGACAAATTAAGTGACGACGGCTTTTTTGACGCCTACGACCGCGTGATCTTTTACGGCGCTGACATGTGCGGTTATGCGGCCGCTGCCTTTAGCGTCGCCTCTCCCGGCGCCACTGTCATCTGCTTGCAGCCGCAGGCCACGCTTAATCCACGCATCACTGGCTGGGACAAGCGCTTTGCACCCCACAGGCGGCTAAGTTTTGAAGACCGCTACGGCTATGCGCCCGATATGATTGATGCCGCCGAAGATGTATTTGTTCTTTATGACCCGTCGGTCAGGGATGAATTTGCGCAGGCGTCACTTTTTCACAAAGCGCACACGACCATGGTGCCTTTGCGCCACATGAGCAGTGATCTAGAGGCTGATTTGATCGAGATGCAGGTTCTCTACCGCATGCTTGCGCAAGCGGGCACCGGCAAACTAAACAGACAATCTTTGCATAAACTGATGCGCCTACGCCGCAAGCATGTGCCCTTCTTGCGCCGCGCAGTGCTGGCCGTTGAAGCGCAAGAAAAACCCATGCGCCTTGCAAAACTCTGCCGCGCCATCGGCCAACACTACCGCATGCCGATCGCCCGCCGCAGGCTGAGCGCGTTGATGGACAAGGGCATTGCCCTGCCCGATCCCTTGCGACCGCCGCGCTAACAGCAGGTCACGCGCTCTAAGTTTAACGTTCCTCATAGGGACCGCTGAAAAGAGAAAGGCCCCGCACAGAATGCAGGGCCATCAAAACTCATAGTCAGGGAACGAGTTGGTAATCAGATGTAGTAAAGATCGCGGAAAACATGCAGCGCGATGGTGTCGCGTGTCATGCCAAGTGCGGCAAGTTCTTCGTCAGTTTTGGCACGCAACTCATCCATTTTGGCCACACGACCTTGCACATTCAAAGACGCCTCACGTGCAACTGCGATGGAGGTAAAAAACGAACCGATTGCGGCAAAAAAGCCAGTGCGAGGAGCGGATGCGACGGTGTCAGTGTAAAAAGCCATTTCGATATTCCTACTGTGAGCTGCGTTTGTCTGTTGAGTTAGATTTAGACAAATGCTGCAGCGCAGAGTAGCCGGTAAATCCGCAATCCCGCCATGCACCTGACGCAGGGCTAATACTTACCTCTTTGATTTTACTTCACTTTAGAGAAAAAGGTTTCAGTTACCGAATGCGCCTAACCTACATCACTTCAAGAAAAACAGCTAAATCATCGGCGCGCTGGCGGGTCAAATACGTTTTGCAGCCAAGATAAAGCTGTCCAGAAATACTACCGCCTTGGGCCGTTGCCGCCTCGGAAGCGCAAGCCAGATCGCGGTATTTGATCCACGCGCGCTGTGCCTGACGCAAAAGGCGCGCTGTCTCATCACTCTCAAGGTTTTGTGCGCGCTCCATCGCGCCTTGATACGCCAAGTTGAGGCGCGCATCCTCACGTGCCAAGGCCTCTCCCTCGCAATACGTCATTTCCAATTGGTTTTGCGGATCGTCACAGTTTACATCAGCGCCGTAACCTTGATCCGCTTTAGCATCATGTGGAGCCAAACAAAGGCCACCAACAACGAGCGCCAGAGCACATGCGCGCACGGCATTATTCACCCGAACGAAATCCCGCGACGATGCGTTGCCCATAAAGGCCGATCAGCGTGCCGAGCGCCAGCAAAAACGCAGACGACGAGATATCGAGCAGTCCGCAAATTAGCGATGCCCCAATCATCAAGACCAGTACAGAGATCACATCCATTTCCGCCGGCTCAAGTTTCAGTTTGATCAGGCTAATTTTCTCAATCGCTGTCCGAAGCGGCTGCTCTACACGCGGCACCGCAAGTCCGCAGCCAATTCCAAGCAAAAATGTTAACAGCATATTCTCAACCTCACGCGTAACTCATTAACTCAGCACCAAAATGACCGACACAGGCCCACGGGTCCAGATCATGCCGCCCGCAATAAGCGTATTATCACCGATTGCGTACAGCCGCTTTGCTGCATCGACCTATTCAATTCTGCTGGCCCTTTGGTGGGGTTTTGATGTATCGCGCCTGCATGAGCACTTCATTGACCATCCGCCGCCCCGACGATTGGCACCTGCACCTGCGCGACGGCGCAATGCTTGAAGCCGTCTTGCCCGAAACAGCCCGCCATTTCGGACGTGCGATCATTATGCCGAACTTGGTTCCGCCAGTGGTGACGGCAGATGACGCAAACGCATATCGCGCGCGCATCATGAACGCCTTGCCAGCAGGCATGCAGTTCGATCCGCTGATGATGCTCTATTTGACCGAACAAACTGATCCTGCAGATGTTGTTGCAGCCCACAAAGCAGGGCTTATCACGGGCGTGAAGCTCTATCCCGCAGGCGCCACCACAAACTCTGCATCCGGTGTGCGTGATATGGATAAAGTGCGTCCTGTTCTTGAAGCCATGGCCGAAGCTGGTGTGCCTCTGTGCTGTCACGGTGAGGTCACTGATGCGGACATTGATATTTTTGACCGTGAAGCAGTTTTCATCGACCGCATTTTGGAACCGTTGCGCCGCGACGTACCACAGTTGCGTATCACAATGGAGCACATCACAACCTCAACAGCCGTTGAATATGTGCGCAGCGCGGATGTAAATCTTGCGGGCTCCATCACAACCCATCACCTGATCATCAACCGCAATCACATCTTGGTTGGCGGGATCAAACCCCACTACTACTGCTTGCCTGTCGCAAAGCGCGAAAGCCACCGCGTCGCATTGGTAGAGGCCGCCACCAGCGGTGATGCGCGGTTCTTCTTGGGCACGGACTCCGCGCCCCATACGGATCCGAACAAAGAGCAGGCCTGTGGATGCGCTGGCGTTTTCTCTGCGACAAACACGATGTCGTGCCTCGCACATGTTTTTGAAGTCGCGGGCGCGCTGGATAAACTTGAGGCTTTCGCCTCGCTCAACGGTCCTTTGCATTACGGCCTGCCGGCAAATGACACGACGATTACGCTGACCAAGCGCGATACGCCCGTTGGCTATCCTGAAAAACTGAACACCGGCGAGGGTCTCGTCACTCTCTTTGATCCGGGCTTCCCCCTCCACTGGCATATTGAGGCATAGATGATCCCTTCTTCCTTCCCCGACAGCACCGAAATCGCCCGTCTCACAGCGCGTATGTTGCTGGAAATTAAGGCCGTCCACTTTAACGCAGCCGAGCCGTTCAAGCTGGCATCAGGGCTTCCATCCCCCACATACATCGATTGTCGCAAACTTATCAGCCACCCACGGATCCGCAGCACGTTGATGGATTTCTTGGTGGTCGAAACCATGCGCACCGCAGGTTTCGAGGCATTCGATAACATTGCCGGTGGCGAAACCGCGGGCATTCCGTTCTCGGCCTTAGTAGCCGAGCGCATGGCACTTCCAATGACCTACGTGCGCAAAAAACCCAAAGGGTACGGGCGCAACGCTCGAATCGAAGGCGACATGAGCGAAGGCCAGCGCGTGCTTTTGGTTGAGGATCTGACAACCGATGGGGGCAGCAAGCTGTCTTTTGTCGACGCAATCCGCGAAACCGGCGCGAGCTGTGCATGGACTGCGGTAATTTTCTACTACGGCATCTTCCCAGAGACGGAAAAAACACTTGGCGATCATGGGGTTGGTCTGATCAGCCTATGCACATGGTGGGATGTATTGGCCGAGGCAAAAGCCCAAGGCACATTCGACACCGCCACCTTAACCGAAGTTGAGGCATTTTTGAACGCCCCGCGCGAATGGCAAAAGGCCAACGCCGACAAAGTCTAGCGCGACTTTTTTCGCGCTATCTTACGACACCACACGTACAGATATAGCGGCGCAGATTGCTTGCGCCGCTATATTTTGTTAGGGATGAGTTATTCACAGGATTATACAATTTGCCCTCTCTATGCGGGTTTGGCAAAATGTAAGCGGTGAGAGGTGAAGGCTCTACAAGAGCAGCATCTGAATGGGTTTGACGCGCTGCGACAGCAGTTGGGGGAATGATGAACGAGATATCGAACATGGGCCAAGTGGTCCCCGTTGGTGCGCAAAATGGTGACGATGGCGCGGACGCAGGACTTTTGCCGCACTCGATTGAGGCTGAACAACAGCTGTTGGGTGCGATCCTGACCAACAACGATATCTTTGACCGTATCGACGCCATTCTGAATCCTGAGCATTTCTACGACCCCGTTCACACACGCATCTATGAAACGGCAAAGGCACGGATTACCAAGAATGCGCTTGCGTCTCCTGTTACGCTCAAATCCTTCATGGAAGACGATGAAGGGCTACAAGAGCTTGGCGGCGCAACGTATTTGGCCAAGCTAGCGGGCGCGTCCGTTGCGGGCTTTGCCGCGCGGGACTACGCGCAAATGATTTATGATCTGGCGATCCGTCGTGAGTTGATCAGCGTAGGCCGCGATATCGCTGCGAAAGCAGGCAAAGTCGATGTGGACAGCGAGCCCAAAGAACAAATCGTCGAAGCCGAGCAAAAGCTCTACGCACTTGCCGAACAAGGTCAGGCCGAACAGGGTTTTCAATCGTTTTTGAAAGCCGTCACTGACGCGGTGAATGTCGCAAACGCCGCCTATCAACGTGAAGGTGGCATGGCGGGGATCAGCACGGGTCTGGTCGATTTGGACAAAATGTTGGGCGGCTTGCACCGATCTGACCTACTCATTTTGGCGGGGCGCCCGTCGATGGGTAAAACATCTCTTGCCACGAATATCGCGTTCAACATCGCCAAAGCCTACCGCAAAGGCATCACGCCCGAAGGACATGAAGGCGCTGAAGATGGCGGTGTTGTGGGCTTTTTCAGCCTTGAGATGAGCGCCGAACAGCTAGCGTCGCGAATTCTGTCCGAAGCCTCTGAAATCCCATCCGAACAGATCCGGAAGGGCGACATGACAGAAGGCGAATTCCGCCGTTTTGTAGATGCCGCCAAATCGCTTGAGGCCTGCCCGCTTTATATTGACGACACACCTGCCCTACCCATTTCGCAGCTTGCCGCACGGGCGCGCCGCTTGAAACGGACTCATGGGTTGGACGTGATCATCGTTGACTACCTGCAGCTTCTTCGGCCCGCGACCGCAAAAGACAGCCGCGTGAACGAAGTCTCGGAAATTACTCAGGGTCTTAAAGCGATTGCTAAAGAACTCGATATTCCGGTCATCGCGTTGTCACAGTTGTCGCGACAAGTGGAAAACCGCGAAGATAAGCGCCCGCAGTTGTCGGACCTGCGCGAATCTGGCTCAATTGAGCAAGACGCCGATATCGTGATGTTTGTGTACCGTGCTGAATACTACAAAGAGCGTGAGAAACCCGCAGATCACGAGCTAGACAAGATGGCTGCGTGGCAAGATGAAATGTCACAGCTTCACGGCAAAGCAGATGTCATTATCGGCAAACAGCGTCACGGGCCAATTGGCGATGTGCATTTGTCGTTCGAGGGTAAATTCACACGCTTCGGCAACCTTGCCAAACCGTGGCAAGGCGACCAAGGCAGCGAATACTAATCAGCAGCTTAGCTCATCACAGTCGTTGGGGCGCGATCATTTGCGATCACCGCTTTGATCTGTGTGATCAGGCCCGAAATGCGCGCAATAACAACAACATCATCCAGCCCTGCACTTAGGGCTGGTGTGTCCTCGCCGCGCGGCCACAGGGCATCGACCAACACGCGCCCATAAAACGCCCCAGCATCACTACCCTGATCCACAAAATCAGCCAGAACGTTTGCTACATCTTCTTTCAATGCCTCAATTGCGCCTGTTCCACGCACCGCATCAGAGCATAAAAGCGCACGCTCACTCGACAACATGCGGCGATATTTCAAGAGCGCCACCAAAACATCATTAATGCCTTCTGCTGCGCGCAGCGTGGCAACCATCGCATCATGCTTGGGCCGAACAATATCAGCAGCAAGAGCGCCCAAATCCGGAAAATGGCGGTAAACTGTGGCACGACCCAGGCCTGAGGCTTTCGCAACTTCTGTCATCGTGCGCGGAACATCGCCCGCGGCTGACATTTGCATCACATTGCCAAGGATGGTTTTTTTGGTTCTCAGCTTTGCTGAACTCACCGCCTCCGTGTTTGGCACTGCGGCGGGAACCGCGATTGGGGCAGTTGTTTGGCTTGGGAATTGCGTAATTTGCGACATGAGGCCACTCCGTTCTGGTGTGCTTTGACAGCAACCTAAGCCGCAAGCAGTTAAGCATCCGTAAATGCCCGTCTCTATTTGGCCTTGACCTTACCCGTCAGCTTAGGCACCCGTTCACTATGGCTACAGGAACTCTCACGATCTCACTGGACGCTGTCGTCCAAAACTGGCGCGCGCTGGATGCAATGTCCCAATCAGGGGTGCAAACGGCAGCCGTGATCAAAGCTGATGGCTACGGGCTTGGCTCAGACCGCGTCGCAAAATCCCTCGCCAATGCGGGTGCGAAGACGTTTTTCGTAGCCACTGCACAAGAAGGCGCGAAAGTGCGCCAAGCGCTTGGACCGGGCCTCGACATCATGGTCTTTGGTGGCCACATGCGCGGCGACACAGATATTATCAATGATCTGTACCTGACGCCCTTATTGAACAGTGTCGAACAACTCACCCGCCACTTTGAGGCGCTGCCATCCGCGCCCTTTGGCATTCAGCTTGATAGCGGAATGAACCGGCTTGGCATGGAGCCCGGCGAATGGGCCGCGGTGCGCGACGTTGCTCTTGGTCAAGGCCCCGCCTTAGTGATGAGCCATCTGGCCTGTGCGGACGAGCCTGATCACCCGATGAACGATTTTCAATGCGACGTCTTTTTGGAGATGACCGCCGGTGTGCAAGCCCCCCTTTCGCTTGCCGCTACTGGCGGCACGTTACTTGGGCCAAAGTTTCACTTCGACATGGTGCGCCCTGGTATCGGGCTTTACGGCGGACTGCCTTTCGCGGATGCCACACCAACGGTGCATTTATCACTACCAATTATTCAGGTGCGAGATGTGCTTGAAGGCGAGGCCGTTGGGTATGGCAATGCCTATATCGCGAAATCAGCACGCCGCGTTGCCACTGTCTCTGCTGGTTATGCGGACGGGTTGATCCGCGCTATTGGAAACGATGCAAAAGTATATGCAGGGGACACGATGTGCCCTGTTATTGGCCGTGTCTCAATGGATTTGATCACCGTTGATATTACTGATCTGTCCGGCACCCCAGATGCACTTGATATTTTGTGTCCGCACCAGACAGTTGATGATCTGGCAGACAGTGCTGGCACCATCGGCTATGAAATCCTGACCTCGCTCGGGCATCGTTACGAAAGACGCTACGCGTGATCCGGTCCGCTACATCACTTTTGGGCAGCACAGGCCGCGCTGTTCTAAACGCGATTGGCGCGATTGGCGCGGTCGCCCTGTTTGCTACACAAACAATCGGTCACATTGCACGCCCTCCATTTTACTGGCGTGAATTTGTCTCAGCCTGCATCACCATTGGATATTTCAGCCTGCCTGTTGTGGGACTAACGGCGCTGTTTACGGGTGGGGCCCTTGCGCTACAAATCTATGCAGGGGGCGCGCGATTTAACGCAGAAGCCGTGGTACCGTCGATTGTCGCCATCGGAATGGTCCGCGAGTTGGGACCCGTCTTGGGCGGCCTTATGGTTGCGGCGCGTGTCGCCTCATCGATTGCCGCCGAAATCGGCACCATGAAAGTAACCGAACAAATTGATGCGCTGGTCACCCTGTCGACCAACCCGATGAAATACCTCACTGTTCCACGGGTTCTGGCCGCCACACTAACTGTACCTGTATTGGTGCTGATCGGTGACATTATCGGGATTATGGGCGGTTATCTTGTTGGCACAAGCAGGCTTGGGTTTAACGCAGCCGCGTATTTACAAAACACCGCTGATTTTCTGGAGTTCTGGGACATTGCGAGCGGCCTCGTGAAAGGCGCGGTTTTTGGGTTCATTGTCGCATTGATGGGCTGCTATTTCGGCATGACTTCAGGGCGCGGCGCGCAAGGTGTAGGTGCCGCAACAAAAGCGGCTGTGGTGGTGGCGAGTGTACTTATCTTAGCTGCTAACTACATTCTAACAGAGGCGTTTTTCACAGCATGATCCGCCTCAAAAATGTTCATAAAGCTTTTGGAAACAATGCCGTACTCAACGGAGTTGATCTTCATGTCCCTAAAGGGGAAAGCATGGTGATCATTGGTGGTTCAGGCACAGGCAAGTCTGTAACGCTGAAATGTATTCTTGGGCTGGTAAAACCTGATATCGGCACCATTACGGTGGCTGACAAAGACATCAAAGACGGCGATAGTGATGCGCTGCTGTCGCGTTTCGGAATGCTGTTTCAGGGCGGCGCGCTTTTTGACAGCATGCCGGTTTGGCAAAACATCGCTTTTCGCCTTATTCAATCGGGTGTCTCAACCGAAGAGGCCCGTGCGCTGGCAATTGAAAAGCTGCGACGCGTTGGCCTAAAGCCTGATGTTGCAGGCCGGTTTCCGGCCGAACTGTCCGGCGGCATGCAAAAGCGCGTAGGGCTTGCGCGCGCCATCGCCGCCGACCCCGAGATTATTTTCTTCGACGAGCCCACCACAGGTCTCGACCCAATTATGGCAGGTGTGATCAACGATTTGATCCGCGAAATTGTCGTGGAAATGGGCGCAACCGCGATGACCATCACCCATGATATGTCATCAGTCCGCGCCATTGCCGACCGCGTTGCAATGTTGCACGACGGGACGATCAAATGGACCGGCACTGTTACGGAAATGGACACTACAGGCGATCCTTACGTGCATCAGTTTATCAACGGACTAAGCGAAGGTCCTATTGCGGCAATTCGCTAGCCTGCGCTTATTTTTAAACGAATTATGACGCGCCCACAGGATACGCTACTGTTAACCATAGCCCTTGGGCGACTTCTTCAAAGATAAACTAAATCGACAGCGGCGGAGGTTTCGAGTGTGATGAAGGTGTTGATTGCCGCAAATGCGCTTTTGCTGATCCTGTTCCCCCTATCGTGGTTTGCTCCGCTCATGCGTGCAGGTCTGTTGCCGCTGTTTGGTCTTAACGAAATTTCACTTTGGTCGGGTATTGCAAGCCTTTGGCAGACCGATGTGCTTCTTGCTTTGGTTGTCATTATCTTCGCGATCATCGCCCCAATCGCAAAAACGCTAGGCCTGTTGCTTGTTCAGTTGCGCATTATGGCACCAACCGCCCTGCCATTGATCGGCGTGTTAGGTAAATTTGCGATGGCAGATGTCTTCTTGATCGCGCTCTACATTGTCTTGGCAAAAGGTGCGGGCTTTGGGCGGGTTGAACCGGCTTGGGGATTATATCTTTTCACGGGCACAATCTTCGCCTCCTTGTGCCTGTCCATTGCAACCGCGCGCAGCTTGCGGCACTAACGAAACGCAAGGGCTCGCAAAGGACGTAACATGGCCAAATCAGCCAGCTTTCGCTGCACATCATGCGCCGCCGTCACGTCCAAATGGTCGGGGCAGTGTGATAGCTGTGGCGAGTGGAACTCGATTGAAGAAGAAAAGGCCCTGTCCGCGGGACCTGCCTCAAAATCCCTTGGCATGCGTCGTGGCAAAGCCTTGAACCTGACCGATCTGGCAGCACAAGACACACCGCCCGCGCGGACCTTGTCGGGCGTCGAAGAACTTGATCGTGTTCTGGGGGGCGGATTGGTCGAGGCCTCTGCCCTGCTTGTGGGCGGCGATCCAGGCATCGGTAAGTCAACACTGTTGCTGCAAGCGGCGGCAAGGTTTGCGCGCAACGGCCTCAAGGTTGTTTATGTCTCGGGCGAGGAAGCTGCAGGACAAGTCCGTATGCGCGCTCAACGTCTTAAGCTTACCAGCAGCCCTGTCTTATTGGCGGCTGAGACAAACCTGCGCGATATTCTGACCACCCTCGAAGACGAAAAACCTGATCTGTGCATCATCGATTCAATCCAGACAATGTGGGCCGATCACGTTGAGGCAGCACCTGGATCAGTCAGTCAAGTCCGTGCAGCGGCCCATGAGTTGACCAGTTTTGCCAAGCGCAACGGCATCGCCGTGATCATGGTCGGCCACGTCACTAAGGGCGGGCAAATTGCTGGGCCCCGCGTTGTTGAACACATGGTAGATACAGTTCTTTATTTTGAAGGCGAGCGCGGTCACCCGTTCCGGATTTTGCGCGCTGTCAAGAACCGCTTTGGCCCTGCAGACGAGATCGGTGTTTTTGAAATGACGGGCCGCGGCCTCGCCGAAGTCAAAAACCCCTCTGCCCTGTTTCTATCGGAGCGGGGCAAACCAACACCGGGCTCCGTTGTTTTTGCGGGCATAGAAGGCTCACGGCCCGTTTTGTGCGAATTCCAAGCGCTCGTGGCTCCTTCTCCACATGCCCAACCCCGCCGAACAGTCGTGGGATGGGACGGGGGTCGTCTTGCTATGATTTTGGCCGTGCTGGAGGCGCGCGCAGGTGTGCCGTTCACCGGACTCGATGTGTATCTCAATGTGGCCGGCGGGATGCGCGTGACCGAACCCGCCGCAGATTTGGCCGTGGCCGCCGCTTTGGTAAGCGCGCGGGAAGACGCAACATTGCCCGCAGACAGTGTCATATTTGGCGAAATCAGCCTGTCCGGTGCGCTCAGACCGGCCTCTCAAACCGAAAATAGGTTGAAAGAAGCCCAAAAACTTGGTTTTAGCGGGGCCATTACGGCGCAAACTGCAAAACCACCTGCGACACAGGGTATGGCGCTGCGGCAAATGCCAGATCTAGCGAGTTTCGTGACTGAAATCTTTGGCGACAGGTAACGCCAGCAAGAAGGACAAGTGTAAATGGACGGATTCACTCTGATTGATGGAATTGTAGCGCTTGTGATCGTGGTTTCCGCGTTACTTGCATACTCCCGTGGCTTTGTCCGCGAGGCACTTTCCATAGCAGGTTGGATCGGTGCTGCTATCTTGGCGTCTGTTTTTGCCTCACAAGCCGAGCCATTGGTCAAAGAGCTGCCCGTCATCGGCGGATTTATCGGTGAAAGCTGTGAGTTGGCCATTATTGCCGCTTTTGCAGCCGTGTTTGCGCTTGCCCTTGTGATCATGTCGATCATCACGCCGCTTTTTTCCTCCCTTGTGCAGCGATCTGTTTTGGGCGGGCTTGATCAGGGCATCGGCTTTTTGTTTGGCGTTTTGCGCGGCATCGTTTTGGTGGCTGTCGCGTTCTTTGTCTACGACGTGGTGCTGACCAACCAAAACCTCGATATGATCGACAACTCCCGCTCGGCGGCCGTGTTCGGCAAGCTTACTGGGCAAGTCGAGGAGCGCAATCCAGAGCAAGCATTGGGCTGGGTTACAGCACAATATGAGAACCTTGTCGGGGAATGCGGCGCTGCCACTTAACCCCCAAGATGTTTACTTTCTGTAAATCGTTTAGGTTTCGTTCATACAAATCGCGTTATGTGTATCTGACAACTTATTTGGTCGGTGACAGTAATGGATGTTTTGGTTCTCGAAGACTCACAGGAATTGCGTCAGGTTTGGTGTGATTTTCTTGAGGATGAAGGCCACACCGTAACGGCGGTCGACAACGCCGAAAGCGCTATGGCGGCAATGCACGATCAACCCTATGATTTGCTTATGCTCGACCTGCATCTGGAACGCGGCACCTCAATCGGTGTGTCACATTACGCACGCACAGCCCTACCCGACTGCCGGATCATTATGATCACTGGCGAACGCGTTTTTGCACATGGCAACCACATGGCCGAAATGCCAGGGGTGGATTGGCTTTTGCGCAAACCGGTTTCACTTCCTGATCTTGCAGCCCTTATTGATTACGCTGCGATGTCGCACTCGCCCAAGGCTGAGCGGGCTTAATATGGCGGACGTTCAAAAATACAATCAACGAAAAACATTTGCTGGCGTGATGGGATTAACCATCGTTGTCGCCGCTGTGACCTGGGTCTACCTGAATGCAGAACGCAATGACCAAACGATCCGCGCAACCCAAGCCCGCGCTGATGCCTTTGCCAAAACACTCAAAGCTGATCTGACAAACCGCAAAGAGGCAGCAAAACGTATGGCATCACGGATTGCCTTTGCGGGGCAACTAGACACCGATGCTTTCTTGGATGATGCCCAAAATTACCTAGATGACATGCCCGGCAATCTTGCCATTAGCTGGCTCGACAGCAACTTTATCGCACGATCAACTGCGCCCATTACAAACATAGTGGCCAACGGTCGTGATATTTCTGCGATCAGCCCCGACAGGCGCCGCGCATTGTTCGCGGGCCGCGACAGCAGACAAACCACAATGACAGACCCAGTCCCTCTTTTGAACGATGATGGCATCGGCTTTTTGGTGTTTGAGCCGGTGTTCAATGCAGGTAAATTCATGGGCGGCATTGTGTCCGTGTTTTCGGTGGAAACATGGTTAAAGGAGCTGGCACCCGCAGATGTCAGCACGTCTTTGACCCTTAGCGGGGAGCCTATCTTTGCGTCACCAGACTTTGCCTCAAATCCGGCAAAGAAAATTGCCACCGCCAGCGCGCAATACCTTGGTAACGAATTGAACGTCGCGCTAAAGCCTCGTGCGGCTTTCTTGCAAGCACAACAAACATATACGCCCGAAATCGGAGCTATGTTTGCGGGTATTTTAACACTTATGGGCGGGCTTTTGCTGCTAAGTGCGAACGGTTTGCGCAATGCGCGCATAGCCAGCATCCGTGACCAAGACGAGTTGGAATATAAAAACGCGCAGTTGCGCGACGAAGTACTCTACCGAAAATCTGCTGAGGCAGCTGCGAAAAAAGCCGATGATGCCAAATCGCGCTTCCTTGCGGTGATGAGCCACGAAATCCGCACGCCTTTGAACGCAATCATGGGAATGTTTGAATTGATCGAACGGGCAGACATTCCCGAACGCCAGAAACGTCAGGCGGTCAGTGGCCACCGCTCAGCAGAACGCTTGTTTGCAGAACTCACCAAAGTGCTTGATGTGTCGCGCCTTGATGCAGAGGTCGTTACCATCACCCCCACCAAAGTACGCACAAACCTAGCGATTGAGGAGTTGCGCTCACAGCTTAGCGGCTTTCAGGCGCGCGCTGGCAACAACATATCAACAGAACTTATCGTAGACCCCGCCATTCCTCAAAGCATGTTCATTGATCTGGAGCGGGTTTCACAAATTTTGACGAACCTTTTGGACAATGCTTTCAAATTCACCGAAAGCGGCCAAGTCAGCATGCATATTCACATCGACAAAGACACCAATGGTTTGATCTTTGACATCTTTGACATCTGTGACACGGGGCCAGGCATTTCGAAAAGTCATGAGGCCGAGCTGTTCAAGCGTTTCTATCAAATCGACAACGGAGTCGCACGGCGCACGGAAGGCAGCGGCCTTGGCCTGTCGATCAGCAAGGAAGTCGCCGCCCTTTTATCGGGGACCCTTTCCGTCCGCCCAAACAGCCCCAAGGGCAGCATATTTACACTGACACTATATGATTGGCGACAAGTCGATGCAGAAATTGCTTGATAAACCTTCCGTAACACACGAACCGACGGCGAATACCGCGACTAAAAAAGTATTGATTGTAGAAGACGATCCCGCAACGCAATTCATGATGGCAGAGTTCATGGATGCCTTGGGCTATAGCTATGAGTTAGCTGAGGATGGAGACATCTGTCTTGATCTTCTGGCCAATGAAAGCCACAGATTTGCGCTTATTCTAATGGATATTCATATGCCTAAATTTTCGGGCATCGAGGCGTCTGCGCGCATTCGCGATATGCAAGAGGACCCGCCCCGCAACCTGCCGATTTATTTGATGTCTGCGGATCAAAATTACCACAGCCCCCGCGCCGCCCATGACTTGGGACTAACCGGCGCGCTTCCCAAGCCCGTGCGCATGGGGGAACTCGACAGCCTTTTGGGCAGCTACTTGTAATCGCGCGCAGGGCATAGCTGCCCGACCTTTCGTTTTACACCTGAAATCGCATAGCTTGTTAGGAAACTTCCGTGACACCGACAAAGCGAGTAGCTACAACGGCCACACCTGACGCGGATTCGGAGATGCACCCGTTGTGACTGAGACACCTCACACCTCCCGCCCTGAGAGCACCCCAAAATCTTTGGCCCAAGAGCCAGTCTTTCGGGCCGACCCGTTTGATGATGATAAGCTAAAAGAAGAATGCGGTATTTTCGGCGTACACGGCCAGCAAGATGCGGCAAACTTTGTGGCACTCGGGCTGCACGCTTTGCAGCACCGCGGCCAAGAAGCAGGCGGCATCGTTGCGCACCACCCCGAACACGGTTTTAACAACGCTCGCCGTTTTGGCTATGTCCGCGACAACTTCACGTCTCACTCAGTGATGGAAACCCTGCCCGGGCCCGTTGCAATCGGGCATGTGCGCTATTCAACAGCTGGTTCCAAAGGCCAAACTTCAATCCGTGACGTGCAGCCCTTTTTTGGTGAGTTTTCCATGGGCGGTGCGGCCATTGCCCACAACGGCAACATCACCAACGCCGACGCGCTGCGCCGTGAGTTGACCGAACGCGGCAGTATTTTCCAAAGCTCGTCCGACAGTGAATGTATCCTGCACCTGATGGCGCGTTCGCTTCAGCGCACGATCCCCGAACGGATGGAAGATGCACTGCGCCGCGTGGAAGGTGCGTTTTCAGTTGTTGCGATGACCCGCACAAAACTGATCGGCGTGCGTGACCCGCTTGGTGTTCGCCCGCTGGTACTTGGCAAACTTGGGGATGGCTATGCGCTGTCATCAGAGACCTGTGGCCTTGATATCATCGGTGCAGAGTTCGTCCGCGAGATCAAACCCGGCGAGATGGTTGTGATTACCGATAATGGCGTAGAAAGCTCTTACCCCTTCCGCCCACAACGCCCCCGTTTCTGTATTTTCGAGCACGTCTATTTCAGCCGCCCAGACAGTATTCTTGGTGGGCGTAGCGTGTATGAAACCCGCGAAGCAATTGGCCGCGAGTTAGCAAAAGAGAACCCGGTTGAGGCCGATCTTGTTTGCCCTGTGCCTGACAGTGGCACCCCTGCGGCGATTGGTTTCAGCCTTGAAAGCGGCATTCCCTATGCAATGGGCATCATCCGCAACCAATACATGGGCCGGACATTCATTGAGCCCACTGAGCAAATCCGCAACATGGGTGTGCGCCTTAAGCTCAACGTCAACCGCGCGCTGATCAAAGGAAAGCGCGTGATCCTGGTCGACGACAGCGTTGTGCGCGGTACCACCAGCCGCAAAATCAAAGAGATGATTTTGGATGCTGGCGCAAAAGAAGTGCACTTCCGCATCGCGTCGCCCCCCACAGCTTGGCCTTGTTTTTACGGCGTTGATACGCCTCAGCGTGAGAAACTACTTGCGGCAACTATGTCTGAGGACGAGATGCGCCAGCACCTTGAAGTGGACAGCCTGAAATTCATCTCACTCGATGGTCTTTACCGTGCCGTGGGCGAGGCAGAGGGCCGCGATCCGCAGCATCCGCAGTATTGTGACGCGTGTTTCAGCGGTGAATACCCCGTTAAGCCGACTGATATGATCGAAAAAGGCTTCGAAATGAAGGCCGCTGAATAGGCCATGGGCCCGCGCATCCTGATCCTTGGAAGTGGTCCGGATGCGCCACAATCCGCCAATTGGGACCGCAGCATTTTTGACCACATAGTGGTGATAAACAACGCGTGGCGGGTGCGCACTGATTGGTCGCATCTTATTCATCCCGAAGATTTTCCTGCGGACAAACGTCCCGCAACGGTATCCCCAGCCCAAAAGATCATTACCGCAGATGACTATGTCACGGTGCAAAACACATACGGCGGCTTTGTTTACGCCGGTGGGACAATGGCTTTCACTGCTGGATACTGGGCGTTGGGTGCGCTGCGCCCATCTGTGATGGCATTCTTTGGATGTGACATGATGTACGCCGCCCAAGGCAACACCCACTTTTACGGCACAGGCACCGCAGACCCACTGCGCGAAGACATAAGCCTTCGTTCGCTTGAAGCTAAATCCGCCCGCTTAGCACTTCAAGCAAACGCCCAAGGCTGCAACGTCGTAAACTTGTCAGCCGCTCCAAGCCGGCAAGTCTTTCCACGGGCCAAACTTGCAGACATCAGACATCTACAAACCACGCCGCCCCCACCTTCTGATATGGCGATGGCGGATGTGCTTAGCGCAGAAAAATCGCTTGGCTATTTCGTGGCCTCAGGGCGTTATTGGGAAAGCTCAGAGCAATTTGACGTAGACGAGATTGATCGTCTTGATGCCATGTGGCGCGCGGCCTATTTGCCATCTTGACGTTCCAGCCCTCACGCAGCACACCACGCATATGACGAATGACACAAAAATCGCCCTCATCACCGGTGCCAGCCGTGGCCTTGGCCATGCGCTTGCGCTCGCCCTTGCGCCGACCCATCACATCATTGCCGTTGGCAAAACCGTTGGGGCCCTCGAAGAGCTTGATGATCTAATCCAAGCACAGGGTGGTCAGGCAACTTTGGCTCCGATGAGCATTCAGACAGAAGCGGCGATGCAGCAGCTGTGCCGTTCTATCCACGATCGGTGGGGGCAAATTGATTTTTGGGCGCATACAGCAATTCACGCAGCCCCCTTGGCACCGGCAAATGCGATGGGACCAAAAGACTGGTCAAAATCCGTTGAGATCAACGTGAATGCTACTGCACAGTTGATCCCGATGATTGGGCCCCTGTTGCGTCCAACCGCTCATGCTGTGTTTTTTGATGATGCTGCTGTCGGTCAGAAATTCTACGGCGCCTATGGTGCAACGAAAGCCGCACAGATTGCGCTTGCCAAAAGCTGGCAGGCGGAAAGCGCCAATATTGGCCCACACATTCACATCACAACACCTGCCCCAATGCCCACCAGCACACGCGCGCGTTTTCACCCTGGTGAGGACAGGAATCTGCTGACAGATCCAGCAGATGAAGCGAAACGCATCTTGGCAGATATTTTTTAGGCCCACGGCACCGCTCTGCTTGCCCCACGCCCCTTGCTCGCCTAACACGGGTGTATGCGTATTTTAATTACAAATGATGACGGCATCGCTGCCCCCGGCCTCAAGATTATGGAGGCCATTGCGCGCGACGTCGCGGGCCCTGATGGTGATGTCTGGACCGTAGCGCCTGCGTTCGAACAATCAGGCGTGGGCCATTGCATCAACTATACCCACCCCACAATGATTTCCGAATTGGCGCCACAGCGCTTTGCTGCCCAAGGCGCGCCCGCAGACTGTGTTTTAGCAGGACTGCACCACGTCATGAAAGACTGCCCGCCCGATTTGGTTTTGTCCGGCGTGAACCGTGGGAACAATTCAGCCGAGAACACGCTTTATTCAGGCACCATCGGTGCTGCGATGGAAGCAGCACTTCAAGGGCTGCCCGCAATTGCGCTGTCGCAATACTACGGACCTGCCATGAAGGATTTGGAAGACCCGTTCGAAGGGGCAGCCGCGTTTGGCGCGGAGGTTGTTAAGCAGCTTTTGAAAACAGGCTTTGAGACACCAGAGGCACACGGGTACCGCACATTTTATAATGTGAACTTTCCACCCGTTGCCGCAGCAGATGTCAAAGGCACCCAGGTCGTACGCCAAGGTCGCCGGCAAGGCACAAGCTTCAGCGTGTCCCCCCAAAACTCCCCCACAGGTCGACAGTTCATGTGGGTGAAAGGTGGCGATCAGCGTGCCCCGTCAGCCGCAGGTACCGACGCGGCGGTAAACCTTGCAGGCTACATCAGCGTCACCCCGATGCGCGCCGATTTGACAGCTACAGATGAGCTTGACCGCCTATCACAGGCATTCGACCGCCCATGAACGCGCCAAGTTACACCCCCGAGCAGAAGATGCAGTTTCTCTTTGCGCTCCGCTCTCGCGGGTTAACGGACGCTCGCGTGCTCAATGCCATGGAGGCGGTGGACCGCGCACAATTTGTCCAAGACGGTGTTTTTAAAGACCGCGCATACGAAGACATGCCCCTACCGATTGCATGTGGCCAAACCATCAGCCAGCCTTCCGTTGTTGGCCTGATGACCCAAGCACTTGACGTAGGTCCGCGCCATCACGTTCTCGAAATTGGTACAGGCTCTGGCTATCAAGGCGCAATTCTATCTCATCTGGCGCGGCGGGTGTTCACCGTTGATCGTCACAAGCGCCTTGTCGATGAAGCGCGCGCCACTTTTGAGGCGTTAGACCTGCGCAACATTACGGCCGTAACCGCAGACGGCAGCCGTGGTTTGCCTGACCAAGCGCCCTTTGATCGCATCATTGTCACCGCCGCCGCCGAAGACCCCCCAGGCCCCCTCTTGGCGCAATTGAAAATCGGGGGTATCATGGTTGTACCCTGCGGACAGGCGGAGACGGTTCAAACCCTGGTGAAGGTTGTTCGTGGCGAAGACGGATTTGACTATACCGAACTGCGCGACGTGCGGTTCGTACCTCTACTTGAAGGGGTCAGCCGCGATTAAATTGACGCGGCACACCAAAACAGAGGCCAAAAGGCCCGTAAATTGAGCAGTTACGCTATGGCGAACGACCATGGCACAGCATATTGAGGAACAGGCCATGTACGCCACGAAACTTTCAATGCCGGCAAAAGCAATTGTCTTATGTTCGGCCCTTGCCCTTGTTGCAGGCTGCGAGCAAGTCAAACAGTGGGATTTTGATTTGCGCGGCCTTACTGGCAACGGCGCTGATACGTCATCCGCCGCGCGTGGTGCCTCGGCATCCCGTCCCGAACCTGATAACCGTGGCATCATCAGCTATCCCAACTATCAAGTTGCTGTCGCACGTGACGGCGACACACTTCAGGCCGTCGCTGACCGCATTGGCGTTAATGCTAATGAGCTGGCGCGCTTTAACGGCATTCGCCCTAGCGACCCGTTGCGCAGTGGTGAGGTTGTGGCCCTGTCCAACCGCGTGGCAGAGCCTTCCCCCGCCACAGGTGCGTCCGCCACCGGGCCGATCCGCGCACCATCATCGGTTGACGTAACAACACTTGCCGGCAGCGCGATCGATAAAGCAGAGGCCCAAGCAGGCGCTGCACCAACGGCATCTGCCTTGCCTCAAACGGGCGTGGAGCCTATCCGCCACCGCGTTGAGCGTGGCGAAACTGCGTTTTCTGTCGCGCGCCTTTACGGCGTCAACGTCCGCTCACTTGCAGATTGGAACAGCCTTGGATCGGACTTGGCCGTGCGCGAGGGGCAGTTTTTGTTGATCCCCGTAGCACCCCCTGCCCCAGTAGCCGCAAGCGCCACCAAACCAGGTGCGGGTTCAAACGCCCCGACGCCGCCATCGGCAGCGACCCCCCTGCCAAGTGATGTGCCCGGTGCTGCCAACGCACAAGACGCAACACCCCAAGCGCCAGATTTGGGCACCAGCACAACACCGGCTGCCGCAACGGCGCGCTTTTTGTATCCTGTGCGCGGCTCAATCATTCGCGAGTACAAAAAGAACGTAAACGAAGGCATCGACATCGGTGCGCCCGCAGGTACGAATGTTAAGGCAGCCGACGCAGGTCAGGTGATCTTGATCAGCAAAGACACAGACCAAATCCCGATTATCATCATGCGTCACAGCGATGGCCTAATCACTGTTTATGCAAATGTGGACGGTCTGCGGGTCAAAAAAGGTGACACGGTAAAGCGCGGAGAGACCATCGCAAAAGTGCGCGCCACAAGCCCAAGCTTTTTGCACTTTGAAGTCCGCAAAGGCTTCGACAGCGTTAATCCAGCGCCGTATTTGCCGAAGTAAACCAGCTTAGTCAGGCGGGTCGTTAACCACCTTTAGCCTGCAAGCGAGACGCCTTTGCGTCCTGCGAGATCGGTGAAATACTGCCAGGCAACGCGCCCAGATCTACTGCCGCGCGTTGCTTGCCATTCAATAGCTTCGGCACGTAACTCTGCATCGCCAATATCGACACCAAAAGCATCACAATATCCGCGGATCATCGCGAGGAACTGATCTTGATCGCAAGCATGAAAGCCCAACCACAGTCCAAAACGGTCCGACAGACTGACTTTTTCTTCCACGGCTTCGGCTGGGTTAATCGCACCGCCACGCTCGTTCTCGATCATGTCACGCGGCATCAGATGGCGACGGTTTGACGTCGCATACAGCACCACATTATCGGGGCGGCCTTGCACCCCGCCGTCCAACACCGCCTTGAGCGATTTGTAATGCGCATCATCGTGGCCAAAGCTGAGATCATCGCAAAACAGAATAAATCGACACTCAGGGGCATCGCGCAGCAGCTCAAGCAAACGCCCGATTGTCGGAAGGTCTTCGCGTTGAATTTCGACCAGCTTACACGAAGTATTTTCAGCATGAACAGCGCCGTGTACAGCTTTGACAAGACTGGATTTTCCCATGCCACGCGCGCCCCATAGCAACGCATTGTTTGCTGGCATGCCGTTCGCAAACTGCTTTGTATTGGCCAACAAAGTGTCCCGCCCCCGATCGACCCCAACCAGGAGTTCTAACGGCACCCGCGAGACATCTGCGACGGGGACCAAACAATCAGGCTGGGTCGACCAGACAAACGCGCTTGCGGCACCTAAATCAGGTTTTGAAACAGGCGGGGGCGACATACGCTCAAGCGCCTGCGCAATCCGTTCAAGCGCATCGGTGGGTAAAGTCGCAGTCATCACCGGTTCTCTTCTTCGTCCGTCCCGCCGTCACCGTGCAGTTCTTCGTCCCAGAGACCTTCGTCTTTCATCTTCTGAATACGGCGCTTTTCTACACCCTGAACCAACCAGATAGAAATCTCGTAAAGACCATAGACCACCACGAACAGGATAACTTGCGTAACAACATCGGGGGGCGTGACCAAAGCCGCCAAAACCAGAATGCCCACAACCGCGTATTTGCGCACAGCCCGCAGACCAGCGGCGCTTACCAAGCCAGCCTTGCCCATTAAGGTTAACAAAACAGGCAACTGGAAACACAGACCGAAGGCGAAAATAAATTTCAAAGATACATCTAGGCTTTCACGCACAGAGCCCAGAAAGACTGTACTTAACTCATTGTTAGCCTGTGGTGCCTCGCCGGTGACCAATCCTGCAATGGACGGGATGACATCAGAAAAGCCGATAAAGAAATTCATCGCCAGCGGCGTCACGACGTAGTGCGCAAACGAAGCCCCCAACATGAAAAGCGCAGGGCTTGCGATGATGAACGGCAAAAAGGCGTTTTTCTCGGTCTTGTACAAGCCGGGCGCAACAAAGCGCCAAAGTTGGAACGCGATTACGGGGAAACTAAACGCAAAGCCCGCTATGACCGAAATCCGGATCAATACAAAGAACTTCTCTTGTGGTGCCGTAAAAATCAACCGCGGGTCTTCACCGCGCGAACGCAGGATGTCCGCGATCGGTTCGGCGAGAAATTCCAAGATCGGTTCGGCGATCGTAAAGCATGCGACCATCGCAACCAAAAAAGCCACGACACTGCGAATGAGCCGTGTACGCAGCTCAGTCAGGTGTTCGATCAAAGGTGCAGCACTATCATCAATCTCGGCTTCGGGGGCTTGGGATGTATCGCTCATGCGTCACCTTCGGATTTGCTTTGCGCGCTTGGGGTCGCATCGGTCGCAGGTTTTGCTGCGGCCACTTCTGCCTCGGCCTCAGCCAGCGCAGCCCGCGCGGCCTCTGCACGTTTTTCGGCTTCTTTAATCTTAGTGGCGGCTTGGATTTTAGCAGCCGCATCACTGCGTTCGGGCGACAGTGACGGCTCACCCTCGTCCCCGTCCTTCAATGGGTCCCATGCCTCAAACGCGCGAGAGGCTTGATCAAGCTTGTCCAGACCAAGCGCCTTTTTGCTTGTCATGTTCTGAAAGTCGCGCGCCACATCCCCAACACCTGTTGAGTTTGCCGCTTGGTTCATCGCAGATGTGAACTCGCGCGCCATGCCTTTGGCCTTGCCGGAAAAGCGCCCCAACGTGCGGAACATCTGCGGCAGGTCCTTGGGTCCCACCACAATCAACGCCACCACACCCACGACGATCATTTCGCCCCAGCCAAGTCCAAACATCTACAATTCCTTTACAAGCATTACCCGCACGCGCGGATTAGGCTTTGTCTTTTTCAGTCTCAGGTGTGACGTCTTTTGCTGCGTCCGCCTGCTCTTGCTCAAGCTCTTCGGTGCCGTCTTTGACGCCTTTTTTGAACGCGGTGATGCCTTTGCCCACTTCGCCCATCAAAGACGAGACTTTGCCGCGGCCAAACAGAACCAACACGACGACTGCAATCAGCAAGAAACCCATGGGGCCAATGTTGTTCAACATGTCTAAACTCCTTCGCGCTTGGTTGCGCATCTATCTATGTTCAGCCTCAAGAAATACGCGGATTTACACGCCCTCGCCAGCGATAAACTGGCCATTAAATTACCTTTTTGGTGTTTCTCATGACAAAAACCTGTCAACTGTCAGGTAAATGTCAGGAAAGCGGATTTCATTCCTAAAATTACTACGCCCTGAGGAAGAAAGTACGAATCATGCGCAAGGACCGCCTCTATCGATTGATCACCCATTTGCGTGATGGGAAATTACACCGTGCCGCTGATTTGGCCCGCGCGATGGATGTCTCGGAGCGCACTATCTACCGCGATATGGAAACGCTTGCCGCCAGCGGCGTGCCCGTTCAGGGGGAGCGCGGCGTGGGGTATTGGGTAACGGCGGCGATTACACTTCCCCCGCTGAACCTGTCTTTGACCGAACTTGAGGCGCTTCACGTGGGCCTTCAGGTTGTGGGCGAAGCTGCGGACGATGATCTGTCCCAAGCTGCACGGACGTTGTCCGCAAAGATCGACGCTGTGTTACCCGAAGAACGCACCAGCGCGCCGGCCTCTTGGGGCTTTGCCATATATCCGTTCGCAGATGCCGCACGTGGGTTTCAGCATTTGCCGCAGCTACGCCAAGCCATTCGTGCCCGTCAAAAGCTAAAACTACATTACGACGGCACAAACATCGTGGTCCGTCCCCTACAGCTTGATTATTGGGGGCGCGTTTGGACGTGCGTCGTGTGGAATGAAACTTCGCATGAATTCAATGAGTTGCGCGCTGATCTTATTACGGAATGTTCAACTCTTCCGGGGCTTTTCGTGGAGGAACAAGGCAAAACCCTTGCGGATTACGCAGAACGTAAAATTACGCTCTAGAGGCGCGACACATCGTTACTTGGGAAATACAAAGCACCGATCGCGGCGCAGCATCAGCCACAAAGGCACACCTTTTTTGGGCAAAAACACCGAAGGCACGGACGCCTTTAGGATTGAGCCATCAAAATCCATCCGGAATTCAACAAGTGAATCCTTGCCCATAAATCGTGCCCGCTCAACCACGCCGCGCGCAGGGACGCCGGTTTGAGGCGTCGGGTTCGGCCCTACACCCTGCCGGTCGAAATCAATTTTGATGTGCTGTGGGCGGATAACAATCTCGACCTCACCACCCTCAGGCACTGCGGGGGCAAGAAACTGCCCAAAGGCCGTCTCGACCAATCCCCCATGCACGCGCCCCGGTACGATGTTCAGATCACTGAAAAAAGCCGCTGCGTCTTTGTCCACGGGACGCATGTGCACGTTATAAGGCGCACCGCGCTGCACGATAACCCCATCGCGCATGAGGGCTATTTCATCGGCCATGCGCATCGCTTCATCAGGTTCGTGTGTGACCAATAAAACGGCAGTGCCTTCTTCTTTAAGCACCTCAAGAGTTTCGTCGCGGATGTCATCACGCAAGCGGTTATCAAGGCCGGAGAACGGCTCATCCATCAGCATGATTTTCGGCTGTGGCGCCAACGCACGGGCCAAAGCGATGCGCTGTTGCTCGCCACCGGACAGTTGGTGCGGATAAGCATCCGCGTAGTGAGGCAAGCCAATGCGTTTTAGCAGATGATTAACGCGCTCAGCCTTTTGCGCGCGCGATCCCCGCAGGCCAAAGGCAATATTGCCAGCAACAGTGAGGTGCGGAAATAAAGCAAAGTCCTGAAACATCAGCCCGATTGAGCGGGCCTCGGCCGGAACACGTGTGACGGTGTCGCACACCAGCTCACCATCGACCATGATTTTGCCGCTGTCTTGCATCTCGACGCCTGCAATCATGCGCAGGGTCGTAGATTTCCCACAACCGGACGGCCCCAGAAGGCACGTCACCTGCCCCGCCGCGACGCTAAGGGATACGTCGTCCACAACCTTGCGACCGCCAAAGCTGCGGTTCAGGTTTGTCACTTCAAGACGCGGCGCATCGGTGGCTACGGATGTGGGCATGAATGCGATATCCTATTTCCGAGCAAAACAATCAGGCTCGGTTCCGCACATAGCAACCACACCGCACCTTGCCAAGACATTGCAGCCTTTCAACATGTCGCACGCAGTCGAATGAAAGCCTGTGTATTAAACGCAAAAGGCGGGATGCCATGCTTGACACCCCGCCCTTCTCAAAATTCAGACTGGATCAGACCATCAGAGGGTCGCGTTCACCGCGCCACCATCAAGCAAGACGTTTTGCCCCACCATAAAGCCGGCATGCTGCGAACACATAAACGCACAGGCAGCACCAAACTCTTGACGTGTGCCGTAGCGGCCAGCTGGAATAGTCGCTGCGCGTTGCGCTTTGGCCTCATCCATGGATATGCCCTGCGCGTTCATCACGCCCGTATCAAGGGCGATCGCACGATCTGTGGCGTGGATACCGGGCAGAAGGTTGTTGATGGTCACACCGTGGCCCGCAACCTGACGTGCCGTACCAGCCACATACCCCGTCAAACCCGCGCGTGCAGAGTTCGACAGACCCAAAACAGCGATCGGCGCTTTGACAGATACAGACGTAATGTTGACCACACGGCCCCAGCCTTTTTCCATCATGGAGGGCAGCAGTGCCTTCATCAACGCAATCGGCGCCAGCATATTTGCATCGAGTGCTGCAATGAAATCATCACGCTCCCAATCGGTCCACATACCCGGAGGGGGACCACCGGCGTTGGTGACCAAAATATCGACACCTTCAGAGGCGGCCAAAACATCAGCCTGGCCGTTTTGCGTGGTCACATCGGCCACGACTGTTGTCACACTCACACCAAAACGCGCACGAATATCGGCGGCAGCGGCTTCCAAAGCCTCTTCACCCCGTGCGTTCATTACCAAATCAACACCAGCCTCAGCCAAACTCTCGGCGCATCCAAGCCCCAGCCCTTTGGAGGAGGCACATACAAGCGCGCGCTTTCCGCGTAGTCCTAAATCCATGTCATCTCTGCCTTTAGATTTGTGTTGCAATGGCTGGCAACTTCTCATCTGAGCGCGCGGCACACCAGTGGTGTTTTGCACCGGATTGAACATTATTTCCCTGCACACGTTCAATTTATAACCGCACGTCAAAAAATATGCCTTTGCATTGTCCTAAAGCTGACAAAATCTTAAGCAAGGTACTGTAGCTAGTGATGCGGCGTGTCGGTGGACAATTAGCCCGCGCCCAACGTTCTAATGAGTGAGAGCCCACCCAAATGCCTGCCCGCGTTCAATCATTTTCGGTCCTGAAAGCAGCAGCGTTACGCGTCACTTCTGGCGTTAACCACGGCGAGGCAATGGGCTTGGCCGAAGATGTGCTGTTGGAAGACGTCTATGAACTGGTCAGCGATGCAGCACTGCATACACTTACGGTGCACAACTCACACGCGGCCCGACAAAGCACCTTAAGCATCCATGCAACCTCAAAACTGGGACGTGCAGGCTCAACACTTGCCATAGACAGCGCCATGACGCTGATGGCACCTGATGGTCACACCCTTGAGTTGCTTGTTCTGGTCGAAGTCATCGACGGCGGGCTTGAACAAATCCTACTTTTGCCACTTGGCATAATTGAACGAAAAACCCCCTACACGTTAGTAGGCACCACCCGCACAGATCTATATCAACGCCTCAACCGGATGATCTCAGCTGCTTTTTTCAGCGGCACACGTATCACAATGGCTTCAGGCGAACAGCGTGCGGTTGAAAAACTGGCGGTGGGCGATCGTGTTTTGACGCGGGATGGCGGGGCGCAACAGATCCGCTGGATCGGCCAGCGAACTGAACGCGCAAACAGCACAATGGCTCCGGTGTTGATCAAAAAGGGTGTGCTGAATAACTCAGCCGATTTGCGCATCAGCCCCCATCACCGCCTATTCATTTATCAACGCCATGACGAAATTGGCACAGGGCGCGCCGAAGTGATAGTCCAAGCACGCCACCTCATCAACGGTACATCCGTTGTTCAAGAGGCAGGGGGCTTTGCTGATTATTATCAACTTCTCTTTGATCAGCACCACATCATCTATGCAGAAGGTATCGCGGCGGAATCCATGCAAATGGATGCCAGCGCCCGCAGTATGATCCCGAAACCTTTGGCCGAAGCACTGATGCACCGGCATATAACCGACGGGCCTGCAACAGACCTTAGCTTCGAAATTGCCGAAGGGATGCTCACGGGAAATACCGTTGAGTTACTGCGCCGCGCTTCAGGTGGCTAGCACCCAAACGCGCGCCGCAATATCCCACTTTCCCAAGCCCCCTAGGGGCGCTATAGCGGGCCTATGTTAGATACACCGCTTGTCCTTGCGCCCGAAATTGCGCGCCGCCGCACCTTCGCGATCATCAGCCACCCCGATGCTGGTAAGACCACACTTACCGAGAAGTTTCTGCTTTATGGTGGTGCGATCCAGATGGCGGGGCAAGTACGGGCAAAAGGTGAAGCGCGCCGCACCCGCTCAGACTTTATGCAGATGGAAAAAGACCGCGGCATTTCGGTTTCCGCATCGGCCATGTCGTTCGATTTTGCCACAGGCGAGAACAGCTACCGGTTCAACCTTGTGGATACGCCCGGTCACTCGGACTTTTCCGAGGACACCTACCGCACCCTAACTGCTGTCGACGCGGCCGTGATGGTGATCGACGGGGCAAAAGGCGTTGAAAGCCAAACCCAAAAGCTGTTTGAAGTATGCCGCCTTCGTGATCTGCCCATCTTGACGTTCTGTAACAAGATGGACCGCGAAAGCCGCGATACTTTTGAGATTATTGACGAAATTCAAGAAAACCTAGCGATTGATGTTACCCCCGCATCGTGGCCCATTGGGCGCGGCCGTGACTTCATCGGATGTTATGACATTTTGCGCGACGAGCTACAGTTGATGGACCGCGCAGACCGAAACACAGTCGCCTCAGCAGTAAAAATCAAAGGCCTCGACGATCCAAAACTGGCAGAACTGGTCCCCGCTGACCTGTTGGAAACGTTCTTGGAAGAGATCGAGATGGCGCGTGAATTGATGCCGCCACTGAATGCACAAGCACTTCTTGAAGGGACGATGACACCCATTTGGTTTGGCTCTGCGATCAACTCATTCGGCGTACAGGAACTGATGGACGGCATCGCCACATACGGCCCAGAGCCACAGCCCCAAAGGGCCGACCCGCGCGCCATTTCACCAGACGAAAAGAAAGTGGCGGGATTTGTGTTTAAAGTGCAGGCCAACATGGATCCAAAGCACCGTGACCGCGTGGCTTTCGTTCGGCTCGCCTCAGGGCACTTTAAGCGTGGCATGAAACTGACCCATGTGCGCTCCAAAAAACCGATGGCAATTTCAAACCCCGTGCTATTCCTCGCGTCCGATCGTGAATTGGCGGAAGAGGCATGGGCCGGCGACATCATCGGCATTCCAAACCACGGCCAGCTGCGGATTGGTGACACGTTGACCGAAGGCGAGGCCTTGCGCGTTGCGGGCATCCCATCGTTTGCCCCAGAGTTGCTGCAAACCTGCCGCGCCGGTGATCCGATGAAAGCAAAGCACCTTGAAAAGGCGTTGATGCAATTTGCCGAAGAAGGTGCTGCAAAAGTGTTTAAACCCACGTTCGGCTCTGGCTTTATTGTTGGCGTGGTTGGCGCGTTACAGTTCGAAGTTTTGGCCAGCCGCATTGAGATGGAATACGGCCTGCCCGTACGTTTTGAGGCATCGCAATTTACCTCAGCGCGGTGGGTTCAGGGGCAAAAGCCCGCAGTTGATGCATTCGTTGCCGCCAACAAACAGCATATCGCCACAGACAATGACGGCGACACCGTGTTTTTGACCCGCCTCCAGTGGGATATTGACCGCGTTGGCCGCGACTACCCAGATGTCAGCCTGACCGGCACCAAAGAAATGATGGTTTAGCGCGCCAATCTTTATTCAAGACGGCAGTGCGATTCTTGCCCTGCCGTCTGTTCATCTAAGTGGCGCACTGCGAGTAAATTTACCCCACATTCTTCGGCCAAATGGTGCATTTATCACCCATTCATGGTGGATTAAGCCCAGCCATCAGTCATCTTGGCTTAGGCGTTTGACCCACACGGACTTATCCCCTAGACCTTGGCCAGCGCATCTTAGGGGCTGTTGATCCCATGGCCAAACCGGGCCACGCGCAGACCAATCGGCGGGCCAAGATCGTGTCCGCACTAAACGCGGATTTACATGATAACTTTTGCTGATCTGAACCTTGATAAAAAGGTCCTCAAAGCCGTCGAAGAGACCGGCTATACGTCCCCCACCCCCATTCAAGCCGGCGCGATCCCTCCTGCGCTCGAAGGCCGCGACGTTCTAGGCATCGCCCAAACAGGTACCGGAAAAACGGCCAGTTTCACCCTGCCGATGATTTCGATGCTCAAACGTGGCCGCGCCCGCGCACGGATGCCCCGCAGCCTTGTCTTGGCCCCGACCCGCGAGTTGGCAGCCCAAGTGGCGGAAAACTTCGACGCCTACGCAAAGCACACCAAGCTGACCAAAGCGCTTCTTATCGGCGGTGTTTCATTCAAAGAACAGGACATCCTGATCGACAAAGGTGTCGATGTTCTCATCGCCACGCCGGGTCGTTTGCTGGATCATTTTGAGCGCGGCAAGTTGATCTTGTCAGACGTGAAAATCATGGTCATCGACGAAGCTGACCGGATGCTCGACATGGGCTTTATCCCCGACATCGAGCGTATCTTTGGCCTGACGCCATTTACCCGTCAGACGTTGTTTTTCAGCGCAACAATGGCACCCGAGATTGAGCGGATCACAAACACTTTCCTGTCGAACCCCGCCAAAGTTGAAGTTGCCCGCGCCGCAACCACGAACGATAATATCACGCAGTCCGTCTATATGTTCAAAGGCTCGCGCCGTGACCGTCAGGACAGTGAAAAGCGCAAGCTTTTGCGCCAGCTGATCGAACGTGAAGCAGATGCGTGCCGTAACGGTATCATCTTTTGCAACCGCAAGATGGACGTAGATATAGTTGCGAAGTCCATGAAGAAATACGGCCTTGATGCAGCCCCGATCCACGGTGATTTGGAGCAAAGCAAGCGTATGGAAACACTCGCGGCGTTCCGCGATGGTAGCCTGCGTTTCTTGGTTGCTTCTGATGTTGCCGCACGCGGGTTGGATGTGCCGAACGTTAGCCATGTGTTCAACTATGACGTTCCCTCACATGCTGAGGACTACGTTCACCGCATTGGTCGGACAGGCCGCGCAGGTAACACCGGAACGGCAATCATGATCTGCATCCCGAGGGATGAGAAAAATCTCGCGGATATCGAAACCCTTGTGAAGCAGGAAATCCCCCGCGGTGATCTGCCTGAAGGGTCAAAGACTGCAACACAGGCCGATGCGCCTAAAGATGGTGCCGCAGAAACGTCAGGGGCAGGCACGGATGAAAAGCCAAAGTCACGGTCGCGCAGCCGCTCACGGTCACGCAAAAAGCCCGAGACAGCTGCAGTAGACGTGGTTGAGACGCAGACCGAGACACCTCAGGATGTTGCAGCGCCTACTGGCGATGCAGACAAAGACGCCGATCAGCCAACCACGCCTCAAGACAACGCACGCCAAGCCGACACAAATGAGCGCCCTCGCCGTTCACGAGGCGGACGCGGTCGTGGCCGAAATGGTGGAAATGACAACAATGGTCCACGTTTTGAGGGCCTTGGCGATCACACTCCTGCGTTCATCGCGCAAAGCTTTGCGGAACGTCGTGCGAATGATGCTAAAACGTTTAAGTCTGCACCTGTGAAAGAGACTGCTGCAGCCAGTGATGAAGAAGAATAGCAAAAGCGACTGGCTCATTTAGGGCCGACCGAGCTAAAAACAAGAAAGGCTGGAAACCGCGAGGTCTCCAGCCTTTTTCTTTGGTCTTCGCAATGATTAGCTGAGCCGGCTAATCACACAAGTGACCTCTACTTTTTTGCCGATCTCTTGCTGGCAGGTACGCCGCGCTTGGCGCTTTAGCTGCTCTTCAAGCTTGTCATCATCTGCCACAGTACGATCATCTGCCCGCATAATCAGCTGACCAAGATCCTGCTCAAGGACATCAACCAGCGGCGCGTTTGATGTGCCAACTTCGGCAATGCCCTTCACCTCACACCATGGCTCGCCAAGCGGTTCACCGTCTTCGTCGATGATCACCGTGACAATCACATGTCCGTTCAGCGCCATCTTCACACGATCACGCACAATGCCGTCCAGCATGCCGACTTTGACGGAGCCGTCCAGATATGTCCGACCCGTTTCAACGTAGCCACCTACTTTGGGGGCGTTGCCAGTCAAGTCAATCATCGTGCCGTTTACGGCGACAACTGCGCTCATACCCTTGGCAGTGCACAGCTTGGTATGTTCACGAAGGTGACGGTGCTCACCGTGCATTGGTATCACCACTTGTGGGTTCACAAGCTGGTGCATCTCTTCCAGATCTGGGCGGTTGGCGTGCCCCGACACGTGATAGGCACCGGAGTAATCATCGATCACATCCACGCCCAATTCACTGAACTGGTTCATGATTTTGATAACACCACGCTCGTTGCCGGGAATGGTTTTTGATGAGAACAGGAACGTGTCGCCAGCCTTCATGGTAATGCCGCGGTACTTGCCGTTGGCAAGTTGGGCAGAGGCCGCCCGGCGTTCACCTTGGCTACCTGTCACCAAGAGCATCACGTTTTGGCGGGGAATTTGTGTCGCTTCTTCTGCAGAGATCGTGCTGGGGAAGTCCGTCAGAATACCTGTTTCTGTGCCCGCTTGGACCATCTTGCCCATGGCACGGCCCAACAAACAAACAGAACGTCCTGCAGCAATGCCCGCGTCCGCCAATGTCTGTAAGCGCGCAATGTTACTGGCGAAAGTGGTCGCGACCACCATGCCCTCTTGCTCTGCGATCAGTTCCGTAATGGCAGGTTTCAGCGTCGATTCAGAGCGGCCTGCATCACGCGAGAATACGTTTGTGCTGTCGCAAACCAATGCTTTGACTGTCCCAAACGATGACCACAGCTTGCGATCAAACGCCTCGCCCACAACAGGGTTCGTATCAATTTTGAAATCACCCGTGTGCACGATGCGCCCTGCAGGAGTATCTATGACAAGGCCAGAGCTTTCAGGGATTGAATGCGAGATCGGCACAAAACCCACTTTGAATGGACCCGTCTCAACTGTCTCGGGCCAAGGGCTAACCGTGTGCAGCGCATCGGTATCCGCGCCATGCTCTTCCATCTTGCGGCGGGCGATATTGGCTGTAAACGCACGGGTATAGATTGGGGCCTTAAGGCGCTCCCAAAGGTGACCAACTGCGCCCACATGGTCTTCGTGCGCATGGGTGATGAACACGCCGTCGATACGGTCACGCCGCTCAACAAGCCATGACACGTCGGGCAAAATCAGATCAACACCCGGGGTGCTGTCCATATCAGGGAAAGTCACACCAAGATCGACAACGATCAAACGCTCTTTATGTTCGGGGCCATATCCGTAGACATAGCAATTCATCCCCACTTCGCCGGCACCGCCGAGAGGTAGGTAAATCAGCCGTTCGCTGCTCATAACGTATTATTATCCTTGTTGTATTTATAGATGACGGTCAGGCCGTGCATCGTTAAAAACTCTTCATATTCGTCAAATAGCGCATGTCCTTGTTGGAACAACGGGGCCAGCCCACCAGTGGAGACGACGCGCATCTGCCGTCCCTGTTCCGCTTTGATACGATCACAAATGCCGTTGATTAGGCCGACATAACCCCAAAATATCCCCGACTGCATACAAGCGACCGTGTTGGTGCCAATCACACGTTCGGGCTTGGTCACATCCACATGGGGCAATGCAGCCGCCGCTTGGTGGAGTGCCTCTAGTGACAAATTCACTCCGGGTGCGATGACCCCGCCGATATAGGCCCCGTCTGTGTCGACAACATCAAAAGTAGTCGCCGTCCCGAAATCTACGACAATCAGATCACCGCCAAAAAGGCTGTGTCCCGCAACAGTGTTTACCAAACGGTCCGGTCCAACTTGGGTCCCACCATCGACGCGCACATCCACGGGCAGCAAACAATCAGGCTTGCCCACTACAAGCGGGCGGCAATTGAAATAACGGTCTGCAAATACCCGTAAGTTGAACACGACCCGGGGAACTGTTGAGCTGATGATGACATCCGTGATCTCAACATCAACTTTCTGGAAAGACATCAGTGTCGATAGCCAGACATAGTATTGATCCGCCGTGCGCTGGTGCTCGGTCGAGGTCCGCCAGTTTGCAATGAAATGCTCGCCGTCCCAAATTGAGAAGACGGTGTTGGTGTTGCCGCAATCGATCGCCAGTAACATTCCGCACGCCTCCTAAAAATATACGTCGGCAGCCGTGACGGTTTCACGACCCTTGGGGGTCTCTAATACAAGATTGCCCTCCGCGTCCACATCTCGAAAGGTTCCAGTGATTGTGTCGCGGGACGTTCGGGCGGTAATCACCTCGCCCAGACGGGCGGCGCGTGACAGCCATAGTGCCCGAATGTGATCAAACCCTTTGGTCGCAAGAAGCGCTTCTTGCGATGCGTATTTTGCCGCAAGTATGTTCAAGAACGTCATCGGCGTCGGAGCCTCAACCTGCGTATCAAGATGCAGTGCGACCGCTGTCGGGCCAAATGCGGCGTCTTCAATGACAGGCGCATGAGCAAGGTTCACACCGATGCCAATCGACAACCAATTCAACTGAGCCCCGCCAGACGCCTCAAGCAAAATTCCGGCAACTTTACCGCGCGACAGCAATACGTCGTTGGGCCATTTCAACGCCAGCTTGGACGCAGGGACAAACGCGCTTAAGGCATCAAACAATGCATTAGCTGCTAAAAAACTGCGCTGCGCCCCTTGCTGGGCCGAACAATGCGGCTTGAACACAAGAGTCGCCGCAAGATTACCTGTGGGGTGCCCCCAAGATCGACCAGACCGGCCGCGTCCTGCGGACTGGGCATCGGCCCTTATCCATGTGGGAGATGTAAGCGACGGCGCGCGTCGCGCCGCCTCTGCCATGGTGCTGTCAACTTGATCTAACTCGATCAAATCGACGCCTGTTGGCCAATCAGTTGACAAGTGATGCCGCTGCCAACGCTGCTGGTGCCTCAATGCCAAACAAGTTGATCACACCCAACAGCATTGCCGCAGCAGAACCGACAAGGAACAACTTCAGCACCGGAGTGGCCTTTACGGAAATGTCGTCCTGCGCTTCACCGAAGTACATGAAGTAGACGATGCGCAGATAGTAGAAAGCACCAATCACCGATGCAATCACACCTGCAATCGCCAACCATGACAGACCGGCATCTACTGCTGCAACAAGCACACCGTATTTGCCAAAGAAACCCAACATGGGCGGCACACCCGCAAGGCTGAACATCAGTACCAACATAGCCAAGGCCTGAACTGGCTCACGGCTTGCCAAGCTGTTCAACGACGAAATATTTGTCACCGGCTGGCCTTCTTTGTTCATCGACAGAATGAACGCAAACGTACCAATGTTCATAGTTACGTAAATAGCCATGTAAATCAGCATTGCCTGCACGCCCAAAGCGGTGCCCGCTGCAAGACCCATCAGAGCAAAACCCATATGCGCGATGGACGAGTACGCCATCAGACGCTTGATGTCTGTCTGTCCAATCGCTGCGATGGCACCAAGGAACATCGAGAGAACCGCAAGGAAGGCGACGATCTGCTGCCAGTCAGCAACTGACGTACCGAAAGCATCGTGCATCACGCGTGCGAATAGGCCCATGGCAGCAACTTTTGGTGCGGTTGCGAAGAAAGCCGTGACCGGTGTTGGCGCGCCCTCGTATACGTCTGGTGTCCACATATGGAACGGTGCAGCAGACACTTTGAACGCAAGACCTACAGACAAGAAAACCAAGCCGAAGATCAGACCAAGCGACATAGGCCCGTCACCTGCGGCATCGACGATGCCAGTGAACAGGGTTGTGCCCGCATAGCCGTATGTCAGCGACGCACCGTAAAGCAACAGACCAGATGACAGCGCACCCAACACGAAGTACTTCAGGCCCGCTTCTGTAGACTTGACATTGTCGCGGCGCAGCGATGCGACCACGTAAAGCGCAAGAGATTGCAGCTCGAGGCCCATGTAAAGCGCCATCAAATCACCAGCAGACACCATGACCATCATACCGACGGCTGCTAGGGCAACCAACAGCGGGTACTCAAAACGCAGCAGATCTCGGCGCGTCATATACTCTTCCGACATCAACAAAACCGCGGCTGCCGACAACAGGATTGTGACTTTTGCAAAGCGCGAGAACGCATCATCCACAAACATACCGCCGAAAGCCACAGATGTGCCCTCGCCCGATGTTGCGATCCACGCGGCCATGCCGACAAATACGATCGACGTCATCCAAAGCGACAAGCGCGCCATGGCATCCTTGCCTGTGTAGACAATCGCAATCAGCGCAACCATGGCATAAAGCGCCAGCACAATTTCCGGCAGCATAGTGTTGATGTCAGCAGTCATAGCTCAGATCCTTTAGTGCGCCGCGATTTCAGCGGTTTGGGCTGCCGCGTCAAATGCGCTGACGGCCACGTCATAGTTTTGAACAAGGGCGGAAACCGATGGTCCGATGATGTCTGTCACCAAGCTGGGATAGATCCCCAACAACAGCGTCATCACCACGAGTGGTGCAAAAATTGCACGCTCAAGACGGGTCATATCGGTAATTGTTTTCAGGCTTTCCTTGATCAGGTCACCCATCACCACGCGGCGGTAGAGCCACAACGCGTAGCCAGCGGACAAGATCACACCCGTCGCAGCGACCATTGCCACCCATGTGTTCACTTGGAACACGCCAATGATGGTCAGGAATTCACCTACGAAACCGGACGTCCCAGGCAAACCAACGTTGGCCATGGTGAAGAACATGAACACCAACGCATATGCAGGCATCCGGTTCACAAGCCCGCCATAAGCATCGATATCGCGTGTGTGCATCCGGTCGTAAATAACACCAACACATAGGAACAGTGCACCAGAGATAAAACCGTGGCTGATCATCTGGAAAATCGCACCATCAACACCTTGCTGGTTCGCAGCGAAGATACCCATCGTCACAAAGCCCATGTGCGCAACAGATGAGTAGGCAATCAGCTTTTTCATGTCCTCTTGAACCAATGCGACAAGCGATGTGTACACAATCGCAATGGCTGACATCCACAACACCAGCGGTGACAGGATCTCGGAACCAACGGGGAACATGGGAAGTGAGAAACGCAAGAAACCGTAGCCGCCCATCTTGAGCAAAATCGCCGCCAGAACGACAGACCCCGCTGTTGGCGCCTGCACGTGTGCATCAGGCAACCATGTGTGCACTGGCCACATTGGCATCTTTACCGCGAAGCTTGCGAAGAATGCCAAGAACAACAGCGTCTGCAAACCGCCCAAGATGTGGAAGCCGAACAGGTCCAAGACCGCGCTGTCAAATTCAAAGCTCAGCAGTGTAGGGATGTCGGTCGTGCCAGCCTCGATATACATCGTGACCATCGCAACCAGCATGAGAACCGAGCCAAGGAACGTATAGAGGAAGAACTTGAACGACGCGTAGATCCGGTTCGCCCCGCCCCAAACGCCGATGATGAGGAACATCGGGATCAGGCCGGCCTCAAAGAACAGGTAAAACAGCACCATGTCCAATGCGCAGAAAACGCCCAGCATAAGTGTTTCGAGCAGCAAGAACGCGATCATATATTCTTTGACGCGGTGCGTCACACCCCAGCAAGACGCAATCACAATCGGCATCAGGAATGTGGTCAGCATCACAAACAGTACGCTGATCCCGTCAACGCCCATTTTGTATGTAAGCCCCATCAACCATGTGTGTTCTTCGACAAACTGAAAGCCGGTGTTCGACGCGTCAAAACCGGTAAGAATGAAGATCGAAAAAACGAACGTTGCAGCAGTGGCCCACAGGGCTACCCACTTTGCGTTGCGCTGTGCTGCTTCGTCATCGCCACGCAAAAACAGCGCCAAAATGAGCGCGCCAAGCAGCGGCAGAAAAGTGACAATGGAGAGAAGGTTATCCATGGGTCGTTATCCAGCAGTCAGGGTCATCCACGTAATCAGCACAACGAGGCCGATCACCATGGAGAACGCGTAAGTAAAGATGTAGCCGGACTGCAAGCGCCCTGCCAAACGGGTGAAGAACGGCACAATACCAAGCGCCAAACCGTTGATGCCACCGTCGATGATGCCCACATCACCGCGGGTCCACAAAAAGCGGCCCAGTGATTTTGCAAGACGAACAAAGACTGCGTCGTAAAGCTCGTCAAAGTACCATTTGTTGAGCAAGAAATTATACAGCGGCCATTGGTTTTCTGCCAATTTTGCGGGCAGATCAGGACGGCGGATGTACATGTACCATGACAAGATGAACCCAAAGAGCATCGCAAAAAACGGGCTAAGCTTGACCCATTTCGGCACCAAGTGAGCCTCGTGGATCATGTGGTTGTCTGGGCCAATAAAGATGGCACCTTCACCGGGGACTTGGCTGCGGTCGTGATCTGAATGATCTCCGTCTGCCTTCGCGCCAGCTGCGTATGCCGGTGCTACCAACATGGGAGCGTCGAAATACGCATGCGCTTCGCCCTTTTTCACGCCAATGCCGAAGAACTTATCAACGCTTTCTTGGCTACCAAAGTAGGGTTTGTAGAATGCCATGCCCGCGAAAATTGCACCAAAGGCCAGTACGACCAGCGGAACTAGCATGACGCTGGGGCTTTCATGGGCGTGCTCGTGGGTGTGTTTATCACCCCGTGGTTTGCCGTAGAAGGTCAAGAACATCAGGCGCCAGCTGTAAAAGCTTGTCATGAATGCAGCAATGACCAGCATCCAGAACGCAAAAGTTGAACCTACAAACGCACTCTCAATGATTGCATCCTTGGAAACGAAGCCGGCAAAGCCAACTGGGAAGCCGACGTACAGCAGCGGAATACCCACACCGGTAATGGCCAAAGTACCAATCATCATCGCCCAAAACGTCACCGGTAATTTCTTGCGAAGACCGCCGTAGTTACGCATGTCCTGCTCGTGGTGCATTCCGTGGATGACGGAGCCCGCCCCCAAGAACAGCATCGCTTTGAAGAATGCGTGTGTCAGCAAGTGAAACATCGCTACAGAGTAGACGCCAAGGCCCGCTGCCACAAACATATAGCCAAGCTGCGAACAGGTTGAGTACGCAATCACGCGCTTGATATCGTTTTGAACCAAGCCCACGGTTGCCGCAAAGAATGCTGTGATCGCGCCTACGATAACCACAAAGTTTGTGGCGACTGGTGCAAACTCCATCAGCGGTGACATACGGCATACGAGGAAAACGCCCGCAGTAACCATTGTCGCCGCGTGAATGAGTGCCGACACAGGCGTCGGGCCTTCCATCGCGTCAGGCAACCACGTGTGCAACAGCAACTGTGCAGATTTACCCATCGCGCCTACGAACAGCAGGAACGCGAGCAAGTTCGGTGCAGACCAATCTGTCCACAAGAAGCGGATCGTTTGCTCGGCCAGTGTTGGCATGTAGGCGAAAATATCTTCAAACTTCACGCTGTCTGCCAGCAAGTACAGCCCCGCAATACCAAGGATAAAAGCAAAGTCCCCTACACGGTTGACGATAAACGCCTTCATCGCCGCAGCATTAGCGGACGGTTTGCGGAAATAGAAGTTGATCAACAAGTACGACGCAACGCCCACGCCTTCCCAGCCAAAGAACATCTGGACAAGGTTGTCGGCTGTGACCAGCATCAGCATCGCGAAAGTAAAGAACGACAAATACGCAAAGAAGCGCGCTTTGTAATTCTCGCCCTCTCTAAAGTTCTCATCATGGGCCATGTAGCCAAATGAGTAAAGGTGAACCAACGCTGAAACCGAGTTGATCACGATCAGCATCGTTGCCGTCAAGCGGTCAAGGCGTATCGCCCAATCAGTCGCAAAAGTGCCGCTCTCGATCCATGGCAGGATCTGGATAGATTGTGTAACTCCGTCAAACGACAAGAATACGACCCATGACAGGCCCGCGGCCAACATCAACAAACCAGTCGACACATACTGCGCCGCAGTTTCGCCGATAAACTTCCAGCCAAAGCCCGCGATCAAGGCCCCAATGAGGGGTGCAAATAAGATGATGGTTTCCATTGGATTAGCCTTTCATCACGTTGACGTTTTCAACGTCGATGGTGCCACGATTGCGGAAGAAACAAACCAAGATCGCAAGACCGATCGCCGCTTCAGCCGCGGCAACAGTCAACACAAAGAGGGTAAATACCTGTCCAACCAGATCATCAAGAAACGCGCTGAAAGCGACAAAATTGATGTTCACCGCCAAGAGCATCAATTCAATGCTCATCAGCAAGATGATGACGTTCTTGCGGTTAAGAAAAAGGCCAAAGATACCGATAACAAACAAGGCCGCTGCAACGGTAAGATAGTGTTCGATGCCAATCATGAGTTACAAGCCCTGCCCTGATTTGATGTCTTTGAGTTCCATCGCCTTCGCTGGATCGCGCATCATCTGCGCTACAACGTCTTGGCGCTTGATGTCTTGGCGGTGACGCAGCGTCAGCACAATCGCACCAATCATCGCCACAAGCAGGATCAACCCTGAAAGCTGGAAAAGCATGATGTATTTATCATAGATGAGCAGGCCCAAAGCCGCCGTGTTTTGCTGATCACCCTGACGCGCCGCAACACGTTCAAGCGCACCGTCGCCGTATTCCCACGCCCCAAAAGCCAGCGCCAACTGCATCAACAACACTGTACCAATCAACAGCGCAATCGGCACGTATTTGGCCATTTCGGCTTTCAGCTCGGCGAAGTCGACGTCCAGCATCATCACAACAAATAGGAACAACACCGCAACCGCACCCACGTAGACGATGATCAACAGCATCGCGACAAACTCAGCGCCCAACGTGACGAACAAACCTGCGGATGACAGGAACGCCAAGATCAACCACAAAACCGAATGAACGGGGTTTCGACCAATAACAGTGAAAAGCCCCCCGGCGATCGTTGAGATCGCAAAGGCGTAAAACGCAATTGTCAGCACACTCATTCGGTGTCGTCCTTCTCTTTCAACGCATCTGCGGCCAGTTGCATTGCTTTGGTCATCGCGGGCATGCCGCCCAACAGAGACATCGTAGCGATGGTCTCCATGATTTCTTGTTCTGTCGCACCGGCTGTGTGCGCGTTGCTAACAGTGATCTTGATCTGCGCATCGGCTGTCGCACCCTGTGCAACAAACCCTGCAAGTGACACCAACAAACGGGTCTTGGCGTCCAAGCCCCCTGCGTTGGCGGTGCCGCCCATGGTCGCATCAAGCATCTCTTTACTCATCGCGCCCATGGCCTTTTCCATGCTCTGCATCCATTCCGCAGACGACCAGTTACCGCCCATGAAACGTTCCATGTGCGGTGCCATTTCCTTGGTCCAATCTGCGGACTGATCAAGGAAAGCCTGAAAAGGATTTTCGGGCGTCTTGGTCATCTGTAGGGCGCATCCATCTCGAGGTTGCGCGCAATTTCAGCTTCCCAGCGGTCACCGTTCTCGAGCAATTTTGTCTTGTCGTAATACAACTCTTCACGCGTTTCTGTTGAAAACTCAAAATTTGGGCCTTCAACGATTGCATCAACCGGACAGGCTTCTTGGCAGAAACCACAGTAGATGCACTTGGTCATGTCGATGTCATAACGCGTGGTACGGCGGCTGCCGTCATCACGGGGCTCGGCGTCAATGGTGATAGCCTGTGCAGGGCAAACCGCCTCGCACAACTTACACGCAATGCAACGCTCTTCCCCGTTTGGATAACGGCGCAAAGCGTGTTCGCCGCGAAAACGCGGGCTCAACGGGCCTTTTTCGTGCGGGTAGTTCAATGTTGCCTTAGGCGCAAAGAAGTAGCGCAGGCCGAGTTTGAAGCCCTTAAAGAAGTCTGCCAACAGAAAATATTTAGCAGCGCGCGTATAATCGATATTTGCCATTTTCTGATCCTTACCCAATGAGGTCCCAACGGGCGTAGATGCCCCAGAACCAGTCAAACTTTGCTGCGAAGGCTACAAACACGACCCACACAAGCGAAAACGGCAGGAATACTTTCCACCCCAAGCGCATCAGTTGGTCATAGCGGTAGCGTGGCACGATCGCCTTAACCATCGCAAAGAGGAAGAAGAAGAACGCCATCTTACCAACCATCCATAGCGGACCGTCAGGCAAGAACGGGATCGGGGACAACCAACCACCAAAGAACAACAGCGAGATCAATGCGCACATCAAGAAGATCGCGATGTACTCACCCGCCATGAACAACAAAAACGGTGTGGATGAATATTCAACTTGATAGCCAGCGACCAATTCAGATTCCGCTTCGGGAAGATCAAACGGCGGACGGTTCGTTTCAGCCAAACAGCTGATGAAGAACAAGAAAACCATTGGGAAGTGCGGCAACCAGTACCAGTTGAAAAACCCAAGACTACCTTCCTGCGCCTGTACAATGTCACCAAAGTTAAGCGAGCCAGTAGACAGAATGACGCCAATGATAATGAGGCCAATCGATACCTCATAAGAAATCATCTGTGCGGCAGACCGCAAAGAGCCAAGGAAAGGGTATTTAGAGTTAGACGCCCAACCACCCATAATCACTCCGTACACTTCAAGTGACGAGATCGCGAAAACGTACAAGATAGCCACGTTGATGTCGGCCAGAACCCAAGTATCGTTGAACGGAATAACTGCCCAAGCGATCAATGCCAGCACAAAGCTTGTAAGCGGGGCAAGCATGAAGACCGTTTTGTCCGCACCCGCTGGAACAACAACTTCTTTGACGACGTATTTGAGCGCGTCAGCCACAGTTTGCAAAAGGCCAAACACACCAACAACGTTAGGGCCACGGCGCATCTGGACAGCCGCCCAAATCTTACGGTCGCCGTAGACCAAGAAAAGAAGCGAAACCATGACAAACGCGACAACCGCCAACGTTTGGGCCACAATGATCAGCGCCATTCCGGCACCCGTATTTAGAAAATCAGCCATTGGTCCTCACACCGTCGGTATTCCCAGTTCCTTGCAGTTCGCAACAGCCACTTCAGCGTCAATCGTACTGACACCTCGCGGCAGTGCTGGCGAAATGGTGTAAACAGCATCTGCATGCCACTTTCCACCCTGCATCTTTGTCGTCGTGCGCACGTGGCGCGCAAAACCGTAGCCCCGGATCAACGTATACTGGGCAGCAGCGCATTCAGCGTAGGCTCGCAAATCAGCCTCTGTGCGCGCGCCGCGCATTGTTACGTTAAAGTTGACCAAGTCACCGTCGAGCAAATCGGTTCGTATTCCTTCGTATGTTAGTGAAAACGCCGCATTTTGTGATGTCTGCACAGGCTGACACGCGGCCAGCCCTATGAGACACGCGACGCTCCACCGCACGGGGATTTTACTCCGCCGCTAGCTTGTTTGATGCGCGTGCTTTTGCATTTGCCGACAGCTCGGCCATCAGCGCAGACGCACGTGCGATTGGATTGGTGAGATAGAAATCACTCACAGCGTATTTGAAGTTTGCCTTACCAAGCGGTTTACTCGGCAATGCGATAACGGCGTTTTCCGCAACTTCATCAATTTGGCCAAGGTGCGGGTGTGCAGCGATCATGGCGCTGCGCAGCTGTGCGAGGCTGTCGTAAGGCAATTGCGCGCCCAACTCAGCGGATAGCGCACGCAAGATCGCCCAGTTCTCTTTCGCCTGCCCCGGCGCAAAACCAGCGCGCATCGCAAGTTGTGGGCGACCTTCGGTGTTCACAAACAAACCGTTTTCTTCGGTGTATGCCGCCGCTGGCAGGATAATGTCAGCACGGTGCGCACCGCGGTCGCCATGGCTGCCTTGGTAGATGACAGTCGGGCCAGCAGCCACATCAACCTCATCCGCGCCAAGATTATAAATCACTTCCGCGCCTTCAATTGCGGCAGTCATCCCACCGTCAGTAACCGCACCAACATCCATCGCACCAACGCGCGACGCAGCTGTATGAAGCACCATCAGCTTGCCATTTGACTTCTCACAGATGCCTTGAACCGTAGCCAAAACAGCCTCGCCATCAGCCTCGTTCAACGCGCCCTGACCAACGATGCAGATAGAGTCCACATCTTGCAGCGCGCTCATATCCAAGCCCGCTAGATAAGCAAGCGCCGCACGGTCATTGCCCATGTGCTCATACTCATAAGTCAGATCAACCGCTTCACCCACGACAACCACATCCGCGCCGCGGCTCCAAGCCTTGCGAATGCGCGCATTAAGAACGGGGCTTTCAAGTTTAGGGTTAACGCCAACAAGCAGAATTTTATCTGCATAATCGATGTCTTCAACAGTCGCCGTACCGACATATGCACCACGGTTGCCCGCAGGCAGCTTTGCATTGTCAGTCCGGCACTCAACGTTGCCGCCTTGTCCTTCGATCAAAGCTTTCAATGCAAACGCCGCCTCAGTCGGCGCAAGATCCCCAACGAGGCCCGCAACTTTTTTGCCCTTCATCGCTGCTGCAGCAGCAGAAAGCGCTTCGGGCCACGTCGCTGGTCGCAGCTTACCGTTCTCACGCAAATAAGGTGTATCCAAACGCTGGCGGCGCAGACCATCCCACACGAAACGGGTTTTGTCCGAAATCCACTCTTCGTTCACGCCGTCGTGGTTGCGCGGCAAAAAGCGCATCACTTCACGGCCTTTGGTGTCAACGCGAATGTTGGAGCCAAGCGCGTCCATCACGTCAATCGACTCTGTTTTGGTCAATTCCCAAGGGCGCGCCGTGAATGCGTAGGGCTTTGAAACAAGCGCACCTACAGGGCACAAATCAATGATATTACCCTGCATGTTGGAATCGAGCGTTTCACCAAGATACGAGGTGATCTCAGCATCTTCACCACGGCCCGTCTGGCCCATTTGGTGAATGCCCGCGACCTCGGTCGTAAAGCGAACGCAGCGCGTGCATGAAATGCAGCGGGTCATGTGGGTTTCCACAAGCGGCCCAAGATCAAGATCATCCGTCGCGCGCTTTGCTTCGCGGAAGCGTGAGAAGTCTACGCCATAAGCCATGGCTTGGTCTTGAAGGTCACACTCGCCCCCCTGATCGCAAATCGGGCAATCAAGCGGGTGGTTGATTAGCAGGAATTCCATAACGCCCTCGCGGGCTTTTTTCACCATGGGCGAGTTTGTCTTGACCACTGGCGCTTGGCCTTCGGGACCAGGACGCAAATCGCGGACCTGCATCGCACAAGACGCCGCTGGCTTGGGTGGGCCGCCTACGACCTCAACCAAACACATACGGCAGTTGCCCGCGATAGAAAGACGTTCGTGGTAACAAAAACGAGGGATCTCAACGCCAGCTTCTTCGCAGGCTTGGATCAGGGTCATGGCACCGTCTACTTCGATCTCGTTGCCATCAATTACGACTTTGCGCAGGTCTGCCATTGCATCGGTTCCCGTTTTGCTTTCGCGACAAATGCGACCGTAGATTGCCTTGGCGAAAGAGCATGGCCGCCATCTGTTTGTTACGCCCACGCACTATCGCCTAGGCGCTGCGTTGTCCACCACTTGTGACCGATTTTAGCGCGCTTTTAGCAGCGACCCGATTAGCGAGCCACGCGCGATCTCTGCCCGCCCAAGTGCGCAGTAGGCCTCAGCCCCCTGCCCCAAGGCACCGTTGTCCGCCAGATACGCATCGCGGCGCTGCTTCATCTTCGCTTTCTCAGCGTCGTTTTTCACGTAGGCGTTAATCTCTGTCTCGGTGTAGCCAAGTGCCACTGCATGGTTTTTCAGCCTGTTCGCATCTGCAAGCACCCGCAACATCCGCGCAGAAATGCGGTCACAATTGCGTCTGATCTGATCCCCAACTGCAGCTGCAAAAAGCCGATCGTTAATATAATCAACGTTACTCAACGGCTCTTTTGCCAAAGAAGCTTGCGCACTGCTCATTACGAAAACCACAGCAAATAGGATAGATTTCATGAGGGAACGTCCTCCAAATTAACAAACGCACTTATGTCTGCTGAGCATGTCGTTAGCCGCCGCGTTATTCAATAACAGCCCACCAAAACATGTCCACACGGGCCAAACAGAAACGGCGCGCAATGTAATGCGCGCCGTTTGTTTGATTTATGTGTTCCGCTTACTCAGCGGCAACAGCAGCAGGGCGTACCCGCTTGTGTTTGATGCGGTCTTCGATTTCATCACGGAAATTACGGATCAAACCTTGGATTGGCCACGCAGCCGCATCACCAAGCGCACAAATTGTGTGACCCTCAACTTGCTTGGTAACATCCCAAAGCATGTCGATTTCTTCTGGCGTTGCTTCACCAGTCACCAAACGTTCCATCACGCGCATCATCCAGCCGGTACCTTCGCGGCAGGGCGTGCACTGACCGCATGATTCATGCTTGTAAAACTTGGAAAGACGCCAGATCGCTTTGATGATGTCGGTGGACTGATCCATCACGATCACCGCTGCGGTCCCCAAGCCTGAGCCAAGCTTGCCGCGCAAGTAATCAAAATCCATAATCGCATCGCGCATGTTTTCGCCGCGCACACAGGGAACGGATGAACCACCTGGGATAACCGCCTTAAGGTTATCCCACCCGCCACGAACACCGCCGCAGTGCTTTTCAATCAGTTCTTCGAACGTGATCGACATAGCCTCTTCAACCACGCAGGGTTGGTTGACGTGACCGGAAATAGCAAAGAGCTTCGTGCCCTTGTTATTGTCCCGACCAAAGCCAGAGAACCAAGACGCGCCACGGCGCAAGATAGTTGGCACCACAGCAATTGATTCGACATTGTTCACCGTTGTGGGGCAGCCATAAAGCCCAGCACCTGCCGGGAACGGCGGCTTCATGCGCGGCATACCTTTTTTGCCCTCAAGGCTTTCCAGAAGCGCAGTCTCTTCACCGCAAATATAAGCACCCGCACCGTGGTGCAGATAGATGTCAAAATCCCAACCCGATTTCGCAGCGTTCTTACCCACCAGACCGGCTTCATAGGCCTCGTCGATAGCTGCTTGCAGGGCTTCTTTTTCGCGGATGTATTCGCCGCGAATGTAGATGTAGCAGGCGTTGGCATTCATTGCGAAAGACGCGATCAAACAACCCTCGATCAATGTATGAGGATCGTGACGCATAATCTCGCGGTCTTTACATGTGCCCGGCTCAGACTCATCCGCATTCACAACTAAATAGCTGGGACGCCCGTCACTTTCTTTGGGCATGAACGACCACTTCAAACCGGTCGGGAAGCCCGCGCCGCCGCGCCCACGAAGTCCGGAGGCTTTCATCTCGTCGATGATCCAGTCACGGCCTTTTTTTATCAGCGCGCCGGTTCCATCCCAATGACCACGCTGCTGCGCGCCTTTGAGGGTGCGGTCGTGCATCCCATAGATATTGGTGAAAATGCGGTCTTTGTCCTGCAACATGTGCGCGTTTCCCGTCTGAAGTGTTGGCTGGCTTCTCTATAGACTTATTTGCGCCCCGATTGCCAGACCTGAAGCGCAAGAACGAGGGCAAAGAGAAATCCCGCCAATGAGAAAAGATAAAGCAGAATTTCAAAGCGGATTGTCAGGTTCAGGCTTTGCGCAATCGCCGGCGCAAGGATCGCCAGCAGACCAGAACCCGCGATGACCATAGCCGCCAAGCGGCCCTGTTTTGCATTTCGTTCGTCGCGGTTCACGTGGCAGCCTCACAAAAAATCCCGCCCAAAATATCTTTGGACGGGACCATATCTACGTACTTCTGAGGGCTTAGTAAACGCCACCCTTTTTCACTTTTTTGGAAAATTCAGTCTGGCCACCTTTGGCGAGTACTTTGGCTTGCTTGACCCACTCATCACGGGAAACACGGCCTTTGAAACCTTCAAGGTTTTCATCCACCCATTCGACTTCTTTTTTACGCCATGATCCAATCTGATCAAAGTGGAACACACCCATTGAGTGCAGCAGACCTTCCAACTTTGGACCAACGCCTTTGATCTGTTTGAGGTCGTCCGGACCACCTGCCCGCGCTTTTTTCAGCAATTCAGGCTTGCCCGACGCGGACACTGGCTTTGCAGCCTTCTTTTTTGCATCCGCAGGTGCTTTAGCGGCAGGCGCATCTGCTTTTGCAGCAGCCTTTTTAGGGGCTGGCTTCTTAGCTGCAGGTTTCTTTGGTGCCGCTTTTGGCTTTGCCGCGGGTTTCGGTGCGGGCGCGTCCGCAACGGGTTCAAACACCGTGGTCGCAGTCGCCGCTACTGCTGCAGTGGCAGTAGGTTTGGCCGCAACAGCTGGCGTCGCTGTTTCAATGCCGCCGGCTGTGGGCGCTTGGCCCGCGCGGTTGGCATCAATTTCGCCCAACGCAGGAAGCGGCCGACACATCAGCCAGCTTAGTGCTGCACCAGCAATAAAGAAAACAATGCCGCCCATGAACACAGCCTGAATAAAGGTGTATTCCCCGAACAACATTAACATAATAAAGGCAACTAAGCCCAACACCGCGCCAACCAGCCAACACCCGATCGCGCAGGAGATCCCTCCAGAAGAGTTACTCATTCCAATACTCCGTCCCTATTTGGGGAGTATTAGTAACAGCTCCCCTTCATTGTGGGGCTAGAAAACTAGGTCTTGGCTTAAGATGCAAGGGATTTGGCTTGATCAATCCAGTTGTCCCGCGACGCGCGCCCGATGAAACCTTCCAAGTTCGCGTCAACCCAAGCAAGCTCGGCCGGACCCCATTTGGCGATTTGATCGTAATGAAAAAAGCCCATCTCGTTGAGAAGCTTTTCCAGTTTTGGACCGACACCTTTGATCAGTTTCAGGTCATCCGCACCGGCTTTGCGCGGGGCTTTCATGGTGCGAGGCTTTTTGCCTGCGTCACTTGAGGCTTTAGGTTTTGCAGTGCTTTTGGCTTTGGTAGCCGCTGGTTTCGCAGCAGCTCTCTGCGCATTTGCAGGCTTTGGTCGCGCTGCAGGTTTCGGTGGTTTTGCGCCAGAATTTGCAGCTTTGTCTATCCAAGGTGTCAAAAGAGGCACTTCAGTTCCGTCGATGCGTTTAACACTGTCACCGATATCATGGGCCAATTGTGCGCTGGCGTTCAGCTTAATCTTAGCGTTCACGAAATCAGTAAGGCTGGTGATGCCGCCCGCTGGCTCCGCCGCGAAACGTCCATTCTGCGGGCCAACTTGCGGGGTTTTACCGGCAGCCAGCTCATCCAAAAGTGTGCCAAGCCGTTCTGCAGTCAGGTCTTCGAAGTAGTCTTTGCCAATTTGTGCCATCGGGGCGTTTGCGCAGGCGCCCAAACACTCAACTTCTTCCCATGAGAAATTTCCATCTGCAGAAATTTGATGCGCCTTCGGTGCGATCTTTTCTTGGCAAACAGCAACCAAGTCTTCCGCACCACAGATCATGCAGGACGTTGTGCCACAAATCTGGATATGTGCAATCTTACCAACAGGTTGCAGCTGGAACATGAAGTAGAAAGACGCCACCTCAAGCCCACGAATAAATGCAAGATCAAGCATGTCAGACACATGCTCAATCGCCGGACGGCTAAGCCAGCCCTCTTGCTCTTGGGCGCGCCAAAGAAGTGGGATGATCGCGGATGCTTGGCGACCCTCTGGGTATTTTTTGATCTGCGCTTCAGCCCACGCTTGGTTGTCGGCGGTAAAGGCAAAGCTGTCTGGTTGCTCAGAGTGTAGTCGGCGTAGCATGGGTCGTCTCTTTTCGGGTTATTGGCGTTGCCATGCAACGCCAGCCTTCGGCGAGGATATTTTAAAACAAAAGAATTAGCGGTCGATTTCTCCAAAAACGATATCCATCGTTCCGATAATCGCGGCGACATCTGCAAGTTGGTGGCCTGACGCGAGGTAGTCCATCGCTTGTAGGTGCAAGAAGCCAGGCGCGCGTAATTTGGCACGGTACGGTTTGTTGCTGCCATCAGCCACTAGATACACACCAAACTCACCTTTCGGGGCCTCAACGGCGGTGTAGACCTCACCGGCAGGGACGTGGAAGCCTTCAGTGTAGAGTTTGAAGTGGTGGATTAGCGCTTCCATTGAGGTTTTCATGTCACCACGTTTGGGCGGTGTCATTTTGCCCCGGGCCATCACGTCACCGGTTGCTTCGCGGAGTTTGGCAATCGCTTGGCGGATAATCGACACAGACTGGCGCATCTCTTCCATCCGAACGAGGTAGCGGTCGTAGCAGTCGCCATTTTTGCCAACAGGAATTTGGAATTCAAATTCATCATAGCATTCATAGGGCTGCGCGCGGCGCAAATCCCACGCAAGCCCCGAGCCACGAACCATCACACCGGAAAAGCCCCAGTCTTGGATGTCTTGTTCGGTCACAACGCCGATATCCGCGTTACGTTGCTTGAAAATACGGTTTTCGGTCAAAAGACCGTCAATGTCTTCGAGGACCTTGGGAAACTCGATTGCCCACGTTTCAATATCATCAATGAGATCGTCGGGCAGGTCTTGGTGCACGCCACCAGGACGGAAATACGCAGCGTGTAAACGTGCGCCGCAAGCGCGCTCGTAAAACACCATCAGTTTTTCGCGTTCTTCAAAGCCCCAAAGCGGCGGCGTAAGCGCGCCTACGTCCATAGCCTGTGTGGTCACATTCAAGATGTGCGAAAGTACGCGGCCAATTTCGGAGTAAAGAACACGGATCAACTGCGCACGGCGAGGCACCTCCGTGCCTGTCAGCTTTTCAATCGCCAAGCACCAAGCGTGCTCTTGGTTCATGGGTGCCACATAATCCAGACGGTCCAGATACGGCAGGTTTTGCAAGTAAGTGCGGCTTTCCATCAGCTTTTCGGTGCCACGGTGCAAAAGCCCGATGTGCGGGTCGCAACGCTCAACAATCTCGCCATCAAGTTCGAGCACAAGACGCAACACGCCGTGCGCTGCAGGGTGCTGCGGACCGAAGTTGATGTTGAAATTACGGATTTTCTGTTCGCCAGTCAGGGCGTCATTGAATTGGGAGCCGTCCATTATTTCGCCTCTCCTTTCGCTTTCTCATCACCAGGAATGACGTATTGCGCGCCTTCCCAGGGAGACATGAAATCAAACTGTCGGTATTCTTGCACAAGCGACACGGGTTCATAGACCACGCGCTTTTGCGCCTCGTCATAGCGTACTTCTGTGTAGCCAGTTGTCGGGAAATCCTTGCGCAGGGGATAGCCGCGGAAACCATAATCCGTCAGCAAACGGCGCAGATCCGGGTGACCTGAAAAGAGGATGCCGAACATGTCAAAAACTTCACGCTCAAACCAGTTGGCCGAAGGGTGAACTTCAACGATGGATGGCACCATATCGTCCTCACGTACTTCGACTTTCAAGCGAATGCGGTGGTTTTGGTACATGGAGAGGAAGTGATAAACCACGTCAAATCGGCGCGCACGACCAACGTTATCAACCGCTGTGATATCAACCAAAGAGTTGAAGCGGCACGTAGGGTCTGCCTTCAGCCAATCGATCAGGCCGTGGATACTACCCAACGCGACAGACACGTTCAGCTCACCGAAATCAACGGAATATGACAGCACGCAATCAGGACGCTTGGCAGCAATATAAGCGCCCAGTTCATCCATTGCGGCGGGTGTCATGGTTTCTGCGGTCATAGGATCGCTCCTTTGCCTTTCAGGCGTTTCGGGTCGGAACTTCTTAGCGTACGATCGTACCAGTGCGGCGGATTTTGCGTTGCAGCTGCATGATGCCGTAAAGCAAGGCTTCTGCCGTTGGCGGGCAGCCCGGCACATACACATCAACAGGGACGATACGGTCACAACCACGTACAACGGAATAGCTATAATGATAGTATCCACCGCCATTAGCACATGAACCCATCGAAATCACGTAACGTGGCTCTGGCATCTGGTCGTATACTTTACGCAACGCAGGCGCCATTTTGTTGGTCAGCGTGCCAGCAACAATCATCAAGTCGGATTGACGTGGGGAGGCGCGAGGCGCGGTGCCAAACCGCTCCATGTCATAGCGTGGCATCGCGGTGTGCATCATTTCAACGGCACAGCAAGCAAGGCCAAACGTCATCCAGTGCAGCGAGCCTGTGCGCGCCCAGTTGATGATGTCAGCGGTAGAAGTCACGAGGAAGCCCTTGTCGGACAACTCACGGTTCAATTCCTGCGTCGCAACCTCGCGGTCAAAACCTGCAGTATTTGGTCCGGCCATCACTCCCATTCGAGCGCTCCCTTTTTCCATTCATATGCAAAGCCAGCAGTCAGAACGCCCAAGAACACCATCATGGACCAGAAACCGACCATTGAAATATCTTTAAACGCCACGGCCCACGGGAACAAAAACGCCACTTCCAGATCGAAAATGATGAACAAAATCGAGACCAAGTAAAAGCGCACGTCGAACTTCATCCGCGCGTCATCAAACGCGTTAAATCCACACTCGTAAGCCGACACTTTTTCCGGGTCAGGGCTGCGCACCGCAACAACAACCGCCGCGAGGATCAAGACAAGACCCAAACCGATTGCGATCGCAAGGAACACAAGAATGGGCAAATACTGACCCGCAAGGGCCTGTGTCGAAAGGGTTTCCACAGTTTGCATCTCCTGAAATGTGTCGCGCAGACGTGCTACGCACAGGACTTTTGGCTGCGCCCGTCCTACCCCCACTGCCTTGACGCGTCAACGCCTTGGACCGGCTTTTGGCGCAATTTGGCGGCTTTTATCTTACAACTGGTTCTGGCGAATTGTCGCGCTGACACGTGGCTTGACGCCACTGTCTCGTCCTTGCCATCACTACCACCCACAGCACGGATGAAAATCTTAGGCGCTGATGGCGACTTCTTCACGGATGATGCGTGCAATCTGCGCGCAATCCTTAAGCGAGAACGTCAGCGGCAAACGCATATCCATCACACCCTTCAACACACGGTCCGTGGCGGGCATCGGCGTCGGATTGGCATATTTCCAGCTGTCGTATTTACTGGTGAAAGCCACAGGATCATCTGCGCCAAACCACTTAAGCTCAACCCCACGCGCAGCACAACGTGCTACAAAATCAACGATCTCGGCATCAGCCCAATCCAGCAACAAAAACTGAAATGATGACGCCACATAGTGCTCGTCCGCAGGGCGATTAATCAACGTAAGTCTGTTTGCGCCCGACAGCCCGTCTTCCAGAACCTTGTAGCGGTCGTTCCAACGTTTTGCTTGTGCATCAAGATCACGCAATTGTGGGCGCAGGATGGCCGCACGCAAGTTGTCCATCCGGCCGGAAATGTTCGGGGTATGCAGACGCACGTGCTCAAATGCTTCGGGGGGCGGTGCTGCGCGGTGGCGGGTATAGAGCATGTAAGACCCCGACAGCATAATCGCACGAGCCATCAGATCAGGATCGTCACTGATCAACAGCCCGCCCTCACCCGAATTGACGTGCTTATAGGTCTGCGTTGAATAGCACCCCATCACCCCGTGGCGACCAGAATAAGTGTCTTTCCACTTGCCCCCCATGGTGTGTGCACAGTCTTCAATTACTTTCACACCGGCAGCGTCACAAATCTGCATAAGGCGGTCCATATCGCAAATGTGGCCGCGCATATGTGACAGCAACAGAACATCAGCCTGATCAATTTTGGCCGCAAGGTCATCAAGATCAATCTTAAGGTCCTCGCCTACGCCCACAAAAATTGGCGTAGCCCCCAGACTAGCAATAGCGCCGGGCACAGGCGCCAGCGTAAACGCGTTCGTCAGAACTTTGTCGCCTGCTTTCACACCACAGGCCCGCATCGCGGTGGCCATGGCGTAGCCGCCAGAGGCACAAGACAAACAGTATTTTGATCCCATTTGTGCTGCGAACTCTTCTTCCAGCAGCGCAGTTTCCGCAATCTCATCACCGTGGGTGTTATAGCGGTGCAAGCGCCCACCATTCAGCACGGCCAACGCTGCATCAATGCCCTCCTGAGGAATTGGTTCTTGCTGCGTAAACGCACCAGTAAATACATCAGGCGTGGCGGGTTGTGGGGTGTGCTTTGTCATATTCACAGATGGGCAAACTGTTGCCGCGCCGTCAAGCCCCATTCGCCACAGGTCTAGCCGATAAGTGAGCTAACCACAGATCGCAGGTGACGGTAATCTGACAACAGCGCTTCGGGGTCCATGGCTTTAACGTCCTCAGCGCCGGGTCCGAAAGTGACCAATACAGATGGGACGCCCGCATTCAGGCTGGTTTGCCTATCAGTCATCGTGTCACCGACCAGCAATGATCTTTCGACCGAGCCGCCCGCTTGCTCAACCGCCGCCACATAGGGCGCGGTGTCAGGTTTGCGCGTAGGCAGCGTGTCTGCGCCAATCAGCGAATGAAACTCTTTCAGCACACCGAGGCGGGTCAACAACAAACGCGCGAGGCCTTCGGGTTTATTCGTGCAGATACCCACGCGGTAGCCTTCCGCCTTCAGGTTTCCGATAGCCTCCATCGCATGGGGATAAAGCGTGGTATGGGTGTCAATATTTGTGCCGTAATGGGTCAACAGCTTTTGATAATGTGCGTCCATATCTGAAGCAGCGGCCTGCCCTTCGGCGCCCTTTCGCTCAAACCCCAACGTCAGCATCGCGCGACCACCACGCAGCGCTGTGCCAGCGTCACCGACAGGGTCCAACAAACCGCCCCACCCCAGATCCACAAAGCAGGCATTGGCCGCCGCGATCAGATCCCCACTGGTGTCCGCCAATGTTCCGTCCAAATCGAAAATTACTGTTTGCATCACGGGCGCCTTTCAAAGCTGAGCGTGGGGTGTGTTACGGTCTTGAAGCGTCATGTGACGGGCCGCCCCCTTGCGCCCCACCCTTGAACGGATAAAACGAGCCAAAGGCGTTGGCTAGAGTAGAAAAGAAACATGGCAGTAGCACTAATAATTCTTGGCGCCGGAAAAGGCACCCGCATGCAATCAGATTTGCCCAAAGTGATGCATGAAATTGGCGGTGCTCCGATGTTGGTACACGCGATAAAGGCTGGCGAAGAACTCGAACCATCGCGCATCGTTGTCGTAGCGGGACACGGAGCAGATGTGGTTGAAGCAGGTGCGCTGGACTGGAACCCGATGACCCAAGTCGTGCTGCAAAAAGAGCAACTAGGCACCGCACACGCCGTGGCGCAAGCCAAAGATATTCTGGGCTCGTTTGAAGGCAATGCAATCGTTTTGTACGGAGATACACCGTTCATTTCAGCGCAAACTCTTGAGGCAATGATTGACGCGCGCGCAACCTCGGACGTGGTTGTTTTGGGTTTTGACGCCGATGACCCTGCCGCATACGGCCGCCTTGTCATGGACGGTAACAGCCTTGAGCGGATCGTTGAGTTCAAGGACGCAAGCCCGCAAGAGCGTCGGATCAGCCTATGCAATTCAGGGGTGGTCTGCGCTGATGCAAAAGTACTGTTTGAGCTGATTGAAGCTGTTGGAAATGAGAACGCCAGTGGCGAGTATTACCTCACAGACATCGTTAGCGTTGCCCGCCAATCAGGGCGCAGCGCAGGTATCGTGATCTGTGATGAAGAAGAAACCATGGGCGTCAATTCGCGCGCCGAATTGGCCCGTGCGGAAGCCATCTTCCAGAACTTCAAACGTCTTGAGGCTTTTGACAACGGTGTCACCCTTCAAGCACCTGATACTGTGATTTTCGCACATGATACGTTCATCGGGCGCGACACGGTAATTGAGCCGAACGTCGTTTTCGGCAACGGCGTATCGGTGGAAAGCGGTGCGCGTATTCGCGCCTTTTCACACCTTGAGGGCTGCCACGTCAGCTCCGGCGCTGTGGTCGGACCTTACGCGCGCCTAAGACCGGGGGCAGAGTTGGGCGAAGACGTCAAAGTGGGCAATTTCGTTGAGATCAAAAACGCAGTCCTCGAGACGGGCGCGAAGGTGAACCATTTATCATACGTGGGCGATGCGTCCATCGGCGCTGCGGCAAACTTGGGCGCAGGCACGATCACCTGTAACTATGACGGCGTCTTCAAACACCACACCGACATTGGCGCGCGGGCTTTCATCGGCTCGAACACGATGCTTGTGGCCCCCGTGCGTGTTGGCGCGGATGCAATGACCGCAAGTGGCTCTGTCATCACCCAAGACGTACCAGACGCTGATCTGGCGATTGCACGGGCAAAACAAGACAACAAGCCAGGCCTCGGCAAGCGTTTGATGGACAAACTCCGCGCCGCCAAAGCCAAACGAAGCGAGGGCAAATAACGATGTGTGGTATTATTGGTATCCTTGGCAATCACGAAGCCGCACCGATCCTCGTTGATGCCCTGCGACGGTTGGAATATCGTGGCTATGACAGCGCGGGCATTGCAACGGTAAACGGCGGTATCCTTGATCGGCGGCGCGCGGTCGGCAAACTGGTTAACCTCGCAGATTTGCTGGTGCATGAACCGCTGGCCGGTAAATCCGGCATTGGCCACACCCGTTGGGCGACCCACGGCGCACCGTCAGTGAAAAACGCCCACCCGCATATGACCGCGCGGGTTGCGGTCGTTCATAACGGTATCGTTGAAAACTTTGCTGAACTACGCGCCCAGCTGGCCCAGAACGGCATCGGTTTTGTCACTGACACCGATACAGAAACCATCGCCCTGCTTGCGCAACTGCACATCGACCGAGGCATGGCGCCCGTTGAGGCCGCGAAAGCAACCATCGACAAACTGCACGGCGCTTTCGCGCTTTGTTTTTTGTTTGAAGGTGAGGAAGACCTAATTGTTGTGGCTCGCAAGGGTTCACCCCTCGCGATTGGGCACGGCGACGGCGAGATGTTTGTTGGGTCTGATGCAATTGCTCTGGCGCCCATGACCGATCAGATCACGTACCTTGAGGAAGGTGATTGGGCCGTCTTGACCCGCACGAGCCTTGAAGTCCGCGACGTCAACAACGCGCTGGCTAATCGCGAAAAGCGCACCATTCAAATCGATACCGCACAGGTCGAAAAAGGTGGGCACAAACACTTCATGTCCAAAGAAATCGCAGAGCAACCATCGGTGGTCGGCAATGCGTTGAACCATTACGTTCGCGGCGGCGCGATACAACTACCGACAGAGCTAGATTTCACCAAAATTGAGCGGCTTACAATGGTGGCCTGTGGTACGGCCTACCTTGCCTGCCTCACTGCGAAATACTGGTTCGAACAGATCGCCCGTCTGCCCGTTGAAGTGGATGTCGCGTCTGAGTTCAGATACCGCGAGCCCCCGATGACACGCGGAACAGTTGCACTTTTTGTAAGCCAGTCTGGCGAGACCGCCGACACATTGGCCGCGCTTCGCTACGCCAAAGAAAACGCCGATCAGATCGTGTCCGTAGTCAATGTTGCGGAATCCAGCATCAGCCGTGAAGCAGACATCAGCCTGCCTATTCTTGCGGGCACCGAGATCAGCGTTGCCTCAACCAAAGGCTTCACGTGCCAACTGACGGTTTTGTTGATCATGGCGCTGCATGCAGCCCACCAACGCGGCCACCTGACCGCAGAACAGCTGGCAGAGCGGCTGGATCAGCTACACACCATGCCGGGCCTGATGAATGTCGCCTTGGCTGGCAGTAGCGCGGTAAAAGCCGTCAGCCGCAAACTGGCATCGGCCACAGATATTCTATTTTTGGGTCGTGGCGCAATGTTCCCATTAGCCCTTGAAGGTGCGCTAAAACTCAAAGAAATCAGCTATATACACGCTGAAGGTTATGCATCCGGTGAACTAAAACATGGCCCCATCGCGTTGGTGGATAAAAAGACGCCCGTGATCGTGTTCGCCCCAAGTGATGCGCTGTTCGATAAAACCATCAGCAACATGCAAGAAGTCATGGCCCGAGGCGGCAAAGTGTTGTTGATCACAGATAGCGCAGGCGCACAGCAAGCGGGCGAAGGGGTTTGGGAAACGCTGATCCTACCCGAAGTAGACGACGCACTGGCCCCGCTACTCTATGCGATACCAGCCCAACAAATTGCGTATCACACGGCCATCGCCAAGGGGACCGACGTGGACCAACCCCGCAACCTCGCTAAATCTGTGACAGTGGAATAAACATGACACCCCAAGCCGCCATTGAGGCCTTAAACGCTCATAGTGACGAAGCTGAAGCCCTTAAAATGCGGGGCTATCACAAAGTTGCGCGTCCTTATCTGGGGGTTCCCGCACCGGTTATCGAAACGCTGTGCAAGGAATGGCGCGCGGCATGTTCGCTGGACGAGCGGCTCGCGGTATGTGCCGCACTTTGGGACAGCAACTCATTCGAAGGGCGCATCGCCGCCGCAAAACTTTTGACCCAAGCCCGTATCCGTCCGGACGACACCGAAGCGTGGGCCTTAATCAAGTCGTGGGTTCCAGAATTTGACTGTTGGGCAATCACCGACGCCGTCTCAATCGCAGGACAAAAACGTCTGGTATGGAGCCCTGATCGCGTAGAGGACCTTGTCCCATGGGTCACATCAGAGCACATCTGGACCCGCCGCGCCGCGTTAGTCATGACGTTACCTTGGACCAAGCAAAACACGCCTAAAGAGGCTGAATTGGCGGTGCGTGACCAAGTATTGGGCTGGGCTGCTGAATTGGCGTCGGATCACGAGCCATTCATTCAAAAAGCAATCGCATGGTGGCTTCGCGAGTTATCAAAACATGACAGCCCCCGCGTGCATGATTTCCTCAGCCAACATGGTCAGAAGCTAAAACCGTTTGCGCAAAAAGAAGCCGCCCGCAAACTTGCGTCTCAAGACTACGCACGGCTATTCAACGGGTAACGCGCTGCTAATTCGCAAAAACGTTGACACGAACCAGTTCGGTTAGCGGGGCTTGCAACAGCCGCATCGCGGAAAGGGATAGTTGCGACGCCCCTGTTGGTTCTCCCCTGATCGGGCGCAGCTCCAGCACGACTGAGCTATCGCCGTATTGCACCCTGCCTGCCTGAACTGTGTCGACCAACGGGGTCAAAAGCCAAATGCCGGTATCGGCAGGATTGCCAAGACTTGCGATGGTCTCACCTAAAAATGTCGATGTCTGAGGATTTGTCTGCACCGCAGCCGCGCGTTCCGCTAGCGTTGTTATATCGAAAGCTTCAGCGGTGCGTGCAGTTTTGGGGACCGTCGGCGCATCAGCATTGCTAGTATCGTCACCCTGCACTGCCTCCGCTCCTTGAATGGCAGGACTGGATGAGGCCAGATTAGACACATCACACCCACCAAGCAGGACCAGCACACTCAAACCAATAACAAAACATCTCATGGCGCGAGCTTAGGTGCTGACAGAAGATCGAACAACCGGTTTTATAGACTGGAAAACGCCGGTTTTGAACTTGTGGCGCATCAGCGTGCTGCCTACATTCGCCCCATGAACATGCCTCTTATTGACCCTTTTGCGCGCGCGATCACCTACTTGCGCCTGTCTGTCACTGACCGCTGCGATTTCCGCTGTGTGTATTGCATGTCTGAAAACATGACGTTTTTACCCAAACGTGATTTGTTGACCCTCGAAGAGCTTGATCGTTTGTGCAGCCGCTTCATCGCGATGGGCGTTCGCAAGCTGAGGATCACAGGTGGTGAGCCCCTTGTGCGCCGCGAAATCATGACATTTTTCAACGCCATGGGCCGGCACCTTGAAAACGGCACACTGGATGAACTGACCCTGACCACCAATGGTAGCCAGTTAGAAAAATATGCAGGTGCGCTTTACGCCGCCGGTGTGCGCCGCATTAACGTAAGCCTCGACACGCTTGATGAAGCAAAGTTTGCTGAAGTAACCCGCTGGGGCCGGCTACCCCAAGTTTTACGTGGATTGGATGCCGCACAGGCAGCGGGCTTGCGGGTCAAGCTGAACGCCGTTGCCCTGAAAGGGTTCAACGAGGATGAATTGTTCACGCTGGCTGAGTTCTGTGCGCAACACGACATGGACCTAACGTGGATCGAAGTCATGCCAATGGGCGACATCGGTAACGAGAACCGGATCGGACAATATTGGTCCTTAAAAGAACTGCGCAAAACGCTTGAAACCCAATACACCCTGACGAATCTGAGCGACAGAACAGGTGGTCCTGCGCGCTATGTTCGGGTTGAGGAGACAGGTCAAAAAATCGGCCTCATCACCCCGCTGTCCCATAACTTTTGTGAAAGCTGCAACCGTGTGCGGATCACATGCACAGGCGAGATTTACACATGCTTGGGCCAAGACGGAAAATCAGACCTTCGCGCACCGCTGCGTGCTAGTGAAGGCAATGAACAGTTGGATGACGCCATTCGCGCGGCAATCGGCCTAAAGCCAAAAGGCCACGATTTTGATTACTCAAGACAGAACGTCGAAGGCCAAGTGGCGCGGCACATGTCACATACGGGTGGCTAAGGTCTATCCAAGTGACATGCGGCTTTGGGCCATTTCCACCCACCATGAACAGCCCGCTGGGATCGCATCATCGGTAAAGTTGTACTCCGGGTGGTGCACTGGCGCGGTGTCACCGTTGCCGACCAGAATGTACGCACCGGGGCGGGCATTGGACAAAAACGCAAAATCCTCGCCCCCCATAATAAGCGGCGCTTCATCACACGCACCGCTTACTGCGCGCGCAGCAGCAGCGGCATATTCTGTTTCAGCTTCGGCGTTCACCATCACTGGATAATTACGCAGATAGTCGACCTCGGCGGTGGCGCCCATCATCTCGGCGGTGCCATTGGCAATTTCACTCAAACGGCGCTCAGCTAAATCTCGGACGTCCTCATCAAGCGTACGGACGGTCCCTTTTAAGGTTACTGTTGATGGGATGACATTATGGGCTTTGCTCTCGGTTTCAAAGCTGGTCACCGATACCACTACCTGTTTGGTCGGATCGACATTTCGGCTTGCGATGCTTTGAAGCGCTATCACCATATGGCTTGCCGTCACTGTGGGGTCGACCGTTTCATGAGGTTTGGCCGCGTGCCCACCATGCCCTTTGACGGTGATCGTCCAGTTGTCCGCAGCTGCAAAAAACGGCCCTGAACGGATTGCAAATGTACCAACAGGCACACCGGGCCAATTGTGCATTCCGTAGACCTCTTGAATGCCAAAGCGTTCCATCAAGCCGTCATTCACCATTTCACGGCCGCCACCGCCACCTTCTTCGGCGGGCTGAAAGATCACAACCACAGTGCCATTGAAGGCTCGTGTTTCAGTCAGATACTTCGCCGCACCAAGCAGCATCGACGTATGGCCATCGTGACCACAAGCGTGCATCTTACCCTCGGCTTTGCTGGCATACGCAAGGCCTGTGGCCTCAAAAATCGGAAGCGCGTCCATATCTGCGCGCAGGCCCACAACGCGACCATCTGTATCAATCTTACCCTTGATCACACCAACAACACCGGTACGGCCCAAACCTTCGACAACTTCATCGCAGCCAAATGCACGCAGTTTCTCGGCCACAATGCCGCTTGTTCGATGGGTATCGAACAACAACTCGGGATGGGCGTGAAAATCATGGCGCCACTCAGTGATCTCGGGCAACATTTCGGCAAAGCGGTTTTTGATGGGCATCGGCTAAATCTCGATCAATAATGAAAGTGCGCACTGCGACCTAATCAGGAGCACGTCGGATAGTCCAGATGGTGAGACCTGCCAGTTCAGTCCATCGATTGACGAATACGGCGGACAAGCCACCACACCAACAAGATAATGATCGGTGTTGTTACCGCAGCCAATGTGACTTTTGCCAGGTCCAAGGATTTTCCCACAGGTCCCAACACATAGAGTGCAAGGTTGACCGCGTAATAGCTGATCGCCACCACAGATAGGCCCTCAACGGTTTTTTGTAGACGCAGCTGCAAGTCGGCACGCTTGTCCATGCTGGCCAAAAGCGTCTGGTTCTGCGCGCTGCGTTCCACGTCAACCCGTGTGCGCAACAATTCAGCTGCGCGCACCGCACGGCCCGCCATGGCTTGTAGACGCGCCTCGGTGGATTTGACGGTACGCATCGCAGGGTCAAAGCGGCGCATCATGAACTCCGCAAATGTTTGGCGACCGCTAAAACGTTCTTCACGTAGAACATCGATGCGTTGGTTTACGATTGCCTCATAAGCGCCGGTTGCACCGAAACGAAATGTTGACTTAGCGATCATGTTTTCCAGCTCTGCTGAAATCGTCAAAAGCTGCTGCAATGTGGTGTCCGCGTCCACATTCGCGTCGGTCATCGCACCCACCATCGAGGACAGATCCGCCTCCAAAGCGCCCATCCGTGCGCCCAACTGTTTGACCCGCGCCAACCCCAGCATGGAAGCAGACTTATACATCTCAATCTCGCACAGGCGTTGCACGACACGGCCAATTCGGCGGCTGCCCGTGTCATCATCCGCAAATATCGCGAACCGCATGTGTCCCGCAGGATCGATCCGGAAATCACCCGCAATAATTGCCGCGTCATCAAGCACACAGCTGACCGCAAGGCTTTCGGGGACAAACCAATCCTGCAGATTTTTAACTACAACATTATCAGCAGGACGAGGTGCTATGTGAAAAAGAGCCGAAGTCAGCCGCACACCCGGGGCGGCATCCAGCCAATCATTTGGAAACACATCGAACGCAACAGGATCAAACGCATTGCCGCGGTCACTTTCCTCAAAAACCGTGTAGGTCACAAATTCCGTATGCTGTTCCCACTTCAGCGTGAAGCGACCAATCTGGCCGTAAAAATGCGTCGCATCGGGGGGCGGGTGTGCTGCACCGAACCGATCAAGCAAGTCCACAAGATGGGCCCTGTCGGTACTTCGGTCCCGCGCAACAGCATTGGCTGGCTGCTTGATCGCCAGAAACACAGCCGTGCACGGCGCATCAAGCGATGGAAAGGGGCGCGCGTGAAGTTCATTGGCCAAATCATAGCGCAATTGGTGGTCGGTGATCGGAGCCATTGGGTCTGTCCTAGTTAGTTGACACTCAACGTAGGAGGGTTGCGCCTGTTCGCAAACAGAAAAACCCCTTTATTTTCAACAATCTCAGTCTACCAATGTATGCACTTTGGCCTATCGGAAAGTTTTGCGACCTCCCGTGGGCAAAGAAAAAGCCGCGCTCCGAATGGCGGAACGCGGCTTTTGTCATTTTAAATCGTTCAAAGATCAGTCGATCATCGGCAACAGTTTATCCAAGGATTGCTTGGCGTCACCGTAGAACATCCGTGTGTTTTCTTTGAAGAAGAGCGGATTTTCGATACCCGAGTAACCAGTGCCCTGCCCGCGCTTGCTAACGAACACCTGTTTGGCTTTCCAGCATTCCAGCACAGGCATGCCTGCGATTGGGCTGTTGGGGTCATCTTGCGCCGCCGGATTGACGATATCGTTTGAGCCAATGACGATCGCAACATCTGTTTCGGGGAAATCATCATTGATTTCATCCATTTCCAAAACGATGTCATATGGCACTTTGGCTTCAGCCAAGAGCACATTCATGTGACCGGGCAAACGGCCCGCCACAGGGTGGATCGCAAAGCGAACGTTTTTGCCTTTGGCGCGCAGCTTACGCACCAACTCGCTGACCGTTTGTTGGGCCTGCGCAACCGCCATGCCATAGCCCGGGATGATCACAATACTGTCTGCGTCGTTCAGCGCAGCCGCTACACCGTCGGCCTCAATGGCGATTTGCTCACCTTCGACTGCCATCTGCTCACCTGCTGGGCCACCAAAGCCGCCCAAAATGACCGAGATAAAGCTACGGTTCATCGCTTTGCACATGATGTAGGACAAGATCGCACCGGACGAGCCAACAAGCGCACCCACAACGATCAGAAGGTCATTGCCAAGTGAGAAACCAATCGCCGCAGCTGCCCAGCCTGAATAGGAGTTGAGCATTGAAACAACGACCGGCATGTCAGCACCGCCAATGCCCATGATCAGGTGATAGCCGATAAAGAGCGCCAGCAACGTCACCAGCACCAACATGAACATGCCGCCACCGTTGAAATACATGATCGCGAACAGCACAGACAGCGCCGCAGCACCTGCATTCAGCATGTGACCACCGGGCAATTTGGTCGCGGATGTATCCACCCGTCCCGCAAGCTTGCCGTAAGCGATGACCGAGCCTGTGAACGTTACTGCACCAATGAAGATGCCCAACACCAACTCAACACGTAAGATTGAGACCTCGACAGATGACTTTTTGGCCAAAAGCGCCGCAAAACCCTCAAGGCCTTTTTTGGCGGTGTCATCCATTGCCAAAACGCGGGTCAGCTCAATATCGGCGTTAAAGCCCACGAATACCGCAGCCAGACCAACAAGGCTGTGCATCGCAGCAACCAATTCTGGCATCTGTGTCATTTGCACTTTGGTTGCGAGTTGATAGCCAATCGCGCCACCTGCTGCGATCAAAATGATCGACAGTGCCCAGTAACCTGAACCAGGCCCGATGAGCGTTGCAAAGACCGCAAGCGCCATCCCGACAATGCCATACCATACCGCGCGCTTGGCGCTTTCTTGACCCGATAGTCCCCCAAGGCTGAGGATGAACAAAACGGCCGCGACGACGTATGCCGCTGTTGTGAAACCATATTCCATGTCTCTAACCCTCTTAAGATTTCTGGAACATGGCAAGCATGCGCCGTGTGACGAGGAACCCGCCAAAGATATTGATACCAGTCATAAAGACCGCCAGCGCACCAAGCACCACAACGATGCCAGACGTCGATCCAATTTGCGTCAAAGCGCCCAAGATGATGATGGACGAAATCGCATTGGTCACCGCCATAAGCGGCGTGTGAAGCGAATGCGATACATTCCAAATCACTTGGAAGCCAACAAAGACCGAAAGCACAAACACAATGAAGTGCTGCATAAAGCTGGCTGGTGCGACAAGACCAATCGCCAACAACAAAGCACCACCGGCAGCCAACAGGCCAACTTGGGTTTTGGTTTGCTTTTTGAAGGCTTCAGTCTCGAGCGCGCGTTTTTCGTCCGCAGTCAGCTCTTTGATCGGCTCTTTCTTTTGAACCGCAATCGCGGCCACTTTTGGTGGGGGCGGCGGGAACGTGACCTCACTTGCGTGTGCAACAGTTGCGCCACGGATCACATCGTCGTCCATATCGTGAACGATCACACCATCTTTTTCAGGAGTGAGATCAGCCAGCATGTGGCGGATGTTCGTGGAATAAAGCGTCGATGATTGGGCAGCCATTTGGCTTGGGAAATCCGTGTAGCCAATGATGGTTACGCCGTTATCCGAAACGATCTTCTCGTCCATGACGGTCAACTCACAGTTGCCGCCCTTCTCTGCCGCCAAGTCAACAATAACAGACCCGGGCTTCATCATCTCAACCATGTCTTTGGTCCACAGAAGCGGCGCCGCACGGTTGGGGATCAAAGCAGTCGTAATAACGATGTCGATATCAGGAGCGATCTCGCGGAACTTTTCAAGCTGCTTTGCCTGGAACTCCGGCGATGAGGGCGGCGCGTAGCCACCTGTTTCAGCGCCGTCAGGCAATTCGCTTTCGTCGAATTCAAGGAAGACAAACTCGGCGCCCATGCTCTCGATCTGCTCTGCCACTTCGGGGCGCACGTCGAACGCGTAAGTAATCGCGCCAAGCGAAGTGGACGTCCCGATCGCAGCCAAACCTGCAACACCTGCGCCCACAACCAAGACTTTTGCGGGCGGCACTTTACCGGCAGCCGTGACCTGACCTGTGAAAAAGCGACCAAAGTTGTTGCCCGCTTCAATAACGGCGCGGTAGCCTGCGATATTTGCCATTGAGCTGAGCGCATCCATTTTCTGCGCACGGCTGATGCGGGGCACCATATCCATGGCGATGACGCTTGAGCCTTTCTTGGCCAGGCTTTCCATCAGCTTTTCGTTTGCTGCCGGATAGAAGAACGAGATCAGCGTTTTTTCCGCGCTCAATCGTTTGGCTTCTGTATCCGAGGGCGGACGTACCTTGACGATCACGTCGGCAGCTTTCCACAGCGCCGCTGCGGTTTTCACCACCTCGACACCTGCAGTCGCATACGCGTCGTCAGAGAACCCCGCAGCTGCGCCGGCCCCCGTCTCGATCACGCACGAATGCCCAAGTTTCTGCAACTGGAGCGCGCTATCGGGCGTCATTGCGACCCGGGCTTCGCCCTCAAAAGTTTCTTTTGGTGCGCCAATTATCATCTGGTGCGTTTCCCTTCAGTAAGATTTATGACCCTAACCTAATACGCTGGGTCCATTTGGCACTACCCATTGAAATAATATTGCGCAAGGGATGTGCGCGCTAACAGTGCTGCGGTGTGCCAAATTAGTGCACTAGCGCCTATTTGTTATACCTCTAAGAACCCATGTCCGTACGATTTAGCCTACTGAAATCTTTCTGAAAGACACCGTGATTAAGATCAAAAATATCGAAGATGCGGACGCTGCAGGGTGTTACGAAGTGTTTTACCGCGCCATTCACGACGGCGCGCAGCCTGCTTATTCTGCGCCTCAACGACACGCTTGGGCGCCCTTCAAAGAAATGCCTGTGGGGTTCGCACACGCCCTTCAAGCCCCGTGCGCACTCATGGCAATCACGGACAAGATCGTTGGTTTCATCACGGTATTACAGGACGGCTATCTGGATTTGCTCTTTGTAGCACCCGACCATCACCGCCAAGGTGTGGCTACAGCGCTTTACCAAAGCGCCTTACTGCAAACAAAAGGCCCCCTTTATACAGAGGCCAGCCACCTATCGCGGCCATTCTTTTTGCACCACGGCTGGCGCGAAATTACCCCGCAAAGGGTCGAAAAGCGTGGGGTGTGGATGACCAATTTTGTGATGGAGCTAAGCCGTTAATTCCTAACGCTCTGCACGGTATGCGCGTGCCGCATCCCCAAATGCTGCAAATAAGGGCCGCGAAACTACGTCTTTGTCTGCCTGATATTCCGGGTGCCACTGCACTGACAACGTAAAGCCCTTGGCATCTTTGATATAAGTGGCCTCTGGCGTTCCATCAGGCGCCCAACCATCAACGACAATCCTGTCACCCGCGGTTTTGATCCCCTGCCCGTGCAACGAATTAGTCATGACCTTGGCCCGCCCCATCAGCTTTGCAAACGGGCCACCTTCCGTGAACGTCACTTCGTGGCGCATCGCAAATTTCTCTTCAAGAGTACCATCAGGCGGCATTCGGTGGTTATCACGCCCCTCCAGATCACGGATCTCAGGATGAAGCGTGCCGCCCATAGCCACATTTACTTCCTGAAACCCACGGCAAATCCCCAAGATCGGCAGGCCCGCGTCAACACAGGCCCGAATAAGCGGCAGAGCGATCCGGTCACGACATCTATCAAAAGTGCCATGGGCAGGTGTTTCCGCCTCGCCATATTCTTCAGGGTGCACATTAGGCCGCCCACCGGTGAACACAAAGCCATCACAGGTCGCCATCAGGTCATCGACTGTGACGTGCTCCGGATCAGACGGCACAATCAAGGGCAAGCCACCGGATACACGGGCAACAGCTTCGCAATTCATCGTGCCCGCCGCATGGGCAGGATACTGATCATTGATCAGATAAGAGTTACCGATAACCCCAATCACTGGACGTTGCATAGAATCCCTCTCGTTGATGCGTGCGTTTACTTTAGAGACAAAACCGCAAAGCGAAAGAGAATGAGCGCACAAGCACCTCTGCCTGCACGCTCATTTCATTTTACATCATCTGGGGGCTTGGCCCCCCAAGATGTGCGTTAGATTTCGCCTTCAAGCTGCGCCAGCGCGAGGCCCGCCAATGCGGCCTCTGCATCATTGTCAGATGTGTCGCCCGTGACACCAACGGCACCAATAACAGCGCCTTTTTTGTCGCGCACCAAAACGCCGCCCGGGACAGGAACAACCTGACCGCCATAAACACCGTTAACCGCGGCCATGAAATACGCCTGCTGCTCTGCACGCGCCATCTGTGCGGTGCCTGCCATGCCAAGCATAACGGCGCCGTAAGCTTTGCCCTGCGCGATAGCGAAACGACCCGGTGCCGCCCCATCTTCACGCTCGAACGCTTTGACGTGACCGCCAGCATCCAGAACGATTACAGAAAGCGGCTTCAGCTCCATCTCGCGGCCCTTGGCAAAGGTGCCTTTGATGATTTGACGTGCTTTACGAATTGAAATCTCAGCCATTTGTCAGGCTCCTATTCTTTATTGAGTTGCTTTAAGATCGAGACGGCGCGCGTGAAGAACCGGCTCTGTGTAGCCGGATGGCTGTTTCGTTCCTTCAAATACCAACTCGCATGCAGCGTTGAAAGCAACACCATCAAAGTCGGGTGTCATCGGGATATAGGACGCATCATTTGCGTTTTGTCCGTCAACCACAGCCGCCATTTTGCGCAGCGCATCCATGACGCGGTCACGGCTTACAACACCGTGATGCAACCAGTTTGCAAGAGCTTGGCTGGAAATACGGCATGTTGCACGGTCTTCCATCAGACCCACATCATTGATATCTGGCACTTTTGAACACCCAACGCCTTGATCGACCCACCGCACAACATATCCCAAGATACCTTGGGCGTTGTTTTCGATCTCCTGCTGGATTTGCTCTGCGCTCCACTGGGTGCTGTCAGCCACTGGAATGGTCAGCAGGTCAGCCAGTGTCCCGCGCGCACCGCCAGCTTTCAGATCATCTTGGACCGCAAAAACATCTACGTGGTGGTAGTGCGTCGCATGCAACGTCGCAGCCGTTGGGGATGGAACCCATGCACAGTTCGCACCAGATTTCGGGTGACCGATCTTGGCGTCCATCATGTCTGCCATGCGATCAGGCATCGCCCACATACCTTTGCCGATCTGCGCTTTGCCCTGCAGGCCACAGGCCAAACCGATATCCACGTTGCGATCTTCATAAGACGCGATCCACGGGGTTGCTTTCATATCGCCCTTCATCATGAACGGGCCTGCTTCCATAGAGGTGTGAATTTCATCACCCGTACGGTCCAAGAAGCCTGTGTTGATAAACGCAACTCGTGATTTTGCTGCACGGATACATTCTTTAAGGTTCACAGACGTGCGGCGCTCTTCATCCATGATGCCAAGCTTCACCGTATTTTGCGGCAGCCCCAAGATGCTTTCAACGCGGGTGAAAATCTCGTCTGCAAAAGCAACTTCCTCTGGTCCGTGCATTTTGGGTTTCACAACATAAACCGACCCGTGCAGTGAGTTACCGCCGTCACGCTTAAGATCATGCATCGCAATAAGCGTGGTGCACATCGCATCAAGCAAACCTTCGCCAATCTCATTGCCGTTCGCATCCCGTACCGCGGGCGTGGTCATCAGGTGACCAACGTTGCGCACCAACATCAATGCACGCCCCTTCAGGGTAAGCGCAGTGCCGTCTTTTGCTGTGAACTCCAGATCATCGGCCAATACGCGGTCGAAAGATTTACCGCCCTTGCTAACGGTTTCGCGCAGATCGCCCTTCATCAAGCCGAGCCAGTTTTTGTAAACCAGCGCCTTGTCCACACCGTCAACGGCCGCCACGGAATCTTCGCAATCCATGATGGTCGACAGTGCAGATTCCAAAATGACGTCGGCAATGTTTGCAGGATCCGTCTTGCCGATCTGATGCTCTGCATCGACAACGATGCGAATATGCATGCCGTTCTTCACAAGCAGAATTTCAGAGCGTGAGCCGTCCTTGTGGCCGACAAATTGCGCGGGGTCCGCAAGGGCCACTGCGCCACCTGCGGTCACACAGCTCAACGCGCCACCCTCGACACTCAAGCCAGTCACATCGGACCATGAGCCTGTAGCAAGAGGCACTGCAGCATCAAGATGTGCCTTGGCTTTTGCCACAACGCGCAATCCGCGCGCCTCATCATAGCCGCCCGCTGCAGGCAGATCGCCCAAGGCATCCGTGCCGTAGAACGCATCATACAAGCTACCCCACCGCGCGTTCGCAGCATTCAATGCAAAACGTGCGTTGTTGATCGGCACAACCAATTGGGGCCCTGCGATGCTTGCAATTTCAGGGTCCACATTCGCAGTTTCAATCGCAAAATCATCCCCCTCGGGGACAAGATAGCCAATCTCTGTCAAAAATTGCTGATAGGCCTGCGCATCATGATCCGTTCCACGGCGCTCAATATGGTAGGCGTCAAGCTTCGCTTGGATGTCTGCGCGCTTGGCCAGAAACGCAGCGTTCTTTGGACCCATGTCGGCGATCAGGCCTGCGAGACCGTCCCAGAATGTATCAATATCAACGCCAGTACCCGGAAGGGCAGATGTTTCAAGAAATGTGGCGAGTGTTTCGTCAACATCCAGCCCTGCACGTTGCACGCGATTTTGGTTTGTGTCGGTCATGAGGTGCCCTCCCAGACAAGTCATTAGAATTTCGGGTTGGCCAGACCCTGATGGATTGATGGCCCCTTCGCAAACGAGAAATATTGACTGTCGATTAAGTTTTACTTCACTGAACGTGGTTTTGACTTGGCATCGCGGCGACACCGGTCTGAGCAAAAACGGACCTCATCCCACACTTTTTCCCACTTTTTCCGCCAGTTAAACGGCAAACCACACTGTGCACATGGTTTTGAGGGAAGGTCAGATTTCTTTCGCATTTTTGGCATATCAAATATCAAAGCTCATTTGGCGTGTGTCCGGATCTTTGGGGGCTTTGTCGCGCTGAAAGCCCCGATCTGATTTGCGGCTGGCGTGCTTTTTGACGATCGTTTTCGCCTCATTGCGAAAGGCCGCGCCCTTGCGGACTGACCAGACTTGATCGCGTGCAAAACGCGCGGCTTGCGGCAAATCGACTATGGGCTCAGGGTATAACGTGCCAACAACTGTGCCCGCACCGTCCCAACGCCAAGGTTCCTGCAAAAAGCGATCAGGGACCTGTGCCAATTCAGGGCACCAGCGGCGTGTAAATATTCCGTTCGGGTCCTGATCAACCCCCTGTTTTACCGGGTTATACATCCGCACCGTATTGATACCGGTTGTGCCAGATTGCATCTGGACCTGACTCCAATGAATGCCCGGCTCATAATCTGTGAACATCTGCGCCAAGTGCGGGCCTGTGCTGCGCCAATCAAGCCAAAGGTGATAACTTGCGACAGACATCAACATCGACCGCATCCGAAAATTCAGCCAACCGGTGTGGACCAGATATCGCATGCAAGCGTCTACAAATGGAATGCCCGTTTGTCCGGTTTTCCACGCGTGAAGTCGTTCAGCGTTGGGATGTTTTGGCCTAAGGTTTTCGTAGGCCGAATGCATAGCCTGATACTCAAGCCGCGGTGCATCTTCGAGCTTTTGCATAAAATGATCGCGCCATGCCAAGCGGCTTTGAAAGCTGCGCAATGAACCGCTCCACCCTGACCGAGTACCTGCCACTTCACGACTCCGCGCCTGCCCTGCATGGGCTGCCTCACGGACCGAAAGCGCGCCCAGCGCAAGATGCGGCGACATCCGTGAACAGGCCCACTCCCCTTCAAGCGGTGATGACATTGCAGCGCGGTAAGACTGGCCGCGCTCTGTCAGAAACCCACCGAGCAGCGACAACGCTGAACCGCGCCCACCGGCCTGCCGGTTCGGACAATCGTCAATCAACGAAAGCTCCACAAGGCTTGGCATACGCTGGCTTTCCACACCGTGAGGCCGCATGGCAACGGGGGGATCAATCTGAGCCAGCCGAACAGATTTCTCTCGACTGGCCGCCCACCCATCCCGAGAGCGCAGGCCACGAACCACACCAAATTGCGGCACCTGCGTCCACGTAATACCTGTATGTTTAGCCCACGCAGCTACCCGCTGGTCCCGTCGAAACGTCCATGCGTTACCCGTTTCTTCTGTGCTAACAATTTGGTTAATCGGGAATGTCTTTGACAGCCCATCAAGAGCCTGAACTGCATCTGAAACGCATACAACCAAAGGCGCGCCAAGCCCGGCTAGTGTTTTGGCAAGATCGTGTAGGGTTTCTCGCAAAAATGCATATTGCCGCGCCGAAGTATCAGGTAGCTGCCAATATTCCGGCTCTACAATGTAGAGCGGCACGACGGAATGATCACCCTGCATCGCTTTAGCAAGTGCGGGATTGTCGGCAACGCGCAGATCACGCTTGAGCCATAAAATATTTATCATCTGGTCCACGCGGTGGGATGTAAGGCGGGCGAACATATGGACAAGCATGAATGTCTATCAAATGCGTCGGATCGACTTGCTCCGCATCATCCCTCGGCCTACGTTTGAGCGCAACGTAGCTGACACATTTGTGCGCAAGGATACCCCATGAAAGATGCAAGCCCCCAAACCATTTACTTGGCTGACTACACAGTTCCCGCGTATCTCGTGGACAGTGTGCATTTAACGTTCCAGCTGCACCCAACGGCAACACGGGTGACCTCAAAGATAGCATTTCGCCCTAACCCAGAAAGTGCGGACCGCGCTTTCCATCTACACGGCGAGCACATGAAACTGATATCGGCGCGCATTGACGGCCAACTTGTTGATGTGAGCCTCACGCCCTATGGCCTTACTGCGGATGTGCCTGACGCACCGTTCACCTGGGAAGCGGAAGTCGAGATTGATCCACAGTCTAACACCGCACTTGAAGGGCTTTACTTGTCCAACGGAATGTTCTGCACCCAATGTGAGGCTGAAGGCTTTCGCCGTATCACGTATTACCCGGACCGGCCCGATGTTATGTCAGTCTTCACCGTCCGCATCATATCTGATCTGCCCGTTCTATTATCAAACGGTAACCCAACAGACAGTGGTGACGGCTGGGCCGAGTGGCACGATCCATGGCCAAAGCCCGCGTATTTGTTCGCGCTTGTTGCCGGTGATCTGGTCGCGCATTCAGACAGATTTACAACATCCGAAGGCCGCGATGTGGCGCTCAATATTTATGTGCGTGCAGATGACATCGACAAATGCGCATTTGGAATGGAGGCGCTTAAAGCCTCGATGATATGGGATGAACGTATTTACGGACGCGCCTATGACCTGGACATCTTCAACATCGTTGCCGTCGACGACTTCAACATGGGCGCGATGGAAAATAAGGGGCTGAACATCTTCAATTCCTCTGCGGTCTTGGCCAGCCCCGAAACCGCCACCGATGCCAACTTTGAGCGTATCGAGGCAATCATCGCCCATGAATATTTCCACAACTGGACTGGTAACCGGATCACCTGTCGTGACTGGTTCCAGCTATGTCTCAAAGAAGGGCTTACTGTATTCAGGGATCAGCAATTCACTGCAGACACCCGTGATCCCGCTGTCGCGCGCATCAATGACGTAAACGCCCTACGCGGACGGCAGTTTCGCGAAGATGCTGGCCCACTGTCACACGCAGTACGCCCTGATAGTTTTGTAGAGATCAACAATTTCTACACCGCCACAATCTACGAAAAAGGCGCCGAGATCATCCGCATGTTGATGACGATCTTGGGTGAAGAGGACTATTACAAAGGCCTGACTGAGTATTCCGAACGGCACGATGGGCAGGCCGTCACGATTGAGGATTTCTTTGCCTGCTTTGGCGATGATCCGCGTTTGGCGGGATTCTCTCGCTGGTGGCACCAATCGGGCACGCCGCACGTGACCATAGAACAAGCATGGCAGGGCAGTGAGTTGACGCTTACAGCACGCCAAGAAACGCCCCCTTCTGCGCAGCAACAGCACAAAGAAGCCCTTCCGATCCCCTTAGCAGTCGGGTTGATTGATGCAGATGGTCGCGACCTGACGCCTACCAATGTCTTGATGCTGAACGAAACCACACAAAGCTGGACGATCGATACCCGCACCACCTCTCCAGCTTGGCAGGACAGCACCGCATCCGCAAGCGACCAGCAGAACAGCGGCGCGCCCGACACCCCCACCCTTTCGCTCAACCGTGGTTTTGCCGCGCCAATCATTTTGCACGCAGATCAAAGCGAGAATGACCTGCTTCGTCTCATGGCCCATGACAGCGATACATTCAGCGCGTGGGAAGCAGGCCGGACCTTGGCGTTGAATACTCTTGGTGACATGGCGCGCGGCATCAAAACCCCGTCCGATGCTTACGTCGATGCGTGGTGCTTGAGCCTGCGCAGCGAAGACCGCGCGCCCGCGTTTCGCGCACTGGCCAGCGCGTTGCCTTCTACGATGGACATCGCCACGCACATCAAATCCCAAGGACACACACCCGACCCACAAGCAATTTATGATGCGCGCGAAACTTTGAGCCAGCAATTTGCGGAGGCCGCCCAAGATAGCTTGCAAAGGCTCCTTGCGCAGCACCAAGTCACCCAAGCCTACCGCCCAGATGCGGAGCAATCAGGCAAACGCGCGCTTTGTGGTCGTATCTTGGGGCTGATCACGCGTCTTGATGGCGGTGCCGAGGCTGCAAAACAGCACGCCAACGCCGACAACATGACGAACCAACTCACTGCATTGGGCTGCCTTATTGGCACCGAGCATGCCACGAAAGCCCTTGAGGCCTTTTACCAACAATGGGCCCACGAGCGGCTGGTCATCGACAAATGGTTCGGCATTCAGATCGGCCAAGCAGCACCCGCTGAAGCCAGCAAAGTCGCTAAGTTTCTCACAGAACACGAGGCCTTCAACGTCAAGAACCCCAACAGGTTCCGCGCGACACTCGGCGCACTTGCCGCCAATACTGCAGGTTTTCATGCGGCGGATGGCAGCGGGTATGCGCTATTGGCCGATTGGCTCATTACGCTGGATGGGATCAATCCACAGACCACGGCACGGATGACTTCTGCATTTGAAACATGGGCCATGTGGGACAGCGCCCGCGGCGAGAAAATGCGCGTTGAAATGAAGCGCATTCTGTCAACGCCAAACCTGAGCAGTGACACCACAGAAATGATAACGCGGATACTTGGATAGATTATATTTAGGGGGCTACCGCGGTTCCGCACCAATGGACCTCGGCTCAATGCTGGAAATAATACACAAACCCATCGCTGACTGGGCCGTGCTCACTTGCTCCTGCTTACGGGCACCGTTAGAAGCGACGTCGAAAACCAAGAGGATACGTCTATGTTGGATCTGAGCCACACTGCCCCCAAACCCAAAGTGATCGCAGGCGCGAAACATGACTGGGAACTGGTGATTGGGCTAGAAGTCCATGCTCAGGTCGCGACAAAGGCAAAGCTTTTCTCTGCAAGCTCAACACAGTTCGGCGCAGAGCCAAATGCCAACGTTGCATTCGTTGATGCGGGCATGCCGGGTATGTTGCCTGTCATTAACGAAGAATGTGTCGCCCAAGCTGTCCGTACCGGCCTTGGTTTGCGCGCAGATATCAATCTTTACTCGGCTTTTGATCGGAAAAACTATTTCTACCCTGATCTGCCGCAAGGCTATCAAATTTCTCAACTCTATCACCCCATTGTGGGGGAAGGTGAGGTTCTGGTCGAGCTTGGTGACGGAACTGCGCGGGTTGTGCGCATCGAGCGTATCCACCTTGAGCAAGACGCCGGAAAATCGATCCACGACATGGACCCAAATATGAGTTTCGTGGATCTTAACCGCACAGGTGTGGCCCTGATGGAGATCGTCAGCCGCCCCAATATTCGCGGCCCCGAGGAAGCCGCCGCATACGTCAGTAAACTGCGCCAAATTATGCGTTATCTCGGTACATGTGATGGCAACATGCAGAACGGCAACCTGCGTGCAGATGTAAACGTTTCTGTATGTCGTCCAGGCGCGTACGAGAAATACATGGAAACCCAAGATTTTGACCATCTTGGCACCCGTTGTGAGATCAAGAATATGAACTCACTGCGCTTTATTCAGCAAGCGATCGAATATGAAGCACGCCGCCAAATCGCAATCGTCGAAGACGGTGGTAGTGTCACGCAAGAAACTCGCCTTTATGATCCAGACAAGGGCGAAACACGCTCGATGCGTTCTAAAGAAGAGGCGCACGATTACCGATATTTCCCTGATCCAGACTTGCTCCCCCTCGAGATTGAGCAATCATGGGTCGACGACCTGGCCGCAAATTTACCCGAGCTACCGGATGCCAAAAAAGCACGGTTTATAAGTGACTTCGGACTGTCCGATTATGATGCATCTGTGCTGACGGCTGATACAGAAAATGCAGCATTTTTTGAAAAAACTGCCGATGGCCAAGACGGAAAGCTGGCGGCGAACTGGGTAATCAACGAACTGTTTGGTCGCCTGAAAAAAGACGACAAAGACATCACTGAAAGTCCTGTCAGCCCCGAACAACTGGGCGGCGTGATTGCTCTGATTAGCAAGGGTGACATCAGCGGCAAGATCGCAAAAGACTTATTCGAAATCGTCTACACAGACGGTGGCGACCCTGCCGTGATTGTTGAAGAACGGGGCATGAAACAGGTTACTGATTTGGGTGCCATCGAAAAAGCCGTTGATGAAATCATCGCAGCTAACCCTGACCAAGTCGCCAAAGCCAAGGAAAACCCCAAACTTGCAGGCTGGTTCGTTGGCCAAGTCATGAAGGCTACCGGCGGTAAAGCAAACCCGAAAGCTGTGAACGAATTGGTCGCCCGCAAACTACAGGGTTAAACGATTACTGTGTTTGGGAGAGACGCGCGCCATGCCTCAATTTGAGTATAAAGTTCTGCCTGCTCCGACAAAGGGAAAGCGCAACCGTGGCAGCAAAGGTAGCGCGGGACGGCTTGCGTTTGCCGTTCAGGAAATGATCAATGATCTGGCGCTCAGCGGGTGGGAGTATCAACGCTCTGACACCCTTCCCATGCAAGAACGCAGCGGATTGGCTGGGCGTGTGACCGTCTACCACAACATGCTTGTGTTCAGACGCCCCGTGGACGACGCACCACACGAACAATCACTGGCAGTGCCACGCAAATCAGAACCTGACGACAATATTTTCGAGGCTGATGCCCACGACAGCGAAACGCCCTGACTACTTGATATCAATCGAGAATGCGTGAATTTCAGCCATCAAATCAGCGCCAACAGCAGCGTGGATCGCGCGGTGTTTTGCAATCCGGCTACCGGTCAATGCATCACTTTTGATGATCACATGAAAGTGGCTTTCGCCGCCGTCTTGATAGCCTGAATGACCGCGATGTGCCTCTGATTGATCTTCCACGATCAACTGCTCTGGGGACAAAGCCTGAAGAGCCACCTCGATCCGTTCTTTGCGTGTCATTCTATTCGTCATATTCTTGATTTCACCCCTTTCGCCTCGCTGTCAAAACACTATTCTTATCGCTCCGAGTCGGACACCACTTTCTGAAGGATGTTGAAGATGAAAAAAGACGATCCATTTGGCTTTGATATGTCTGTGTCTTCTGCAAAGAAAAAAAACCCGCGCGGACGCCGCGGGATGTCTGGTGCATCGGAAACATCTACCCGCGTATGCGATCGGCCGGGCTGTGAAGAACGCGGCCAATATCGCGCCCCCAAAAGCCCCGATATTTTGGACGACTACTTTTGGTTTTGTAAAGATCACGTGCGCGAATACAATCTGAAGTGGAACTTCTTCGACGGCACATCCGAAGAAAGCTTTGCCGAGCAAATGGACAAAGATCGGGTTTGGGACCGCGAAACAAAACCTTTCCGCACACCTGATGAACAGCGCGCATGGGCGCGTCTTGGGGTCGATGACCCACACCAAGTTTTGGGCGCGAACGCCACGCAAAACCTTGGCCGAACATCCGGGACAACAACGCGCCGCCTGCCCCCAACCGAGCGCCGCGCCATCGAGATTTTGGAAGCCAAGGACCACTGGACCAAGACAGAAATTCGTAAGTCTTACAAAGCACTTATCAAGATATTGCACCCCGACATGAACGGTGGCGACCGTTCAGACGAAGACAAGCTACAAGAGGTTGTCTGGGCGTGGGATCAGATCAAAGATAGCCGCAATTTTAAGTAAATCTGCGCAGCTTACTTTTGCTCTGGTAACGTTTTCGAAAGCACGTCTCTGCTAGGGCTCCCCACGTAACACAAACGCGTGGGGTTCGATATGCGGCATTGGTCTTTAGGACGTCAAATTATGGGGGGCATGATTGTCCTACAAATCTTGGCATTCGCAGTCTTTAGTTTTGGTATTTTCAAGACAGAGCATCAGGGGGCCGAGCAAGACCGCTATTTCAAGCTAACTGACCACTTGTCACGAGTTGATGCGCTTAGCTTCAAATATACCGCCGTTGACGCGTCCTTACGCACGTACAACGCCTCGCCTTCCATAGACACGCTAGAGCAACTGGTTGCCCAACTTGACACCACCCAGACCGAAGTGGAGATCCTCCAGCAAACACTCGGCTCAGCATCAAACATTACGGGTAAGCTGGCTGAACTAAATACGACATTAAACGCGTTCGACACTGATGTTGTGGCACTGAAACAAGCGCAAACAAAATTCAGAGAAGCCAACACGTCGCTGCGCGACATTGGGGACGAACAAATCAAGCAAACGAAGGCCGTTATTGAGGCGGCTTACGCAATTGGTGACAGCTTTTCCGCATACCGTGGTAACTTGGCGCTCATTGATGCCATGACAGCGCAAACCTTCGTACGTGACTTTCTGGCGACCGGTAATCCCGAACTGCTTGAAGATGCCCGCGCATTGCTCGCGACTTCCGCTGATAATGTCTCTCAAATTATCCAACGGACCCAAAACAAGCCTTATCAGGTCTTCGCAATTGAAGTCGAAAAGCTGCTCAGTGGCTATGTCACAGTGATTGATCAGCTGACCGCGTCTCGCACGGAACGACGCAGTCTTTACGCGACAATCGATAGTCACAACATCACTGCGCGCAGCCTACTTGCTCAACTTGTACAGCAGACCGCAAAAGCTGATACAACCAACCGGGCTGAGCTTGCTGCAGAAAAGGACAGTTCAGTCCTTACGTTCGCCATCGCGTCGGGCGCGGTACTTCTATTCGGGTTGATATCTTCCGCAGCTTTTGTAGCCAACTTGCGCCGTGATATCTCAAGCTCAATTTCAGAAATGATGGCCGTAGCAGACGGTGATTTCGACCTAGAGGTCAGCGGGTTAGACCGCAAAAACGAGCTTGGCCAGATCGCACGTGCATTGGATGTTCTGCGTAAAGAAGGGGCGCGCGCCAAAGAACTGACACGCCAGAATGCAAAAGAAGCCAACAAACGGATCGAGCTTGAGCAAGCAAATGCCCAGCAACGTGAAGCGCAGCTCAAGAAAGAACGTGAGCAGCAAGAAAAAGAGGCCAAACGAATAGCCGTTGAAAATGCTGAAATGGTCAGGTTGCGCGCCGACATCGCAAACGTGGTGGATGCTGCGTCAGACGGCGATTTCACAAAACGGATCGTATCAAAGTTTGAAGACCGTGATTTGCAGAACGTAGCCGCCTCCATAAATGCGCTGGTTGCTCAAGTTGAAGACGGGCTACAAACTACGGGCCTTGTGATGGAGCGCTTGGCATCAGGTGACGTAGGGGCGCGTATGGAGGGTACTTTCCACGGTGCTTTTGCAAGGCTGCAAGAAACCGTAAACGAAACGGTACAGTCGCTCGCGCAGCTGGTGAGCACCATTCAAACGGACTGCTCACAGCTTGACCACCAATCTGCTGATATGACGCTAAGCTCGAACGACATGGCCAAACGCGCTGAACAGCAGGCAAGTGCTCTGGAAGAAACCACAGCTGCCATGTTGCAGATCAAAGACCGCGTTGACCAATCCACAAAAACACTTGGTGACATCAGCCGATTTGCAGATACCACCTCTATGGAGGCCGAAAACGCCAGTAACGTCGTTTCAAAAGCTGTGGATGCAATGAAAGACATCGAAACCGCATCTGGTGAAATAAGTAAAATTGTCGGCGTGATCGATGAAATCGCTTTTCAAACAAACCTTCTTGCCCTCAATGCGTCGGTTGAGGCCGCCCGCGCCGGCGAAGCGGGTAAAGGTTTCTCTGTAGTCGCAACAGAAGTGCGCGCGCTAGCACAGCGCTCGGCCAATGCGTCTAGTGATATCAGAACGCTGATCGAAACCAACGTCAGCGATGTAACAAAAGGTGCCGCCTTAGTGGGCAACACGGGAGACGCACTGACAAACATTCTGGCACAGGTTCAGAAGATGTCCGCAAATCTTGGCGATTTGCGTGAAGGTAGTGAAGTGCAAGTGGGTGGTCTTACGGAAATTTCGACTGCCCTTGAAGCATTGGACAAGCTGACGCAGCATAACGCCAATATTGCACTCACGGGGCGCGAGACTGCGCAGAACCTAAAATCGCAAGTGGCCAACATCCAAGGCGCGATTTCCGTCTTCCAACACAGCGACGCAAACGCAAACGGAGGAGGCACATCTCACTATGCGGATGTGGGCGCCGCCTAACGGGAGTATTTTAGCCCTAGCCCTTGCCGAGACTTGGATTATGTTGCACCCAACGACGCAACAACATGACAAGACGTAGGTAGGACCCTTTCAAATGGCTGACGGAATGATCGATATTGAAGCAAAGCCCACCAAACCAATTTCGGTTCGTGAAACATTTGGTATCGACGTGGATATGGTGGTTCACGGGTTTGAAGAAGCCTCTGACCGCGTGCCGGAGTTGGACCCTACGTACAAATTTGATCACGATACAACTTTGGCGATCCTCGCGGGGTTCGAACATAACCGCCGCGTGATGATTCAGGGCTATCATGGCACCGGCAAATCTACCCATATCGAGCAAGTTGCGGCGCGCCTGAATTGGCCCTCCGTGCGGGTGAACCTCGACAGCCACATCAGCCGAATTGATCTTATTGGTAAAGACGCAATTAAGCTGCGTGACGGCAAGCAGGTCACTGATTTCCAAGAGGGCATTCTGCCTTGGGCTCTGCGCACGCCAACTGCAATTGTTTTTGATGAATATGACGCCGGTCGTGCAGATGTGATGTTCGTGATCCAACGAGTATTGGAGGTAGACGGCAAACTTACACTGCTCGACCAAAACAAAGTGATCACACCGCACCCGTATTTCCGTATCTTCGCAACAGCCAACACCGTCGGTTTGGGCGATACAACGGGACTTTATCACGGCACGCAGCAAATCAACCAAGGTCAAATGGACCGCTGGTCACTTGTCTCAACGTTGAACTACCTATCTGTTGAGAAAGAAGCCTCGATTGTTCTTGCTAAATCGCCTTACTACGACACAGATCACGGGCGCAAAACACTTCAACAAATGGTACAGGTCGCAGACCTTTCGCGTACTGCATTTATGAACGGTGACCTCTCAACGGTTATGTCCCCGCGCACAGTCATTGCTTGGGCACAAAACGCAGAAATTTTTGGTAACGTTGGCTATGCTTTCAGACTTTCGTTCTTGAACAAATGTGACGAGCTCGAACGCCAGACAGTCGCCGAATTCTACCAACGCTGCTTTGACGAAGAGCTTCCTGAAAGCGCTGCAAACGCCAGCCTGGGCTGAGGCAAAGGGCTGACGATAGGCCAACAGGCGTCCCCATGGGACGCCACCCACGCCCCAATTTTTGCTCAATATTTCGATTGTGCCCTACGCCAATCGCACTAGATTGCTGATCATGACGAAAAACAACGACAACCCCGCGGACCCGTTCAAAAAGGCACTCGCCGAGGCCACAAAAGTAATGGCCAACGACCCAGATTTGTCCGTCAGCTTTTCAGTCGACCCACCCGGAGCAACAAACGAAACGATCCGTCTGCCCCAGATCAGCCGCCGCATGACCCGCGATGAGGTGCTGCTTGCGCGTGGCACTGCGGATGCTTTGGCACTACGCCATAAGTTTCACGATCCATCAACGCACAACCGCTACGTTCCAGATGGACAGATGGCCCGCGATATTTACGAGGCTATGGAAACGGCTCGGATTGAAGCAGTTGGCGCCGAATACATGCCAGGCACCGCTTCGAATATCGATGTGAAAATTACCAATGACGCGCTGCGCAAAGGCTATGACCAAATCAAAGAACCCGCAGAAGCGCCCCTCGCGGTTGCCGCGGGCTACCTGATCCGTCATCTCGCAACGGGTCGCCCACTTCCTGCCGGTGCACAAAATGTGATGGAGCTGTGGCGTGGATTTATAGAGGACCGCGCAGGTGGCACTCTCGAAAACCTGTCAGAGATGCTGCAAGACCAGCAAAGTTTCTCGAAGTTTGCACGTCAGATCATTGATGACTTGGGCTACGGCGATCAGCTTGGTGATGATCCCGACGACTTTGAGGATGACGAAGCAGACGACAGCGACGGCGCATCTGAGGACCCCCAAGAGCCTGATAGCACTGGCTCGGATGATGACACTGGTGAGGAAGAAGCCGAGGCCAACCCTGAGCAAAGCCAAGAACAGCAACAGGATGCTGCGCAGTCATCAGTTCAGCTTGATGATGCCGCTGAGCAAGACATGGGCGAAGAGACCGAAATGCCCGAAGGCGAGGCCCCTACTGAGCCACCGGCGCCACAGCCCATTTCCGATGCAGACCCCCTTTACGAGGCTTGGTCGACAGAGCACGATGAAGAAATCCGCGCCGAAGATCTTGCCGAACCTGCCGAGTTGGAAAGACTGCGCGCTTATCTTGACCAGCAGCTTGACCCTTTAAAGGGCGCGGTTTCGCGCCTTGCGAACAAGCTTCAGCGCCGCCTTCAAGCACAGCAAAACCGAAGCTGGGAATTTGATCTTGAGGAAGGCACCCTGGACGCAGGCCGCTTGGCACGCGTGATTGCGAACCCGACCACCCCGCTTTCATTCAAAGTTGAAAAAGACACAGAGTTCCGTGACACAGTCGTAACACTGCTACTCGACAACTCCGGCTCCATGCGTGGGCGGCCTATCTCGATTGCGGCAATTTGTGCAGATGTCATGGCGCGAACGCTTGAGCGTTGTCAGGTGAAAGTAGAAATTCTGGGGTTCACGACGCGGGCGTGGAAAGGTGGACTTTGCCGTGAAAACTGGCTCGCGGATGGGCGTCCACAGCAGCCAGGCCGCCTAAACGATTTGCGCCACATCATTTATAAATCGGCTGATTCACCATGGCGGCGTGCGCGGCCAAACCTTGGCCTTATGATGAAAGAAGGCTTGCTGAAAGAGAACATTGATGGCGAGGCGCTTGAGTGGGCGCATCGGCGCATGATCTCGCGACCAGAAGCGCGCAAAGTGTTGATGGTGATTTCAGACGGCGCACCCGTTGATGATGCGACCTTGTCCGTCAACCCTGCCAACTATCTTGAAAAACACTTACGCGACGTGATTGCTATGGTTGAAAAACGTAAGGCAGTTGAACTGGTTGCGATCGGTATTGGGCACGATGTAACCCGCTATTACGATCGCGCGGTCACGATCACGGACGTTGAACAACTTGCTGGCGCGATGACCGAACAACTGGCCTCGCTGTTTGACACGGACCCACGCGCCCGCGCCAAAGTACTGGGAATGAGGAAAGCCGGATAATGCATCAAGCCTTTGTAACGCGCACACGCCCCCAAGACGGACCGCCACGATTGGCCGCACTCCGGAATGAAATGCAGCGCGCAAAGGTTGACGCTTTCCTTGTGCCCCGCGCCGACGCCCATCAAGGCGAATACGTAAATGATCACGATGCACGGCTTAGCTGGCTGACAAGTTTCACAGGCTCTGCGGGTGAATGTCTTGTGACAGCGACCTCAGCCACGATGTTGGTTGATGGGCGCTACACGTTACAAGCGCGCACCCAATGCGCCGATGACTTTGAGGTGATCCTGAGCACCGAAACGCCACGCCATGAATGGCTGCGCAACACGCTCGAGAGCGGCAATACGGTTGCCTATGATCCTTGGCTGCACACCGCCGGCGAAATTGAAGCGCTGACAAAAGCCTTGGACGGATCGGGCATTGCGTTGCGCGCAACTGAGAACCTGATCGACAATATCTGGGCGGGCCAACCTGAGAGGCCGCAGGGTCAAGTTATCGCATACCCCGAAGATCTTGCCGGCAAAACATCCCGAGAAAAATGTCGTACTTTGGCGGCTGAGTTGTCAAAAGCGGGTCACAGCGCTGCGGTACTAACGCTCCCTGATAGCATTTGTTGGCTTTTGAACATCCGCGGCAGCGACATTCCCCGCAACCCCATTGTCCAAGCGTTTGCGATTTTGCATGCCACCGGTGCTGTTGAGCTTTTCAGCGATACCCAAAAATTTGCAAAACTTAAGCCTCAAGAAGGGCTGACTTTGCGAGAGCGGGGCGAATTTGAGCAAGCCTTACAGGCCTTACAAGGTGATGTGCTTGTTGATAAATCAAGCATTCCTGTCGCCGTGGTGTCGCAGCTTGCCCGGCCTGTACTGGCCCGTGATCCATGCATCTTGCCGAAAGCATGCAAGAACGAGGCGGAACTAAGCGGTACCAAGTCCGCACATATCCGTGACGCCGCTGCCATGGTTGAGTTTTTGGCATGGCTGGACGCCGCGGATCACAGCACACTTAGTGAAATTGACGTTGTCACAAAACTCGAAAGCTTTCGCGAGGCAACCGGCGCGCTGCGCGACATCAGTTTTGAAACCATCTGTGGCTCAGGGCCCAATGGTGCGATTGTTCATTACCGCGTAACTGAAGAAACCAACCGCAAGCTTGATACAAACTCAATGCTGCTGATCGACAGCGGTGGGCAATATATCGACGGAACAACCGATATCACTCGCACGGTTGCGCTTGGCACACCGACTGCCGAGATGACGAAATGTTTTACGGCAGTTTTACGCGGTATGATTGCTGTGTCGCGGGTTAAGTTTCCGAAAGGGGCCGCAGGCCGTGATCTTGACCCCCTCGCGCGGCAGTTTTTGTGGTCGGAGGGTTTGGATTTCGGTCATGGCACTGGCCACGGCGTCGGTGTGTACCTGTGTGTCCATGAGGGCCCGCAGCGGATTAGCCGCGCCTCGCACGAGCCTTTGCAAGCAGGCATGATTTTGTCGAATGAGCCCGGCTACTACGTCGAGGACAAATTTGGCATCCGCATCGAAAATTTGGTGATTGTACGTGATGCAGAACAGACCCGAACACCAATGATGTGTTTTGAAACACTGACATGGGTTCCAATTGATCGCCGATTGATAGATACAGACACTCTGAGCGCAGATGAACGCGCGTGGCTCAATGCATATCACGCGGACATTAGTCGTAAATTATCAGGTAAACTGTCAAAATCAGCGGCGGCATGGCTTGAGCAGGCTACGGCGCCTCTTTGAAAGGATCACATATGACCAACACCATTAACGTTCGCCGTGCAGATACAACGACAGTCGTCCGTGTGGCTGGTGCAGTCATCGGCGAAACCCGTGACGCACTGATCCTGAGCGAAGGTGATTTGGCAGAAGTGATGTACTTTCCCGTTACAGACGTGGCGATGGCCTTTTTGGATACCTCAGAGACAGTGACCAACTGCCCCGCCAAGGGCGCTGCGAGCCACTACACCATTCAGACAAAATCCGGTTCTCTTGAAGACGCCGCTTGGTCGTATGAAAACCCTACCGAAGCAGCCATGCGCATCAAAGGGCACATCGCTTTTGACACATCGCGGGTCACTGTCGAGAACGTCTAAGCTTTAGCTGTGCTCTTCGGCGGCAGTTTCGGCCAGCGCCTTGTTGTACGCACGTAGGGCATCCACTTGAAAAAGCGCGCCCCACAATTCAGGTGGCGCATCTTCACCACCCAATGTGACGACGGGAATAAAGCTGATATTTGAGGCCTCGAACAAAGGCATCGCCTGCTCAAGCGTTGCGTTCCCGTCCACATAGACCCCCTGTTCGATCAGCTCCCAGCAGTGTTCTGTGCTTGCAGCGTTCTCGTCGGACACGGGGCGCATGACGTTCGCCACGTTAAATAGTGCCAACAAATAGGCCTGTGGCCCTGCCGCAAGGTGGATGTTACGCCGTTCAAGCTGAGACAAAAAGAACGAATGATCCACCAACCGACTGGCCACAGCCGTAGAAAGTGACACTGCAACCATCACCGCCAGTCCAGTTTGCCAATCTCCGGTAAGCTCGAACACAATCAAAGTCGTTGAAATCGGTGCGCCTAAAACTGCAGCTGCGACAGCCCCCATGCCCGCCAAGGCATAAAGCGTCGTAGCACCCGATACATCGGGAAGCAGCGCGGTTGCCACATATCCAAATGTCAGCCCTGTCAGCGCACCCACCATCAAAGACGGCGAAAATACCCCGCCCCCCATCCGGCCAGCCATGGTGATCGCTACAGCAACTACTTTCAGCACTGCAAATACAAGCGCTTCGTGCCAGAGCAGGCTTCCTGTAAGCGCTGCCGAAGTAGTCTCGTAGCCCACGCCAATGATGTGCGGAAAGCCGATAGCCAAAACGCCCAAAGCGAGACCGGCGAACGCAGGGCGTAGATACCGCGGTATCGCAAACCGCGCCTGCCAGCGTGTCGTGACATCATCCGCCCAGAAAATTGTCCGCATCATGACAACGGCTACCAAGCCGCATGTCAGGCCCAGCATCAAAAAAGCAGGCAATTCTTGGTAAAATGACAGGGTGTTCGCTTGGCTTAGTGTGAATTCGGTCACGTCGCCAAACATCAATCGATTGATCACCGTACCCGCAGCCGAGGCGATCACGATCGGTGCAAACGCATGGACGGCGAAGTGCCGTAAGATCACCTCAAGCGCAAAAAGTGCACCTGCAATTGGGGCGTTAAAACTGGCCGATACAGCAGCGGCCACCGCACACCCCAACAGATCACGCCCCGTAATTCCGTCTGCTTTAATCCAATTGCTAACCCACGTCGAAAGAACCGCTGCCATGTGCACCACAGGTCCTTCGCGGCCTGTTGAGCCACCAGTTGAAAGCGTAATCAGCGACGCTGCCGCTGATGCCAATCCGGCACGCCGTTCAACGCGCCCCTCGTTCATCGCAGCGCCTTCTATAACGTCTGCAACACTGCGCACGCGTCCATCCTCGGTGAAGTTATGCAATATAAGTCCCACGATAAGCCCGCCAATCACGGGCGGCGTCACAAGCCAGATCCAATGCAGGTCTGCCGCAAACGAATGAATACGCTGAATATCAGGCGCGCCGTAGACCCAGCTTTGCAACGCAGTGATGCCTTTACGAAAGAAAACAGCGGCAAAACCCGCAGCAATACCGACCCCAAGTGCGATGAACCAAAACTGGATTTGACTGGGGCCGTTCGCGCGGATCAGGCGGATCACATCACGCAGCGTGTGCGCTGCCTGACGAAGTGACGCACGCAGGTTTTGCCACACCCCTGATGTACCGCCACCAAGCATCAGCCACCCAGCAAAGCGCGGGCCGCGCCACGCGCCTCGTCGGTAATTTTGTCGCCAGAAAGCATTCGTGCTAGCTCATCAACGCGGTCGCCCGCGTTTAATGGCACAACCGTCGATGTGGTAATGTCCCCGTCTGCTCCTGCAGTCACGCGCTTTTCTACACGCCAATGATGCGCGCCCAATGCCGCAACTTGGGGACTGTGTGTCACAACCAAAACTTGCCCCGCACTCGCGACTTCAGCCAATCGGCGACCAACAGCATCCGCTGTGGCACCCCCGACCCCACGATCAATCTCGTCGAAGATCATGGTCAGCCCTGTCGTAGACCGCGTCAAACATACTTTCAGCGCCAATAAGAAACGGCTCAATTCGCCACCAGACGCAATCTTGTTAAGCGGGCCTGAGGGCGCGCCCGGGTTGGTCGCCACGCGAAAAGCAACTTCGTCTTTGCCGGTCGGCCCAGAATCACAAGGCGTGACATCGGTGGTGAAAACCGCGCGCTCCATCTTCAAAGGCGCAAGCTCTGCCGACATTGCGGCATCAAGATTAGCAGCGGCCAGTTGGCGTTGCGCGGTCAATGCGTCAGCGGCACGATCATACGTCTTTTGCGCCGCAGCCAATGCTGCCTCAAGATCGGAAATCTTGTGCGCCCCACCATCCAGAGCCTGCAGTTTGATACGCAACTCATCTGCAAACGCGGCCAAATCATCAGGCAACACGTCGTGTTTGCGCGCAAGAGCACGGATCGCAAAAAGCCGCTCTTCGGTGTCTTCAAGCTCGGACGGATTAAACGCCAGACTATCAAGCACACGGTCTACGCCTGCTTGTGCATCGGCAAGTTCTGACATGGCTCGCGAAAGCGCTGCAACGGGCTCATCAAGGCCGCCTTCTGCGCCGCTCGCGGCATCATCAAGCCAACGCATCGCCGCATCCAGCTGCGCTTCTGCGCCGTCACGCCCCATGGCAGTGTGCGCACGGGCAATATCATCACGAATTTTCTCTGCGCCTTGCATCAAACGTCGGCGCGTATCGAGTGCGGCTTCTTCGCCGGGCTCAGGGGCAAGCGCATCCAGCTCCCCCACAGCGTGGCGCAAAAATTCTTCTTCGTCTTTAACGGCGACCAGCTCAGCCCGAGCCGCATCTAACGCACGGTTTGCAACCCGAACGTTTCGCCAATCGGCCGCCACATCAGACAGCGCAGCCTCAAGGCCTGCAAATTCATCAAGCAAAGCACGGTGGCCGCGCGCATTCAGCAAACCGCGATCATCATGTTGTCCGTGCAATTCAACCAAAGTCTCGGACACAGCGCGTAGCACCTCACCGCTGGCTCGGCGGTCGTTGATCCACGCGGTTTTGCGCCCATCGCGAGTATTCACCCGGCGCAGGATCAGCTCATCCTCAACGTCCCATCCCGCTTCACGCAAAACATCAAACGCCGCATGATCCGGTGACAGCTCAAACCACGCGGTCACTTCCCCTTGGTCAGCTCCTTGACGGACCAATTCCGCACGTCCACGCCAGCCCAATACAAAGCCAAGACTATCGAGAAGAATGGATTTACCCGCACCGGTTTCGCCCGTCAAAACGTTGAGCCCCGCGCTGAAGTTCAACTCCAGTCGGTCAATGATAAGCATGTCCCGTATGTCGAGCCCGCGCAGCATCTTCGTGCTACAGCCATTCGCCCTTGAGAACCTGACGGTAAATTTGGCGCAACCAGCTGTCTCCGCTGGCCTCTGCCTCAAGACCGTTACTCGTCAACAAATTGAAACTATCTTGATACCAGTCCGTTGACTGGAAATTATACCCAAGGATCGCACCGGCTGTTTTTGCTTCATCAGCCAAGCCAAGTGACACGTAGCTTTCGACCAAGCGGTGTAACGCTTCGGGTGTGTGTGAAGTTGTTTGGAAATCTTCAACAACCACGCGAAAGCGGTTAATGGCCGCCGTAAAGTGGCCTTTGCGCAAGTAATAACGGCCAATTTCCATCTCCTTGGCCGCAAGGTGATCAAAAGCCAGATCAAACTTCAAAATTGAAGAGCGGGCATATTCCGTATCAGGATAACGCTCGATCACAGTGCGCAATGCCTGCAACGCCTGAAACGTCAAACCTTGGTCGCGACCGATCTCATCAATCTGGTCGTAAAAGCTAAGCGCCAAGAGGTACTGCGCATATGCCGCATCCTCATCTGCAGGATAAAAGTCAATAAATCGCTGTGCCGCTGCGCGTGAACTTGGGTAATCACGGTCTTTGTGGAACGCGAATGCCTGCATGATCAGACCGCGCTTGGCCCACTCAGAATAAGGATAAAGCCGCTCGACCTCGCCAAAAAAGCGCGCAGCTTCTTCGGGGTTGCTCTCGGCAAGTTCAAATTCACCACGTTGGTAGATTTCTTCGGCGGTGTAGGATTCCAACGGGCGATCACGCCCTTCGTTTGACAGCGCCGCACAGCCAGCAATAGCGACAAGCCCAACTACCGCAACAGTTGCGCGTGCTGCACGGGCGTAGCGGCCCTGTATTTGGGGCGATTTTCGTTTTACTCGTGACTGCGTCGCGCGTTCCCGCATGGCCCGTCGATCCCTCTCTCGGTCCTTTAACAAAATGTGTAAAGACTGCTCAAAGATTTATCCAGAGGCTATCCGCAGTGACGCGCCCAGAACATAAACAAAAACGATTGATCAGCAGGCTTGCGGCAGATCCAACACCTCAACACCTGCGCCCGGAAGGCCAGATGCCATTTCAGGTGTGCATGTGACAACTTCAAAGGCGCTTGGGTCCGCAAAGAGCGCGCGCAACAGACGGTTCGTCATTGCGTGCCCTGCGCGAACGCCGGTGTACCGGCCCAAAATAGGGTGCCCTGCAAGCGACAAATCACCCAACGCATCGAGCATTTTGTGACGTACCGCTTCATCCGCGTGGCGAAACCCACCTGGCGAGAGGACTGCGTCACCATCAACAACAACCGCGTTGGTCAATGTGCCACCCAACGCCAAACCATTTGAGCGCATCGCGTCCACGTCTGATTGACGGCAGAACGTACGGCTGTCGGACAGCTCACGCACAAACGTGCCGTTGCGCAGATTGAGGTGCTTGCGCTGTCGACCAATCGCGCCGTCCGCAAAATCAATTGAGAAATCTATTTCAAGCGCATCTGAAGGGGAGAGTGATGCAGTCGCACCGTCTACTGTAACTTCAATGTCTTTCAGAATTCGGATCGCTTGCAGCGGCGCGCCCAAAGTCTGCACGCCCGCGTTCAGGAAAGATTGTGCAAAAGTGACCGAACTGCCGTCCAGAATGGGCACTTCGCCACCATCAATTTCGATCATCGCATTATGAATACCGCAGCCGGTCAATGCCGCCATAACGTGCTCAACCGTCGAAACCGTTACACCAGCATCATTGACCAACAACGTGCATAGCGGAGAAATTTCTACGCGGTCCCACGTGGCTGGGATCAAATTGTCTTTCGAGGACGCCACATCCGTGCGGCGAAACCAGATACCGTAATTCGCAGAGGCAGGCGCGACTGTCATACGCACAGCGCGGCCAGAGTGCAGGCCGGTGCCGGTAAATGTAACAGGGGTACGCAATGTTGTTTGCAAGATGTGCCTCAGACAGGTGATGCTTTTGTGCAACCTTGCTATGAAAAGCCCGCCAAAGTCACAATTAACAGTTTGTAACGTTTTGTAACAGTCGATCTGCGGCTCGGCGGAACCTCGCCATACTTTTCGTCAAGTCATTAATATCAAATAAAAAAGGCCGCCTCCAAAGGAAGCGGCCCGTTGAAGTTATTTAGCTAAACCTAGTTTGCTTGACGGCGCAAGAACGCAGGAATTTCGATGCGGTCTTGCTCGGCATTTGTGCTTTGCTCATCATCATATGCTTCTTGAACCGGAGGCTGCTGGCGCATCGCCGCCGGTGCAGAACGCTCAGACTGCTCTGCTCCACCAGTCATGCGACCAATTAGGCTGTTGATGCCAAAACGAGGACGCTCTGCTGCTTCGGGCGCTTGCGGCGCAGGGGCTGCAGTTGGAGCAGGCTGCGCTTCACGTGCCGGCGTGTTGGACACGGCTGCATTCAAACGCGCAAGCGCTTCCGCAGAGGGCTGCCCAGGTGCAGGCGCTTGCGGCGCGACATACTGCTCGGCCGCAGGCGCCTCAGGTGCTGGCTGGTACGCGGGAGGAGGTACGTCACCGCCAGCAGAAGAAGCGTCAAAGATGTTCTCTGCGGCATCAGCCTCGACAGGCTGCTCAGCGTCAAGCTCGTTAAACAGGCTCGGCTCTGCCGTGGCTTCACGCGCGGCTACTGGTGCGGGCTGAGCTGGCTCTGGTTGAGCGGCCTGTTGTGGCGCAGCAGGTGTAGCGCTGGCGCGGCGTGGGGCAGGCATATCGTGTACACTGGTGGCAGCGTCGATACCGGTTGCCACAACGCTGACCCGCATGATGCCATCGAGAGTTGTGTCCAAAGTTGAACCGACGATGATATTTGCATCCGCGTCCACTTTGTCACGGATAACATTTGCCGCTTCATCCAGTTCGAACAATGTAAGATCGTAACCGCCAGTGATGTTGATGAGCACGCCATTCGCGCCGTTGAGGCTGATCTCGTCGAGAAGTGGGTTCGCGATGGCTTTCTCTGCAGCCTGCTGCGCACGATCCTCGCCAGACGCCTCGCCTGTTCCCATCATCGCCTTGCCCATTTCGTCCATCACAGCGCGAACATCTGCAAAGTCGAGGTTGATCAGACCGGGGCGGACCATCAAATCAGTCACGCCTTTCACGCCTTGATAAAGGACATCGTCAGCCATCGAGAAAGCTTCGGTGAACGTAGTTTTTTCATTCGCCAAGCGGAACAGGTTTTGGTTCGGAATGATGATCAGCGTGTCGACCATCTTTTGCAGTGCCTCAATACCTTCTTCAGCCTGACGCATGCGTTTTGCACCCTCAAACTGGAACGGCTTTGTAACCACACCAACAGTCAAAACACCCAACTCACGCGCCGCTTGCGCGATGATTGGCGCCGCACCTGTACCGGTGCCACCACCCATCCCAGCGGTAATAAAGCACATGTGCGCACCCGCAAGGTGGTCAACGATTTGCTCAATGCTTTCTTCGGCAGCGGCAGCACCAACAGACGCGCGCGCCCCAGCACCAAGGCCTTCGGTTACTTTTACACCAAGCTGGATTTTCGATGGCGCGCCAGACTGCTGCAATGCCTGCGCGTCTGTATTGGCAATCACGAACTCAACACCCTCAAGGGCTTTTTCGATCATGTTATCAACAGCGTTACCGCCAGCACCCCCAACACCGAAAACAGTGATGCGGGGTTTGAGATCTTCTTGTCCGGGCATGGAGAGATTAAGTGCCATAGTGATATATCCGCCTGAGTTCGCCGCAGCCCCCAAATTTCTGGATGCGGCTCGTTTTCAACATTGTGCTCGCCCTGCTTTTCCAGGTGCGTACTGCCTTCATTGGAGAGTATGATACCGCGACAATTGGCGCGCGTCACCTGAAAAACGGTGATTTCAGCACAAAATAACGGCAAAAAACCGCTCAAACGCCCCTTATCTGGGGGTATAGCCATAGATTTCGGGGTTACCAGTTGTCTTTGAACCACCGGAAGGCGCGCTTTAGGCTGCGCGCAGGATACATTTCAGTTGGTACATCAAAGTCCCACCACTCGTCCTGAGGGTTCGCCGCAAAAAGCGCCAGCCCAACAGCAGACGAAAATGCAGGTCCCGTTACAGCCTGCGGAAGCCCTTGAACCCGCAACGGCCGCCCCATGCGGACGTGCTGTCCCAAAATGCGGCTGGCCAACCCGTCAAGGCCGGGGATTTGGCTCGCGCCACCAGTCAGCACAATCTTCTGGCTTGGCAAATGTTCAAAGCCCGCCGCATCAAGCCGTGCGCGCGCTTCTTCCAAAATTTCTTCTACGCGGGGACGCATGATACCAATCAACTCCGCGCGGCTTGCTTGACGGCTATCAAGCTCCCAATCACCCGTGTCACCGCCAAGTTGGATCATGTCACGGTCATCCATACCCGTGGCGTGAACGCCGCCGTAATATGTCTTAAGCCGTTCCGCTGTTGGTGTTGGCACACGCAGACCCATCGCGATATCGGATGTAACGTGATCGCCGCCCATACGCACCGCATCTGAGTAAATCATATGTTTCTTGATGAAGATCGAAATACTGGTCGAGCCGCCGCCCATGTCGATACATGCAGCGCCCAGCTCTTGCTCATCCTCGATCAAGGCAGAAAGACCACTGGAATATGCCGCCGAAGCAAGGCCAGCCAGCTCTAGGTCGCAGCGCTTCACGCATTGCACGATGTTTTGAATTACAGGTGCATCAACTGTCAGCAGATGCAGATCGGTCATCAATTCTTGCCCCGCCTGCCCGCGCGGATCCGCAAGGCCGGACCGGTAATCCAGCGCAAAGTTCACAGGCTGCGCGTGCAAAACCTCGCGGCCCGCACCGATGTCAGGCTCATCGCACATCGCCAGAACCCGGCCAATGTCCGCATCCGTCACAACGCCAGTCTCAAGTTCGACTTTACCATCAAGACCGTAGCTGCGTGGGTTCGCACCGCTAAAAGACACAATCACATGATCTACGCGGGTCTCGGCCATTTTTTGGCTAGCCTGCACAGCGGTACGAATGGCGCGCTCGGTCTCAGCCATTGTGGTGATTTCACCAAAACTCACCCCACGTGAACGGGTTGTTGCAACACCAATGACGCGGAAACTTGACTGTCCTGCCAATGACCCGATCCCCTCGGAGGACGGGCCTTCAGAGCCGTCAAAACGTAAAACAAAGCACGCTGTCTTTGATGTGCCGATGTCCAATACCGCAATGACACCTTTTTGAAGGGCCGCTTTGCGGGCGGTTCGCATGGCACGCTGCATGGCATAGGGCTGGCTCATCGTTGGCCTCCAAACTCAATTTCATTGATTTCACGGATATCGTCGCGGGCCGCTTCGCCCAGCCGTACAGTCGGGCGATATGACAATCGCATATCAACGGCCATGACATCACGGTTCAAAATATCTTGTGCACGGTCCAAAATCACCACACGCTCAAGGGCCGTTACAGGCGCATCCACGGGCAGCATTATGCGCTGCCCTGTTTGCAAAACAACATCCCAACGGCGCTCGCCCATGCGGACCAATCCCTGAACACGATCAGCAATTGGCGCCGCGGCAGCGATCACTTGCAGCGCTTCGGCTACGTGGTCTTGCGCCCCCATGCCTGCAATCAGTGGGAGATGCGGGTAAGCATTTCTGTCCTCAACTGCTGCCACACGGTGCCCTGCATCATCACGCAGTTCCATCCCCTCGTGATGACGCCAAACAACCGCTGGCACCCGCTCATACACATCTATTTGCAGCAAATTTCCTGTACGAACCGCAAGAGATGCGGTCTTCACGGCATCAAGGCTTTCAACTGTTTGGCGCATTGTCTCAAGGTCCAGATCAAAACTGGAGACAGGCAAATCAACAGGTAAAACTTCACGAATTGCGGTGGCTGTCGCATCAGACGCCCCATCGATTGCCATGACGTTGACCATGAACTCGGGTCGGGTTTCAAGTTGTGCACGGGCCTGCTGCCACGCAGCAACTGTTTTGGCGCGGTTATCTGACTGAGCAAAATAAATACCCGCAACAAGCGCCGCTACACACAACGGCAAACCAAGGCGCACAAAGTTGCGGTAACCGGGGCGCAGTCGCAGACGGTGATAACGATATGCCCACTTTGACGGCGCGGGGTCACGGCGCGGCGCTGACGCCTCGGGCTGTGCAGTATTGGACGTGCGGGCACGTAGAATTGAGCGCTTGCCTATCTGTTGCATGACGCGTCCCTCACCATCCATTCGCAAAACTCAGCGTATGACAGCCCTGCGTGTTGCGCCTGCTCGGGGCTAAGCGAAGTGGGCGTCATCCCCGGCTGCGTGTTGGTTTCAAGCAGGATAATACCGTCAATGCCACGCGTGTCGTCCCAGCGAAAATCAGTTCGCGAAACACCACGACAGCCCAATGCGGAATGGGCGCGTAACGCGTAATCCTGACACGCCTTGGAGATGTCATCCGGAATATCCGCAGGCACAACATGGCGCGACCCACCCGCTACATATTTTGCATCATAGTCATAAAAACCGTCGGTCAGAATATCAGTTACGGCAAAAACACGCCCCCCCATGACTGTGGCTGTTAACTCACGACCATCTGCATAAGCTTCGACCATCACCTCATCTGGCATGTCGTCGGACAGGTGCGGAGGGCCATTGGCGTCATCAGCAACCAGATAGACCCCAACGCTGGACCCTTCATTATTGGGTTTAACCACATACGGCACAGGCATCACGTGAGACGCCATCACATCTTCGCGCCGCGCAATCACGCTCGGTACAAAAGGCAGCGCGGCCGCGGCATAAATCTCTTTGGTGCGGGTTTTGTCCATCGCGATCGCAGATGCCATAACACCCGAATGCGTATAGGGGATATTAAGCCATTCAAGCAGGCCCTGAACACACCCGTCCTCGCCCCACCGTCCGTGCAGCGCATTGAACGCCACATCAGGAGCAAGCGCCAACAGCTGCGCGCCAAGATCTTTGCCAGCATCAATTGAGTGTACATCATGACCAAGACTACTGAGTGCCGCGCACACTTGCTCACCGGACGACAAAGAGACCTCACGCTCTGCGCTTGGCCCGCCCATCAGTACTGCAATTTTAAGGGGGTCACTGCCTGACTTACCCACCGCTTGCCTCATCTCCCCGCTCTCGTCAGAACGGATTGCGCGCGCATGGTTGCACGCTTCTTTTCATGTCCGAGGGCTGCTCTGCCCGCCATTCTTATCATTGCCCGCTTTTTGCGCGCTTATTTTGCGGCGGGTTCACCCACTCGCATAATTTCCCACTCTAGCGTCAGGCCACTGTTTTCGTAAACCTTTTTTCGCACCAGCTCGCCCAGTTTTTCCAGATCATCAGCGGTGGCATCCCCAGTGTTGATGAGAAAATTTGGATGTTTGGGAGACATCTGCGCACCGCCAAGTGTGAACCCGCGCAGGCCAGCATCTTCAATCACCTTCCACGCCTTGAGGTCGTGAACATCATCCGCCCGCCCAGTTGAGCTGAACCCCGCAGGGTTGCGAAAAGTGCTGCCCGCGCTTCTGTCTTTGGTCGGCTGGGTTTCATCGCGCTTGGCCAGCTGAACCGCCATTGTGTCGTGCAAAGTTTGCGGATTGCCCGCGGGCGCCTCAAACACCGCATGGGTCAATACCCAGCCTTCGGGCAACGTAGATGTTCGATAGCCAAAGGCTAAATCGTCAGGACCAAGCTCAACCCGCTCACCACTGCGCGTTACGGCTTCTGCCTTGATAAAGTGATCGGCGGTATACCGTCCATAACATCCCGCATTCATCCGAACAGCACCACCAATTGAACCTGGGATTGTACGCAAGAACGTCAAATCAAGACCGGCATCGGCTGCTTTACGCGCCACATGGGCATCAAGTGCTGCAACCCCTGCCCGCACAGTGGTGCCGCTAATTTCTATGTCATTAAAACCGCGCCCCATCCGAATGACAGCCGCGCGCAGCCCACCGTCACGAACAATCAAATTGCTACCGACACCCATTGGGAACACCGGCGTCTCAGCAGGTAGGGCCGCGAGAAACGAACAAAGATCGTCCACATCAGCAGGCTGGAAAAGCACGTCAGCGGGACCACCAACACGCAACCACGTCAGGTCCGCAAGGGCGCGCCCTTGGGTAAGTCGTCCGCGCACATCGGGCCAATCCGTCATCGTAGCGCCTTATCTTTGAGCCAATTCACACCGCGATACAGCGGCCAGCGCAGCACAGCAATACCAACACCAAGGCCCAGCACAGCCGCCCAAACGCCACCCGAATACGTTGCCATGCCGAGGGTCGGAATACCGACCGCTATCAAGAAATACGCCCGCCCCCAGTGATTGTCTTTGGACGGGACCGATTGAAGGATTTGAGCAAGAACCACCCAACCGCAGATCAAAACAGTCGCACTCATGAGCGTACAGGCTCGCCAATCATTTGACGCGCTACATACAAAAGTGGCACGCGAAACAGCGATACAAACGCCGCAAGACCAAGTGCGACGGCACCAAGGCCATGTTCAAATCCCACGAAAATAAGCAAAAATGGCACAACGATTGCCAACATAATTGCGGGCGCATACTGGACCCGCAACGGCAACAGCGCTGTGATACTAGCCAGTAAGGCCCAGACACAACATGACACGATGGATGCACTAACAATCATTGATCGGCTCCCATTTTTGCGGGCAAGCCATTGGCCCAAGCTGAAATGGTACCGGCACCAAGGCATACGACCATATCCCCTGCCACGGCTTGTTCGCGTACCAAGCGCAAAAGGTCATCCTCACCCACAACCGCACGGGCGTGGCGATGGCCATGCCGGATTAGCCCCGCCACCAGGTCATCACGGTTAGCCCCTTCGATGACATCTTCGCCCGCGGCAAAGACCTCGGAAATTGCCACAACATCTGCGTCATTAAAACAGCTGCAAAAGTCATCGAACAGGTCGTGCAAGCGTGAATAACGGTGCGGTTGGTGCACAGCGATTACGCGGCCTTCTGTTGCCTGCCGCGCTGCACGAAGGGCCGCAGCAATCTCAACCGGATGGTGTGCATAGTCATCAATAATCGTCACGCCACCTACTTCACCGATACGCGTAAAGCGTCGGTTCACACCGCGAAAATTCTCAAGCGCTGATTTGATCTCATCACGCTTCAAACCAAGATGGCGCGCCACAGCAACTGCGGCCAGCGCATTGGATACGTTGTGATCGCCGGGCATAGGCAACATACAGCCCTCAATCATCTGGTCCTCGCCTTGCAAAGCCACATCGAAATACGCCGCCCCATTGCGGTACATCAGGTTCACTGCACGCACGTCAGCCTGTGCGTTAAAACCATAGGTGACAACACGCCGGTCCGTGATCTTGCCCACCAGGGACTGCACCTCGGAATGATCCGTGCAACACACTGCCAAGCCGTAAAACGGAATATTTGAAACGAAGTCCAGAAAGCCTTTACGCAGGTTATCAAAACTGCCCCAATGCTCCATATGCTCGGGGTCAATATTGGTGACCACAGCAATCGTTGCAGGGAGCCTATTGAAGGTACCGTCGCTTTCGTCGGCCTCAACCACCATCCACTCCCCCTGCCCCACGCGTGCGTTAGAACCGTAGGCGTGAATTACGCCGCCGTTGATAACAGTCGGGTCGACACCGCCCGCATCCAACAACGCGCTGACCATGGTTGTCGTCGTGGTTTTGCCGTGGGTTCCCGCGACGGCCACGTTAGATTTCAAGCGCATCAATTCCGCCAGCATTTCGGCGCGGCGCACAATCGGCAGGCCCTTCGCCCGCGCAGCATCGTATTCAGCGTTACCGGGCTTGATCGCACTAGAGATCACCACAACATCCGCATCCTGAAGGTTTTCAGCAGCCTGCCCGACGAAAATTTTAGCCCCCAAACCGGCCAAACGATCCGTGATTTTGGATGCCTTCAAGTCCGAGCCTTGCACAGTATAGCCATGATCCAGAAGAACTTCGGCAATGCCGGACATGCCAATGCCGCCAATCCCCACAAAGTGAAGCGCGCCTAATTTCGTGGGAAGTTTCGTTGCTGCCATATCAGTGCCTACCGTCTTTTTATTTTTGTGTTTTGTGCTGGCTTTGCGCCAGTTCTAATGTGAGATCAGCCAAGGCTTGGGTCGCATCTGGCCGCCCCGCCCCAAGCGCCGCCTGCGCCATTGCAGTTGCTTTTTTCGAATCGCTAAGAATACCTGAGATCTGCGCTGCGACCGCCTCAACCGTAAAAGTATCTTCGGTCATCACCACAGCCCCGCCAGCTTCTGCAAGCCCACGCGCATTTACGGTTTGGTGATCATCTGTCGCGATGCCAAGTGGCACCAAAATCGATGGCCGACCAATCACTGAAATATCCGCTACACTACTTGCGCCTGCACGGCTGATGACCAACTGGGCTTCTGCAAACAGAGTGGGAATATCATCAAAGAACGGCTGCACGTGCGCAGTGATGCCGTGTTGTGCGTAAAATTCTGTAACACGGGATTCGTCTTCTCCGCGTGCTTGATGGATGACGCGCACATTCGCGCGGACACTTTCGGGCAGTCGCGCGATGGCCGCTGGCACCACATCAGACAAAATACGCGCGCCTTGGCTGCCGCCAATGACGACAATCGACATGGGATAATCTCCGGGCGGAATATACCCCGCTGCAGCGCGGGCCAGCACGGTTTCACGCACAGGGTTGCCCGTTGGAACCCCCTCAATGCCATCTGGAAGGCTCATTGGCCACGTGCCGCATGCAACGCGGCTTACACGGGACGCAAACAGTTTGTTCACGCGGCCCAACACACCGTTTTGCTCGTGCAGCATGCGAGGGCGACGCAGCAAAGTTGCCGCTGTCAAAGCGGGAATTGAGGGATAACCACCGAACCCGACCACCACATCAGGGCGGTCGCGCAGCATTGTCAAAGTTGCGCCCACACACCCTGCAATGATTTGAAACGGCGCCAACACTTTTGCCAAAATACCACCACGCGACAGAGTAGCGCTGCTAACCTGCTCTATTTTCACGCCAGCGGGAAAGCCACCGGCGTAGCGCGCACCGCGCGCGTCTGTGCTCAGAACAACACGCCAGCCTTGTGCAAGCATCGACTCTGCCAGTGCTTGCGCGGGAAACATATGCCCGCCCGTGCCGCCCGCCGCGATGATCAGGAGGGGTTTGCCCGCCATGACTTACACGCCCCGGCGGGACAGGATATCACCAATCTCACCTTGCGGGCGTTTGCGTGTGAACGCGAGCAACATCCCAACTGCAATACCACCAGCGATCAACGACGAGCCACCATAACTAACAAACGGAAGGGTCATACCTTTTGCCGGCAACAACCGCACCGCGACACCCATGTTAACCAAAGCCTGAATACCGAATGTGCACGCCAACCCCGTACCCGCCAGACGAATGAACGGATCCCGTTCACGGGTCAAACGGTGCAGCGAGCGCAGCACGATTGCGGTATAAAGAAGGATAATAATCAGCACTAAAAAGAGGCCATATTCTTCAGCCGCAACAGCAATAATGAAGTCCGTGTGGGCATCTGGCAGTGATTGCTTAACCTGCCCTTCGCCAACACCCACGCCAAAAAAACCACCCTCACGTATAGCATTGGTCGCGTAGCCAAGCTGGGTTGTGGGATCAACTTCGGACGACCAATAGCCATCAATGCGGCGCGCGAAGTGCTCGCTTGAGGAATAGGCAACAAAGCCACCCGCGATGACCAACCCCATCAGACCGATCAACAAAACCGCAGGCGCGCCAGCGACAAACCACATCACGCCCCAGCCGAACAGAACCAAGCACGCTTGGCCAAAATCAGGTTGTAGCGCCAACATCAAAACGATCATGACGCACAAGATAAATGACATGGATTTGCCGGGAGGGCCTTCAAGTTCCTGACTGGCCGCCATCATCCACGCCGCCATCACAACAAAACCGGGCTTCAAAAACTCGGACGGCTGCAAAGACGCAAACCCAAGCGAATACCACCGCACCGCACCTTTTCCAAAGTCCGTTCCAAAAACAGGCAAAGCCGCAAGCGCAACAAATGAAGCCATAAATCCAAGAACCGCCAAGCGGCGCACCATATCAGGCTGCATCATCGACACGACAAACATGGTGATCATCGCCATAAATCCGAAAATGATCTGACGCTCTACATAATGAAACGGAGCGAAGCCATTTTTGGCAGCAAGCGGAGGGGACGCCGCAAGTCCAAGCAGCAAACCGATCCCAAACAGGATCAGAATGCACGACATTGTCCACTTGTCGATCGTGCGCCACCAGCGTGGAAGCACAGCATCGCCGCTACGCACGGGAACCGTGCCATAGACCATTTCTGTCATGGTTTACCTACTCTAACCGCCTCAATCGCCCCGTTTTCGGGGTCTCTAGGGATACATTACTACGAAACCACATGTGATTCTACGGAAATTACGCATGAATTTGAGGTTTCTGAGTACGGCAAGCGGCACTCCGCTTGCCAACGCGCGTAACCTGGGCCACTCAACAGATATGCAAATTAATACACTCATCATTGGCGCTGGCGCCGCAGGCTTGATGTGCGCCGCCCACAGCGGCCCCAAAACTATGGTTGTGGATCACGCCAAAGCGGCTGGTGAAAAGATCCGCATTTCGGGCGGGGGTAAGTGCAACTTTACCAATATGTACGCAGAGCCACAGAATTTTCTGAGTGCAAATCCGCATTTCTGCAAGTCAGCCCTGTCACGCTACACCCAGTGGGATTTCATCGAGATGGTCACCGCAGCAGGCATTCCCTACCATGAGAAAACGCTGGGTCAGTTGTTTTGCGACACCTCCGCCAAGGACATCATCAAGCTGCTCAAAACCCAAGCGCGCGGTGCGGACATTCGCCTCAACACCTCTGTTGAGCATATCGCCAAGACCGAAAACGGTTTTGACGTAGCCTTAATGCACGAAGGCAAGCTTACATCCGTCTCAACCGCGAATTTGGTTGTGGCCACTGGCGGCAAATCAATTCCCAAAATGGGTGCTACAGACTTCGGCTACCGGATTGCGCGACAATTCGACATTGATGTGTTGCCGACCCGCGCAGGGCTGGTTCCCCTTACCTTCGGACAAGATATCATGGAGGCCCTAAAGCCCATGGCAGGCGTGTCACTCAATGCGCGGGTCAGCTGTAATGGTGCCGCTTTTGAAGAAGGGTTGCTGATCACCCATCGCGGTCTTTCTGGACCATCCATATTGCAAGCCAGTTCGTATTGGCACGAAAAAGACAGCTTGTTTCTGCATCTTGAGCCTGCGCTCGACATTGTGCAGGCGCTCAAAGACCAGCGTCAACAAGCCGGCCGCATGGCCGTTCACACAGCACTGGGCGCGCATCTGCCCTCAAAGCTTGCCAACTACATCATAGAAATTGCGGGGCTTAGCGGAAATTTAGCCGATCAATCCGACAATGATCTGGCCCAGCTTGAAGCAGTTCTGACCGAATTGGAAATGCGCCCAACAGGTAGCGAAGGATACAGAACCGCCGAAGTGACCCTTGGCGGCGTGAACACCGATGCTCTCAACTCAAAAACAATGGAAAGCCGCAGCGTACCAGGGCTTTATTTCATCGGTGAAGTTGTCGACGTTACCGGATGGCTTGGCGGATACAACTTTCAGTGGGCATGGTCATCTGGATGGGCCGCGGGCACAGCAATCGCGGGCTAAGGCATCGCCATCTAGTCCGCGGCCACACGCTTGACGCAATCCACAAAATCATCTCCGCGGGCCTCAAAGCTGTCGTATTGATCAAAACTTGCAGCCGCTGGCGCCAACAAGACAACATCACCTTCCTGCGCATCCGCTACGGCCTGAGAGACAGCCTCTTGCATTGATCCGCACACGGCAGCGTCGCAGCTAAGCTGGCGCGCAAAACTCTCTGCCTCGCGCCCAATGACGTAAGCTTTCTGAACATTGCCAAGATGCGGCAGAAGCGCGTTAAGACCGCCCTCTTTTTGCAAGCCCCCACAAATCCAGCGCACGTTTTGGAATGCCTGAAGCGCTTTGGCGGCACTATCCACGTTGGTCGCTTTGCTATCGTTCACAAAACGAATTCCACGGTGCTCTGCAACAGTCTGGGACCGGTGGGGCAAACCTGCGAAGGTATGAAGTGCGGCCTCAATTTGGCGCGGGCCGATACCCACCGCACGGCAGGCGGCATAAGCAGAGCAAGCATTTTGATGATTATGTGCACCGGGCAGACCCGCAATGCCACGCAAATCAATGCTGGCGACTTGGCGACCCTTGCGCCACTCCGCGAGAAAGCCCTTCTTGGCAAAAACACTCCAGCCATTTGACGTCAGCTTACGCTCAACCGAGACAGAAATCACCCGATCCTCACCCGCAGCTGTAGCCGTCTGGTTGGCCAAAAACTGCCCTTCAATTTCATCGATGCCGATGACAGCCCGTTCTGGACCACCTTCTGCAAAAAGCCGGCGCTTGGCGTTAAAGTACCCGCCCATTCCTGCATGACGATCAAGGTGATCGGCGCTTAGATTTGTCCAAACCGCAACATCAGGCGTCAAGGCGCGCGCAAGCTCGGTTTGGTAAGACGACAACTCAAGCACAATCACTTCGCCGTCATGCGCCGGTTCAATGTCCAACACCCCACGGCCAATGTTGCCAGCCAACTGCGAGGGCCGGCCGCTTGCCTGTAAAATGTGATGGATCAACGCAGATGTTGTGGATTTGCCGTTGCTACCTGTGACAGCGATCACCTGCGGCGTGCGGTCAAATGCGTTCCAATCGTTGGTAGCGTAACTGCGGAAAAACAGCCCGATGTCGTTATCCACGGGCACGCCAGCGGCCCACGCCAGCGCAATAACAGGGTGTGGTGCGGGATAAAGATGCGGAATTCCGGGGCTAACGATCAGGGCAGACACGTCCTCAAACGCGCCTTGCTTGGTCAGGTCGTGCAACAACAGCCCCTGCCCTTCGGCACGCAGACGTCCTTGCTCACTATCGTCCCAGCAAAGCGCCTCCGCCCCGCCTTCTTCCAACGCATGCGCCGCAGCCAATCCCGAGCGCCCAAGACCCAAGACCGCAACCCGCTTACCCTCAAAACCTTGCACAGGGATCATCGCCGCACCCTACTTTTTCTTTTGTTTATAAATATCCAAGCCCGACGGCTCACAGCTTACCGTACTTTGAGCGTCGCCAGACCGATCATCGCGAGAATAAGTGAGATAATCCAGAACCGGATCACAATCTGTGGTTCGGCCCACCCTTTTTTCTCATAGTGGTGATGGATAGGCGCCATCAAGAAAACCCGTTTGCCGGTCCGCTTGAAATAAAGCACCTGAATGATCACCGAAAGCGCCTCAACCACGAACAGACCGCCTACAATACCAAGAACCAGCTCGTGCTTTGTGGCCACCGCAATCGCGCCGAGCGCGCCGCCAAGCGCAAGCGAACCTGTGTCCCCCATGAACACCGCCGCAGGAGGGGCATTGTACCAAAGAAAGCCAAGCCCGCCGCCAAACAACGCCGCACTAAAGATCAAAATTTCGCCGGTGCCCGGCACGTAATGCACATCAAGATACTCGGTGAAATCCACGCGACCCACCGCGTAGGCAATCACACCCAAAGTACCCGCAGCAATCATCACAGGCATGATCGCCAAACCGTCCAGACCGTCCGTCAGGTTCACCGCATTTGCGGACCCAACGATGACAATCATCGCAAATGGCACAAAGAAAAAGCCCATGTTAATCAGCGTGTCTTTGAAAATCGGCAGCGCCAGTTGATTGGCCAATTGGTCCGGATGCACCTGACTGGCCCAAAAGCCAGCAATACCCGCAATGACAAAGCCCAACAAAAGCCGCACGCGACCACTGACCCCGTCGGTATTTTGCTTTGAGACTTTGGCATAGTCATCCGCAAAGCCGATGGCCCCAAACGTCATTGTGACGAATAAAATCAGCCAGACGAAATGGTTGTCCCACCGCGCCCAAACCAGCGTTGAAAACAGGACAGCTGAAAGAATAAGCAAGCCCCCCATCGTGGGTGTGCCCGCCTTAACAAAGTGACCTTGTGGGCCGTCTTCGCGGATCGGCTGACCCTTGCCTTGTCTGCGGCGCAACACGTTGATGAGCGTCGGCCCAAACACAAATCCGAAAATCAACGCCGTTAGAAACGCCCCACCCGCGCGAAAAGTAATATAGCGAAAAAGGTTGAAAAAATCGCCCCCGTCAGAAAGCTCGGTCAGCCAATACAGCATTTTGTGGTCGTCCCCGTTCTTCATCAGGATTTAGGTGGTACTGGTAGTGCTTTGACCCAATTTACGCAAGGCATCAACGACCTGCGTGACACGGCTGCCCAATGAACCCTTGACCAAAACCACATCACCGGCATCGACGATATGGCTCACTTCGGCAGCAAGTTCCTGGGCCGTTTCGTACCACCGCCCGCGCTGTGGTGCCCCAAGCGCATCATAAAGCGCCTTCATGCGCGGTCCGACACAATGCACTTTGCTGACGGCGGCCAAATTTGGATCTTGGGCAACACTTGCGTGGATGGCCATTTCATCGCTACCTAACTCAAGCATATCGCCAAAGATTGCGATGCGTCTGCCTGAGCTGACCCGCCCAAGATTATCTTGCGGCTCTGCACTGCTTAGCACCGCCAAGGCCGCAGCAAGGGACGCAGGGTTGGCGTTATAGGCATCATCAATAACGTCGATCACAGCATCCGTATCAACAACATCAAGCACAATCCGCTCGCGCATGCCGCGTCCCGCAGGCGGCTGCCAGCGTGCCATATCAATCGCTGCACGGCCCAGATCGCCACCAAGCGCATCCACAACTGCCAATGCACCAAGCGCATTCATCGCAAAATGCGTGCCTGCGGACATCACTTTGAACAAAATGTCTTCTGTGCCTGTGTCTGTTTCAATGCGGGCTTCCACAATTGTTAGGTCATTCAAAACGCGGGCTGAACGCAATTGGTAAGCAGACGACATTTCACCAAAAAGCCGCATCTGGCAGCCTGATTTGAGCGCATGGTTTTGTAAAATTTCACTCGTCGCGATATCAGCGTTCAACACAGCAACACCGCCTGCCAGCAGCCCGTCAATGATTGAGGCCTTTTCACGCGCGATGCCTTCGATATTTTCAAAAGCCTCAAGATGCGCAGGTGCGACTGTTGTCACCATCGCCACATGGGGGCGGGTCAACTTGGATAGTGGCGCAATTTCACCGGGGTGGTTCATCCCCATTTCAATGACGGCAAACTGTGTATCCGCAGACATTCGCGCCAATGTAAGCGGCACGCCCCAGTGGTTGTTGTAACTGGCAACAGACGCATGGGTACGCCCTTGGGCAGACAACACATCGCGAAGCATTTCCTTGGTGGAGGTTTTACCAACACTGCCCGTGATACCAACAACTTTGGCATCGGTCCGTGCACGTGCTGCGACTGCCAAACGCTCAAGCGCGGCCAACACATCATCAACAATCAAAAGTGGGGCATCGCTTGGCACATCGTCAGGTACACGCGAAACCATGGCAGCACCCGCACCGGCCGCAAGGGCAGCTGCCACAAAATCATGCCCGTCGCGTACGTCTTTCAGAGCAACGAATAAATCGCCCGCCTCAATCGTGCGCGTGTCAATGCTAATGCCATCTACGGCCCAGCTTCCTTGGGCGACCCCGCCTGTGGCTTCAACCGCTTGTGCACTGGTCCATAAGCTCATCTCACATCATCCCGTCCAAAGCGGCCACTGAAATGCTGGCCTGTTCCACGTCGTCAAATGGTAAAACATCCGCACCAATGATTTGACCCGTCTCGTGACCTTTGCCTGCAATCAAAAGGGCGTCACCCTCTTCCAGCATATCGACTGCGCGCAAAATTGCCTCTGCCCTATCGGCCACATTAATCGCATCGGGACACCCTTCCATGACTGCTGCGCGGATCGCTGCAGGGTCTTCGGAGCGCGGGTTGTCATCAGTCACAATCACCACATCCGCCGCCGCGGCCGCAGCCGCACCCATCAACGGCCGTTTAGTAATATCACGGTCCCCGCCGGCGCCGATGACAGCAACCAGTTTGCCAATGATGTGCCCGCGTAGCGAGGCGATAGCCGATCGCACCGCATCAGGCGTATGCGCGTAATCTACGAAAACCGCCGCACCGTTTTGGCGGGTCGCGGCCAACTCCATGCGGCCGCGCACGGTTTTAAGATGCGCAAGACTGTCAAATACTTCATCCGCTGCACCGCCTGCGGCAATGACCATGCCTGCTGCAACAAGGGCGTTCTCTGCTTGAAACTGCCCCATGACGTTCAGGCGCAGCGTCCGCGCTTTACCTTGCCACGCGATCCGCAGTGTCTGGCCTGTGGCATCAAGACGGTGATCCAATATGCGCAGGTCTGCGTCCTCGGCCTTGCCCACGGTGATCACATTAAGGTCACGGGCAACGCAAAGCTGTTTAACGCGCGGCCCCATTGCATCGTCGATATTGATAACCGCCGTGCCGTCTTCGACCAGAACGCGCTCAAAAAGACCCATCTTGGCGGCGAAATACGCCTCGAACGTCTCATGGTAGTCCAGATGATCTTGGGTGAAGTTCGTAAAGCCCGCCACTTTGATATGGCACCCGTCCAGCCTGTGCTGATCCAGCCCGTGCGATGACGCCTCCATCGCCGCATATGTCACACCGTTCTGCGTAGCCTCAGCCAAAGCCGCGTGCAGCGTAATGGGATCTGGAGTCGTGTGCGCTAGCGGTGCGGTCCAGTGCCCCTCAACGCCGGTTGTTCCAAGGTTAACCGCAGGCTTGCTCATCTCTTCCCAAATCATCCGCACAAAAGTGGCAACAGATGTTTTGCCATTGGTGCCCGTCACCGCCACCATAGTCTCGGGCTGGGCGCCGAACCAAAGGGAGGTGGCGCGCGCAAACGTTTGGCGTGGCTCATCTGCTACGATCAGCACCGCATCAGAGGCGGCCAATTCTTCCTTGGCGATCTCGGCGCCCTTAGGGTCAGTCAAGATTGCCGCAGCCCCTTGGCGCAGCGCGTATTGAATAAAGCTGGCCCCATGAACTTGCGCACCTGCGAAAGCCGCAAACAAAAAGCCAGCCTCCACGACGCGGCTATCTAAAGCCACCCCTGTGATGGCAACGTCCCGTGCCGCCGTCAGCCCAAGTTGCGAAAGTGTTTTAGTCGTCATTTCTGCCAATGCTCCTCAAAAACACACCCAGTGATGTCCCGCCCTGACAGCCGCGCGCCGCTGCCGCGAAGGCCTTACTGTGAGGTCAGTGTTACACGCGCAAGGCTAGCAGGTTCAACAGTTGGGCGCAGGTCCAAAAGCGGTGCCACACGCCGGATCATTTCAGCGGTCACTGGTACCGCAGTCCATCCCGCCGAGCGACGCATCCGACCCAGCCCCATGATCTCGGGCTCATCCAATGTCACAATCAAAACGTACCTTGGATCATGGCTTGGGAACATTGTCGCAAAGGTCGCAATGACGCGGTCCTCATAATATCCGCCCGTTGGTTTTGGTTTATCTGCCGTACCTGTTTTACCGGCAACTGAATATCCTGGCACATCGCCAAAACTTGCGGTGCCATCAGTGACCACAGCGCGCAGCATTTTTTGCGCCTCGCGTGCCGCCTCGGGCGACATCACGCGGGGGCCAAGCGGCACTGTGCTGTCTTGTTTCAACAGTGTTGGCGTGACCGCCGTGCCACCATTCGCGATGGCCGCATAACCCGCAGCAAGCTGCATGGGTGAGGTAGACAAGCCGTGGCCATAACTGATGGTCACAGTGCTTAACTCGGTCCACTTGGGAGGCAGCAAAGGCGTGCCACGCTCAACAGTTTCAACGGGTGCGGCCTCAAAAAAGCCCAAAGATTTGAGGAACTCTTGCTGACGCTCTGCGCCGATCTCAAGCGCCAAACGTCCGGTGCCGCGGTTCGAAGACTTCACCATGATGTCCGACACGCTAAGTTTACCGTAGTTCTTGTTCTCAAACTCACCGATAGAACGCCTTCCAACACGCATCGGACCTTTTGTATCAATGATGGTCTCGGCATCAGCGATACCCAGATCAACAGCTTGTGCGGCTGTGAAAATCTTGAACGTCGAGCCAAGCTCGTACACACCCTGTAACGCGCGGTTAAAAAGTGGGCTGTCGCTTTGGTCTTTGTCTTTGTCAGCAACCGTCAAAGGACGCGGGCGGTTGTTGGGATCAAAATCAGGTAGGCTAACGACGCTGATCACCTCGCCGGTTTTTGCGTCCATCAACACCGATGACGCGCCTTTGGCGTTCATGATCTTCATACCGTTGAACAGCACTTCTTCGGATGCTGCCTGCACCGTCAGGTCAAGCGACAACTCAAGTGGCTCATTGGCTTTGGCAGGGTCGCGCAAACGGTCATCGAAGAACTTCTCAACCCCCGCAACGCCCAGTACTTCTGCACTACTTACGCCCTGCTCACCAAAACGCGTACCGCCCAAGATATGCGCCGCAATTGCGCCGTTGGGGTAAAGACGCATCTCACGCGGCCCGAACAACAACCCTGGGTCACCAATATCATGTGCGGCTTGCTTTTGCTCGGGACTAAGCCGTTTTTTAACCCATGCAAACTTGCGATTGCCGCCAAGTTCCTTGCGCAGTTTTTGCTCGTTCAGATCAGGAAATATCTCAAGCAATTTGGTAATTGTGCCGTCCTTATCAATCATCTGATGAGGATGTGCATACAGCGAATACGTGTCGTGATTTGTCGCCAAAATGCGGCCACGGCGGTCCAGAATGTCTGCGCGGTTTGATCGGATTTGCACATTCATCGCAGAGCTGCGCGGCTCTGCTACATCCGAGGCAGACAGCGTCGCCATCCGCCCACCCACAGCACCGAAGGCGGTCAAAAAGAACAACCCCAACACCACCAAACTGCCCTCAGCACGGCGGCGGGACTGATCGCGCATTTCTTCGTGACGCTTACGCTTGTTATCGCGTTCAATCGCATCAGGATTTTCGCCGCTTTCGCGGGCTTTCAAGATGCGAGCAAGGGGGCGAAGTGGCGTGCGGATCATTGTGCGTCCCCAAGTGTCGCGTTTGTATCAACGGCGCCCGTGATCAACCCAAGCGGCGCAATCACAGAAGGATAACTGATCTGGTCAACGCGGCCAAATTGCTGCGGCTCCATCGGCAAAAGACCCAGCAAATCAAAATTGATCTCGGCTAAATCGCGCAGCCGCTCAGGCCGGTTCAGATATGCCCACTCACCACGTAAAATGCCCAACGTATCGCGCGCCTCAGCGATGTCACGCTGTAGGACACGAACCTCTGCCAAGGCATCTTTCGTCCGATAATTTTCTTGGTAGGCCCAAAAAGCCAGCCCCATGACCGCAAGTGCCGCGCTGATATAAAGCAACGTGCGCATCGCTTAGCCCCTTCCCAACGTCGGCATGCCAATGTCGCGCGGCGCCAGTGTTTCGCCCGCCAGATCAGCCGGAGCATCACTACGAATTGCAACACGTAGCTTTGCACTGCGCGAGCGGGGGTTTTCCTCAAGTTCCTGCGCATCTGGCCCGATTGCTTTGCGAGACTTCAGAGCAAACGCAGGGATTTCTTGTTCAGCCTCCGGTGCATAACGGTTGGCATTACCCGTCGTGCCCGCACGCATTTGCAAAAAGCGTTTCACCATCCGGTCCTCGGTGGAGTGAAACGTGACCACCGCCAATTTACCACCGGGCTTCAACGCCCGCTCAGAAGCCATAAGACCTTGATAAAGCGCATCATACTCACCATTCACCGCAATGCGGATCGCTTGAAAGCTGCGAGTCGCAGGATGGCTTTGACCCGGTTTTGAGCGCGGCAGTTGACCTGCAATCAGGTCGGCAAGCTCAAGAGTTGTCGTAATAGGGGCCGCAGCGCGTGCCTTCACGATTGCCTTTGCGATCCGGCGAGAGGCGCGTTCTTCACCATATAGAAACAAAACATTCGCTATTTCAGCTTCGGACAATGTCGCGATCAGATCAGCCGCCGAAGGTCCATCTTGGGCCATCCGCATATCAAGGGGGCCGTCCTTCATGAACGAAAAGCCGCGCTCGGCTTGGTCAAGCTGCATCGAACTTACCCCAAGGTCCAAAACAATGCCGTCAAGATTTTCCGCATAAGTATCAAGTTTCGCGAAATTCCCAGCAACCAGCGTCACGCGATCATCGGCCCACGATTTTGCCATCTCAAGTGCTAGCGGATCTTGATCAACGCCAATCACCTGCTCTGCACCTGCTTCAAGGAGCCCGCGCGTATAGCCACCGGCCCCCAGTGTACCATCAAGCCAGACACCACCTACAGGCGCTACAGCCTCCAACAAAGGACGCAAAAGAACGGGAATATGCGGATCAGCGGACGGTGTAGAAGCGGCGCCCATTGATTATTCCTCATCCCCATCAAGATAAACTGACGGGTCCAAATCCGGATCGAAATCCTCGTCATCCAACGCGAGGTTATTCTCAGCTTCGAATGTCTCAGGCGTCCAAATTTCAAATGTATCGTTGTTGGCGATGAAGTAGGCCTCGTTCGTAATGCCCAGCTTTTCGCGCAGCTTGGGAGACAAAACGAACCGCCCCGTTTCATCAACGCTAAGCGTTACCGAGCGACCACTGTAAAGGCGCGACAAAGCATGACGCTTTTTGGACCCACGGGGCAATTTGCGAATTTTAGCATCAACTGAAGCCATGCCATCCACAGTGAACCCTTCAAGGAAGGCACGCCGGTCATCGCCATAAACTAGGACAAACTCTGGCAACTTGCCATTTTCCCACGCGGGATCACCTGCCTCCAAGACACGTCGAAAGGGCGCGGGAATTGAGACCCTGCCCTTCGCATCCACCTTCTGGTGGTATTCGCCTCTGAACGCACGGACCATCGAGGAACCGGCTCCTGTTGCTACCTTGCGACCTACGCACTGAAATGCGCGGCCCTTTAATTAAAAAGGCGGGTTGATCTGCTGCCACTGATCAACCCGCCTGTGCCCCTTTGCGGGGAAGTCCGACTGCGCGCGCCACCTGGGGGGATGTCTGCTCGCTCACGCGCCGGATCTCGTTGATCGAAGAAGTGAGGCCTGTATGAAACCTTTTCGGTCGCCGGGTGGGGTTCTTGAGACGCCCCTTAAATGTGTGCTCACCGCTTCGATAAACTTAGGAATACATGGGAATTTATGGGAAGCAACAACTTTTTTCGAGCTAAACGCCTTAAAAACTTAGTAAATCATGAAGCAAACTATACTTTACACCACCTTAATTACATCATCATGTAGTATCATGTAGCCATTAACACTAAATGTAGTAGTAGCGGTATTGTTCAAATAATTACCAAAAAATCCCAACTTTCATCACTTTAGCTAAAAAAAGCCGACCTATCCCACCTAATTTGAGCGATTATTTGATAAAATCTACGAGATACAAACACTAAACTACTGAACACTCCCATGATTTCCCACATATCATTATCACATGCAGCAAAAAAGGCGCCCCGAAGGAGCGCCTTGAACTTCAATACAATTGAGGTGTCTGTCTAAGCCATACCGCCTGCAACAAGGCGTTCAGCCAATTGAGCGTAGGCCTGCGCCATAGGGCTGTCACCAGCCGCGATGGGCGTACCAGCATCCCCGGCAAGCCGCGTATCCAGATCAAGCGGTAACGACCCAAGGAAAGGTGCGCCAATTTTCGCAGCCTCCGCCTCAACGCCCCCATGCCCGAACAGATGCGCCTCATGGCCACACTCGGGGCAGATATACGTGCTCATGTTCTCTATCAGGCCCAAAACCGGTGTGCGCAGATTATCAAACATATCAAGCGCGCGTCGTGCATCCAAAAGCGCCACATCTTGCGGGGTACTAACTACGATTGCCCCTGTCACTGCCGCGCGCTGGCAAAGCGTAAGCTGCACATCACCCGTGCCTGGCGGAAGATCAACGATCAGAACGTCAAGCTTGCCCCACTCAACCTGCCCCAACATTTGTTGGAGTGCGCCCATTAGCATTGGCCCCCGCCACACAACCGCTTTGTCGGGGTCAAGCATCAGACCGATGGACATCATTGTTACGCCGTGGGCCTGCAGAGGAATGATTGTTTTGCCATCTGGGCTGGCAGGACGTTTTGAAACACCCAACATACGCGGCTGACTGGGACCATAAATATCTGCATCAAGCAGCCCAACTCTACGTCCCTGCTTGGCCAAAGCGACTGCCAGATTTGACGATACTGTCGATTTGCCAACCCCGCCTTTGCCCGACCCAATCGCCAAGATACGGTCAACGCCGGAGACAGGCTTGGGACCGCCCTCTTGCTTTGTCGGGTGTCCGCCAATCTTCAGGCTGGGAGGCGCGGAAGGTGCAGCTTGTGGTTTGGCTGCGGGCGTAGATGGCCCGTGGGCTGTCAGCACGGCACTCACAGTACTTATACCAGCAACTTTACCAACCACCGCCTCAGCCGCACGGCGCACACCATCCATGCGCGCAGCAGCTTCGGGATCGGGGGCTTCGATTACGAACCGAACGGTGCCGCCCTCAACACTTAAAGCGCGGATCATATCGCGCGACACCAAATCGCCCCCATCAGGCAGCGTAAGAGATGACAGGGCTTTTAGGACTTCTTCTTTACTGGACATCAGTGGACCTTCCTTTGGCATCGGCTCATTGCGTATTCCCTTCGGCAAATAACCCGTTCTGTACAGATCACAAGCCACATCCACCGCCCCATTACCGCCGATTTTCAGCTAGCGCTAACGGTACACGGCAAAAGACCTGTGACGAAGCGTTGCAAAAGACGCATAGCTGCAATGCAGCATTGTGCGTTGTGCGGACGCAGCATGGTCCGTATCTAGGGTGCAAGACATTCGAAGCATGGCTCGGCGGACAAGACGCCGGCAAAACTTACAAGGACAAAAGCAATGGCTTTTACAGTTAGCACACCATCGATCTTCCGCCCAACTTTCGCAGACATCCTGCGCGCAAAATTCGACGACGTAAAAACAGCGATCGCTCAGCGCCGCATGTACAAAGCAACCTTCAACGAGCTTGCGGTACTTTCAAACCGCGAGTTGGCAGACCTCGGAATTTTCCGTTGCGACATCAAACGCATCGCTCTTGAGGCTGCATACGGCGCCTAAGCGCTGATACGAGATCAGGACGCCCTTTCCTCCTCCCGGGGTTGTTCTGTTAAAAGGCGGCGATACCATCCTCCCTGGTATCGCCGCTATTTTTTTGCCTGATTTTTTTTGTCGGTGGTTTTGCCATTTCCTTCTGACGCTCCGTCGCTAATGTGCCGCGAATGTATAGTTTCATTCTGCCTTTCCTGGCCTTCGCCTTCGTCAGCTCCGCCACCCCCGGCCCCAACAACGTGATGCTGTTAGCGTCTGGTGCAAACTTTGGTTTTCGGCGAACGCTTCCGCATATGCTGGGCATTTCAATTGGGCACTCTTTTCAAGTGGCGCTGATCGGGCTTGGGCTTTTGCAGTTGTTCAACGCATATCCTGCCAGTTTCATCGTGATGAAAGTTCTCAGCGCCGCGTATCTTTTGTACCTAGCTTATAAAATCGCAAATGCCGCCCCACCGGCGGACGCGAAGCCTGACAGCAAACCTTTTACATTCTTACAAGCGGCGGCCTTTCAATGGGTCAATCCCAAGGCGCTGTTCATGGCCATTACGGCGCAATCACAATACGCACAGCCCGAACTTGGCATCTGGGGACCCATCGCAATTGCCTTATTGTTTATGGCCGCAAATTTTCCTGCCGTATCCATTTGGGGGTATATGGGTGTGCAAATCAAATCCCTACTGAGCACGCCAAGACGCTTGCGGGTTTTCAATTACGCTATGGCAGGCATTTTGATCACCACGCTCTATCCGATGCTCACAGCTGATTTCACCCTCTAGGTTTAAGCGATGCTTTGGCTTTTGATCACCTATGCTGTCGCCAGCACAATCACGCCCGGCCCAAACAACCTGATGCTCTTTGCATCGGGGGCCAATTTTGGCCTTCGCCGGAGCATAAGGCACATCTTTGGTATCAGCCTGGGTCATATCATTATGATTGGCGGTTTGGGTCTTGGGCTTGCACAAATCTTCGCGGTAATGCCTGCGGCACATACGGTGCTCAAAATCTGTTCCGCAATTTATATGACGTATTTGGCATATAAAATCGCAACTGCTGCACCCCCAAGCGGCGTGGCAAGCACCGCTACCCCGATGACGTTATGGCAGGCTGCTGCCTTTCAGTGGGTAAACCCCAAAGCGTGGGCAATGCATCTCAACGCACTGACACTTTTCGCCCCACCAGAAGCTGGCTGGCTTGGGTTCCTCACAGTGATCATCGTTATTCCGCTGATCAACACGCCATGTGTCACCGTCTGGGCCGTGCTTGGCTCAAAAACGAAACGCTGGCTCAATGCGCCACGCAGATTGCGGGCATTCAACATCACCATGGCACTTATGCTGATCGCCTCGATCTTACCTATTTTGCGCGCAGGTGTGCCGGTTTAGCCCACAATACCCACTCAAAAAGGCACGTCGCCCGCTTGGTCAGCCGCCACAATAAAGCGCGCAACGACTTTCTTAGCACCCGCCTTATCAAACTCGATATCCAGCTTGTCGCCTTCAATGCCCATCACTGTGCCGTACCCAAACTTGGTGTGGAATACACGGTCACCGGCAGTATGCGCGCTGACCGCTGTTGCATCGATTGTGATGTTTTTCGCCTCTGCAGGTTGGGTCATGCCGCGCTGCACTGCACGTGATTGAAGCCGCCGCCACCCCGGTGAGTTGTAGACATTGGCCGAGGCCGCTTCTTCGTGCAGTGTTGATTGTGGTGCAGCTGCGGCACCAAAACCACCACCATAAAGACCCGGCGGTGTCAGCACATCAACGTGTTCTTCAGGTAGCTCGTCAATGAAGCGCGAGGGCATCGCCGATTGCCATTGACCATAAAGCCTGCGGTTAGCAGCAAATGAGATCGTACAAATCGCCTCTGCTCGCGTGATGCCTACATAGGCCAAGCGCCGCTCTTCCTCGAGTCCCTTCACACCGCTTTCATCCATGGACCGCTGTGATGGAAACAGGCCGTCTTCCCAACCAGGCAAGAACACCGCTGGGAACTCCAAACCCTTGGCGCCGTGCAAAGTCATGATGCTGACTTTTTCGCCGTCTTGTTCGCTTTCGTTGTCCATGATCAGGCTGACGTGCTCAAGAAATCCTTGCAGGTTCTCAAAGCCTTCCAGCGCCTTCACAAGTTCCTTAAGGTTTTCAAGCCGCCCCGGCCCCTCGGGTGTTTTGTCGTTTTGCCACATCTCGATGTAGCCAGACTCTTCTAAGATGAGCTCTGCCACTTCGATGTGGCTGCGGCGTGCCTCGGATATCCAACTGTGCCAGCGGTCAAATCCCGCTACGAACTTTTCAAGTTCCTTGAACCCTTTGCCCGTGATCCCTTTGGCCGCGACCAGTAAACGAGCGCCTTCAATAAGCGACACGCCATTACTACGCGCCGCCACTTGGATTTTCTGTTGGGCTTTGTCGCCAAGGCCGCGCTTGGGCGTATTGATAATCCGCTCAAATGCCAGATCGTCCGTGGGGCTAATCGCAAGGCGGAAGTACGCCATCGCATCGCGGATCTCCATCCGCTCGTAGAAACGAGGCCCCCCGATCACGCGGTACGGCAGCCCGATGGTCAAAAAGCGGTCTTCAAAGCCCCGCATTTGATGCGACGCGCGTACAAGGATCGCCATATCATCAAGGCTGATCGGGGCTTGCCCGCGCGTGCCGCGTTGCATGGCCTCAACTTCTTCACCAATCCAACGGGCCTCTTCATCACCGTCCCAATGACCAATAAGGCGTACTTTGTCGCCCTCGTCGCGTTCGGTCCAAAGGGTCTTTCCAAGACGCCCTTTGTTGCCCGCGATGACACCAGATGCTGCCCCTAAAATATGATGGGTCGAGCGATAGTTTTGCTCAAGCTTGACCACATGCGCGTTCTCAAAGTCTTTTTCGAAGCGCAAAATATTGCCAACTTCTGCGCCCCGCCAGCCATAGATCGATTGATCATCGTCGCCCACACAGCAGATGTTTTTGTGCCCTGCCGCCAACAATCGCAGCCACATATATTGCGCCACGTTCGTATCTTGGTATTCGTCCACAAGGATGTATTTGAACCATCTTTGATACTGCGCCAGCACATCTGAGTGGTTTTGGAAGATGCTTACGACGTGCAACAAAAGATCGCCAAAATCGCAGGCATTAAGCGTTTTTAGACGCGCTTGGTATTGCGCGTAAATCTCAACGCCCCGCCCATCAAAGGCACTGCTATCGGCAACAGGGACGTTCTCAGGCGTTAGCGCACGGTTTTTCCAACCGTCAATCACCGTCCCAAGCGCCCGCGCAGGCCAGCGTTTTTCATCCAAGCCATCCGCCACAATCAGTTGCTTTAACAGACGGTTCTGATCGTCGCGATCCAGAATGGTGAAGTTGGACTTTAGTCCTGCAAGCTCGGCATGTCTGCGCAACAATTTCACACAAATCGCGTGGAACGTGCCAAGCCACGGCATCCCCTCGACCGTTGCGCCCATCAACGCGCCAACACGATCCTTCATCTCGCGCGCGGCTTTATTGGTGAACGTCACCGCCAAGACCTCGTTCGGGCGGGCACGGCCAGTCGTCAAAAGATGGGCGATCCGACAGGTCAGCGCCTTGGTTTTACCGGTACCGGCACCCGCCAGCATCAACACGGGCCCATCAAGGGTCTCTACGGCCTGACGTTGCGCGGGGTTCAAGCTGTCCAAATAGGGCGCAGGGCGCGCCTGCATGGCACGTTGACTTAGCGGGATGCTTGCCGCCTCGAAGGCGTCATCTTCGGAAAAATCGCTCATGTGTAATTATGTAGCGCGGTTGCCCTGCGGTGAAAACCCATGTTCGCTCATTGTTCGCCGTGCAGGCGCTGCGCAGACACATACCCAATTCTACGATGTTTACGGATTTACAAAAACGTCATAGAAGATACTCAAATTGCTGCACTGCAACATGACTACACAAGGACGATCCCATGGCTGATTTCAACAAAATTCTTATTGCCAACCGTGGGGAGATCGCGATCCGAATTATGCGCGCAGCAAACGAGCTTGGCAAAAAGACGGTCGCGGTATTTGCTGAAGAAGACAAGCTGGGCCTGCACCGTTTCAAGGCGGATGAAGCATACCGTATCGGCGAAGGCCTGGGCCCCGTTGCAGCCTATCTGAGCATTGACGAAATGATCCGCGTGGCTCTTGAGGCGGGCGCAGATGCGATCCACCCGGGCTATGGGTTGTTGTCTGAAAACCCCGAGTTCGTGGATGCATGCGCTGCAAACGGCATTACATTCATCGGTCCCAAGGCTGACACGATGCGCGCTTTGGGGGACAAAGCAAGCGCCCGCCGCGTCGCCATTGACGCCAACGTTCCTGTGATCCCCGCCACCGAGGTGCTTGGCGATGATATGGCAGAGATCAAAAAACAAGCGGCTGAGGTCGGCTATCCACTGATGCTTAAGGCGTCATGGGGGGGCGGCGGCCGCGGGATGCGCCCGATCTTTAGCGAAGACGAGCTTGAGGAAAAAGTCCTCGAAGGCCGCCGTGAAGCTGAAGCGGCGTTTGGCAACGGAGAAGGTTATCTTGAAAAGATGATCACCCGCGCGCGCCACGTTGAAGTACAAGTGTTGGGCGACAGCCACGGTGAGATGTACCACCTTTACGAGCGCGACTGTTCTGTCCAACGCCGCAACCAGAAAGTCGTTGAGCGCGCCCCTGCCCCCTACCTAAGTGGCACCCAACGCGAGCAAATTTGCAACTTGGGCAAAAAGATCTGTCAGCACGTCAATTATGAATGTGCCGGCACTGTTGAGTTCTTGATGGATATGGACAGCGGCGAGTTCTATTTCATCGAGGTCAACCCACGCGTCCAAGTTGAGCATACTGTCACCGAAGAGGTCACAGGCATCGACATTGTGCGCGCGCAGATCCTGATCGCAGAGGGTAAGTCCCTTGTTGAGGCGACAGGCGTGTCGACCCAGTATGATGTCAAACTTGACGGTCACGCCATTCAATGCCGCGTTACCACCGAAGACCCGCAAAATAACTTTATTCCCGACTATGGCCGGATCACAGCGTACCGCGGTGCTACGGGCATGGGCATTCGGCTTGATGGCGGCACAGCTTATTCTGGCGCGGTCATCACACGGTATTACGACAGCCTGTTGGAAAAAGTCACCGCTTGGGCCCCGACGCCGGAAGCTGCCATTGCGCGGATGGACCGTGCCCTGCGGGAGTTCCGCATCCGCGGTGTTTCAACCAACATTGCCTTTGTCGAGAACCTGCTCAAGCACCCGACGTTCCTCAGCAATGAGTACACCACCAAGTTTATCGATGACACGCCTGCGCTGTTTGATTTCAAAAAGCGCCGCGACCGTGCGACGAAACTGCTTACATACATTGCGGACATCACCGTAAACGGACACCCCGAGACCGTTGACCGCCCCCTGCCCGCCGCAGAAGCGCGTGCGCCAAAGCCACCGGTGCGCATTGCGCAGAACACGCCGGATGGCACACGCACAATTCTGGATGCCCAAGGCCCACAAGCCGTGGCCGATTGGATGGCGGCACAAAAGCACTTGCTGATTACAGATACGACCATGCGCGATGGGCACCAATCTTTGCTGGCCACACGCATGCGCTCAATTGATATGATCAAAGCGGCACCAGCGTACGCGCAAAACCTGTCGGGGCTTTTCTCGGTTGAATGTTGGGGCGGCGCGACTTTTGACGTGGCCTATCGTTTCTTGCAGGAATGCCCATGGCAGCGTTTGCGCGACATCCGTGCACAGCTTCCAAATGTCATGACACAAATGTTGCTGCGCGCCTCAAACGGTGTCGGCTACACGAACTACCCCGACAACGTGGTTGAGTTCTTTGTCAAACGCGCCGCCGCTTCTGGCGTTGATGTATTCCGTGTCTTTGACAGCCTAAACTGGGTCGAGAACATGCGTGTTGCTATGGACGCGGTGATTGATGCGGGCAAAGTGTGCGAAGGCACTATTTGCTACACAGGTGATCTGCTGAACCCAGAGCGCAGCAAATACGATCTGAAATATTACGTTGATATGGGCCAAGAGCTGAAGGCCGCAGGTGCGCATGTGCTGGGTCTGAAAGATATGGCAGGGCTTATGAAGCCCGCATCAGCGCGCATCTTGATCAAAGCGCTCAAAGAAGAAGTCGGCCTTCCGATACACTTCCACACCCATGACACTGCAGGCATGGCAACTGCGACAATTCTTGCAGCCGCCGAAGCGGGTGTGGACGCCGTTGATTGTGCAATGGACAGCTTTTCAGGCAACACATCCCAAGCAACATTGGGATCAGTCGTTGAAGCGTTACGCAACACAGATCGCGACACAGGCCTCGATATCAAAGCGATCCGTCAGATCAGCGATTATTTTGAAACTGTGCGCGGACAATACGCAGCATTTGAAAGCGGCCTCCAAGCACCGGCATCAGAAGTATATCTGCACGAAATGCCCGGCGGTCAGTTCACGAACCTCAAAGCACAAGCCCGCAGCTTGGGCCTTGAAGAACGCTGGCACGAAGTGGCGCAAATGTATGCAGACGTGAACCAGATGTTCGGCGATATCGTCAAAGTCACACCGTCCTCTAAGGTGGTCGGCGACATGGCTCTGATGATGGTCTCCCAAGGGCTTAGCCGGGCGGATGTGGAAAACCCCAAAAAGGATGTCTCATTCCCCGACAGTGTGATCGACATGATGAAGGGCAACTTGGGGCAACCCAAAGGCGGCTTCCCCGATCTGATCGTTTCCAAAGCGCTCAAAGGCGACAGCCCGAACCTTGAACGCCCCGGCAAACACCTCGCACCTGCCGATCTTGAAGCAGAACGTGCGGCAGCAAGCACTGCCTGTGGTGGCAGCAGCATCGATGACGAAGACCTTGCAGGCTATCTGATGTATCCAAAAGTCTACACAGATTACGCGACACGCCACGATATTTACGGTCCCGTTCGCGCCCTACCGACGCCAGTATTTTTCTACGGCATGGACGTAGGCGATGAAATCGCAGCCGAGATTGACCCAGGCAAAACGCTGGAGATCCGCCTGCAGGCAATCGGCGACACTAATGAAGACGGTGAGGTGAAAGTATTCTTTGAGCTAAACGGCCAGCCGCGCAACATTCGCGTGCCAAACCGCGCCATCAAAGCAACCACCGCCGCCCGCCCCAAAGCAGAGTTGGGCAACGCGGACCACATCGGCGCCCCCATGCCCGGAGTTGTCGCAAGCGTCGGCGTCACTGTTGGTCAAAAAGTCAGTGAGGGCGATTTGCTTCTGACAATCGAAGCAATGAAGATGGAAACAGGCATCCACACCGAGCGCGACGCGGTCATCAAGGCCGTTCACGTCACGGCCGGGGGTCAAATTGACGCCAAAGACCTTTTGGTTGAGTTCGAATAACCAGCCAACCCGACTTACCGACCCAAAGCCAAAGCCCCACAAACCTTTGTTTTGCGGGGCTTTTTGCTGTGTGATGACTGCACACAACACCCTTCGCAAAAGCATTTACAAAAAAATGTCATATTTCGTAATTTTCGCCTTGCAGCCACCCCGTGAAAATCCTAAATCAGGCGCACTAACGGATGCGGGCGTAGCTCAGGGGTAGAGCATAACCTTGCCAAGGTTAGGGTCGGGCGTTCGAATCGCCTCGCCCGCTCCAGTTAGTCGGCCTTACCCAGTCCGGACACGAACAAAGGTCGCCCTAATCGGCGGCCTTTTGTGTTTCTACTGGGTAGTCTTTGGTCGATCGTAACTGGCATCCGCTGAAACCCCAAAGCCGCACCTCGGAAAAATCAGTAGCGCTGATCTTTCGCGCTGCGCCAAAACCGCCTAGAGCCTGTCACACCATCACAGCGGAGATGAAATGATGCGCACAAGTAAAGTTGCCCGTAAAACAGTAGAAACGGATATTTCTGTTGAACTGACCCTCGACGGCACTGGCACCTATGACAACCAAACTGGCGTTGGCTTTTTTGACCACATGCTGGATCAGCTTGCGCGTCACGCCTTGATGGACATGACTGTGCGCTGCTCTGGTGATTTGCATATTGATGACCACCACACAGTTGAAGACGTGGGGATCGCCATTGGACAAGCCTTGAATGAGGCGTTGGGCGACAAGCGTGGCATCAACCGGTACGGTGAATGCGCACTTGCCATGGATGATGCGCAAGTACGCTGCGCGCTTGATCTGTCTGGCCGCCCTTTCTTGATCTGTAATCTCGATATGCCCACGCAGAAAATTGGCACGTTTGACACCGAACTGGTGCGCGAGTTTTTCCAAGCGCTTTCGACCCATGGCGGCATCACGTTGCACATCGATCAAGTGCACGGTTTCAACAGCCACCACATTGCCGAGGCCGCGTTCAAAGCGGTGGCCCGCGCCCTGCGCAGCGCCATGGAACAAGACCCCCGCAAAGCGGATGCAATCCCTTCAACCAAGGGTATTCTCTAAATGCGCACTGTCCTGATCGACTACGACAGCGGCAATCTTCATTCAGCAGAAAAAGCGTTTCAGCGCATGGCGCTGGAACGTGATGCGGGCGAGGTAATCGTCAGTGACCGCGCGGAAGATGTGGCCAGCGCAGACCGCATTGTCCTTCCTGGTGACGGCGCTTTTCCCGCTTGTCGCAGCCAGCTTTTTGAACGCTCTGATTTATTTGAGGCGCTCAACGAGGCTGTCACACAAAAAGGTCGCCCGTTTATGGGCATTTGCGTCGGCATGCAACTGATGGCGAACCGCGGCTTTGAATACGAAGAAGTTGACGGCTTTGGTTGGATCAATGGCGATGTGAAACGCATCGCTCCAACAGATCCTAACCTTAAGATCCCGCACATGGGGTGGAACGAGTTAATCATCGATGCCCCCCACCCCGTTTTGGATGGTGTCACAAACGGCGACCATGCCTATTTTGTGCACAGCTACCAAATGGAAATGCACACCATGGGCGAACGGCTGGCCCATGTGGAATATGGCGGCGATGTAACAGCCGTTGTGGGTACGCAAAACCGTATTGGCGTCCAATTTCATCCCGAGAAATCACAAAGCGCGGGTCTGCGCATGATCGGTAACTTTTTGACGTGGGCCCCTTAGCCTTGGCCCCGTAAGCCGCATCAAAAAACCCAGTTGCTGAAAGTAGCAAAGCCCAAAGGTTTGGATCAACCTTTGGGCTTTGGCGTTTCAGATCGGGTGACCAATTTTAGTTTACGCGTGTCCAGACCTGCTTTTTGCAAATAATCGCAACGCAGCCTGAGACGTTCAAAACATCGCCAGACAGTGACATTTTCGAGTTAAAGACCTTATCTGTGGATGGCTGCCAGATTTTGCCAGACTTGTAAGACCCGCCGCCGCGCGCAACCATGTCCCAGACAAGCTTTTTGCCTTGGTTATCGGATGCCCACGGACCCTGCGCGTTAAATGCCTGTGCGATCACACCACAAATCTTGTCGCCGCAGGTACTCATTTCAACGTGGGCGTAGTTGCCATCGTCCACTTCTGTTTTCCACGTCCCCAACACAGGGTCCGCCGCGGAAAAGCCTGCCCCCATCACCAACGCAACAGCGGCGCCAATCACCTTTTTCATACCAAGTTCCTCCCTAAGTTAAGATATCCTGCAACCGCGATGCGCGCGCGGACAAGGCTGACGTTGCGTTGCGGGGCCGAATGCCTATAACCGCGCCAACACCGTTTAACAAAGAGATGCCTCATGATCCTCTATCCTGCAATCGACCTTAAAGATGGCCAAGCCGTTCGCCTTGTGCGCGGCGACATGGAGCAAACGACGGTTTTTAATGACAATCCTGCTGCGCAAGCGCTTTCGTTTGTTGATGCGGGGTGCGAATGGCTGCACCTGGTTGATTTGAACGGCGCTTTCGAGGGGGAACCAGTAAACGCCGCCCCCGTTGAGGCAATCTTGAGCCAGACAAACGTGCCTGCCCAGTTGGGTGGCGGTATCCGCGACATGGCCACCATTGAACGCTGGCTCGACAAAGGGCTTGCGCGGGTAATTCTGGGCACAGTTGCCGTAGAAAACCCCGATCTTGTTCGGCAGGCTGCACGTGCATTTCCTGGCAAAGTGGCCGTGGGACTTGATGCGCGCAACGGCTTTGTGGCCACGCGCGGATGGGCTGAGGAAACAGATATCCAAGTGGTTGATCTGGCCAAAAAGTTCGAAGACGCAGGTATCGCCGCGATCATCTACACAGACATCATGCGCGACGGTGCCATGAAAGGTCCCAACATCGACGCAACCGCCGCATTGGCCCGCGCCGTAGACATTCCAGTCATCGCATCTGGTGGTGTATCATCCATGGCAGATCTGACCGCATTGAAGGACACTGGTGTCATCTCGGGCGCTATTTCAGGCCGTGCGCTTTATGATGGCGCGATTGATCTTTCTGCGGCCCTTGCAGCGCTCAAATCATAACTTCTGTTTCACGCCCCAACCCAGTAGACACATCATATGTTAAAAACCCGCATCATCCCCTGCCTTGACGTTGCCGAGGGCCGCACGGTCAAAGGTGTCAACTTCGTCGATCTGATTGATGCAGGCGATCCTGTGGAACAAGCCAAAGCCTATGATGCTGCTGGCGCAGATGAGTTGTGTTTTCTTGACATCAAAGCCACCCATGAAAACCGCGGCACGCTTTATGATTTGGCCCGCCGCACCGCTGAACATTGCTTTATGCCGCTGACCGTTGGTGGCGGTGTGCGCACCCATCATGACGTGCGTAAACTGCTGCTTGCAGGTGCTGATAAAGTCAGCTTCAACTCAGCGGCCGTTGCAGACCCCGATGTGGTGTCCGAAGCCGCCAACCGTTTCGGGAGCCAGTGCATCGTCGTGGCGATTGATGCAAAAACCGTCAGCCCCGGAAAGTGGGAAATATTCACTCACGGCGGGCGCAAAGGAACGGGCATTGATGCGGTGGAATTTGCAAAAACGGTTGTTGCAAAAGGTGCAGGGGAAATCCTGCTGACCTCAATGGACCGCGATGGCACAAAACAAGGCTTTAACCTGCCCCTGACCCGCGCAATTTCTGACGCGGTGAACGTACCTGTAATTGCATCAGGTGGTGTGGGCACCTTGGATCACTTGGTAGAGGGCGTCACGGAAGGCGGGGCTTCCGCCGTTCTGGCAGCCTCAATTTTCCACTTTGGCACATACACAATCGCCGAAGCAAAAGCCCACATGTCCGCCGCTGGCATCCCGATGAGGCTCTCATGACTTTAGAAGATCTTTACGACATCATCGAAGCCCGCAAGACGGCAGATCCTGATAGCTCATGGACCGCAAAACTGCTTTCAAAAGGTCCCGAAAAATGCGCTGAAAAGTTTGGCGAAGAGGCCGTTGAGGCGATCATCGAGGCCGTGAAGAATGACAAGCAGGGCCTTACTGGTGAAGCTGCCGATGTCCTATACCATTTGCTTGTGATGTTGGCGTCGCGCGATGTGCCGCTTGGCGACGTTTTGGGTGAGTTAGCACGCCGGCAAGGACAATCAGGCCTGACCGAAAAAGCAAACCGCCCCTCAAATACGTGAACGGCTTTCGCAAAATGACCGCCTTCCTTGGCGCCGCTTTTGCGTTTACCGCGTTTGTTTTGGCGATCATCGCGTTTCTAGATGCGATAAACCGTTGCCCCGGATCACAGTGTAGAGACGCGGCACTAAGCGTGGCGCTTTACATCACGGCGGGCATATTTTGTATTCTCATCACAAGATATATCTGGCCACACCGCGCAAAAGAAAATGCGCCCAAGGTCAAATAATCAAGGGCGCAAGGTGCGGAACGAGGGACAGTAAACATGGGCAGGGTGTGTTCCATCCCCTGCCCACTACAGCACATAAGCGCTGCGCTCTAGAAAATCAGAGCCTGTCGCAAAAACGTGAACAGAGGATTAAGCCCTCTGTCACGCCAAAACGCTTGGCCAGTTCGCATCGGCCTTGGCAATGTTACCAGGGATGTCGTTCGACCAAATGCCGCGCACAACTTTGTTGAAGTTCAGGTAAAGCTTATCCTCCACGATGGTCCACGCATCAGGTGATGTAGTCGCTGTCCCACCTTTGGAGACCGCATAAGCACAATAGCCGCCGTATTGGGGCGCAAAGGCTTCTGGTTGCGCCTCAAACATGGCTTGATTTTCTGCGCTCGCAAACAGCCAAGTAGCGCCGTTATACGCCGCGCTATAGGCAGCATCGCCCGCAACAGGAGCGCTTTGAGTGAAATATGCAACGGGATCGTAACCGCGAATGGCTACGCCTCCGTCTGTGAAAACAGCGGGCTTGGCTGCATGTGCAATTCCTGCAAGCAACGGCAAAACAGGGGCTGCAAAAGCTGCAGACAAAATCGCGCGACGGTTTAAAATATATGAGTTCATGGGGTTTCCTTTACCAACTACTATTTGGCCCAAGGATGCGCGCCGCCAGTCACTTACACCAGCCCCCACACGGTAATGTCAGACTGTGTTACAGCGCTCAGTCAAAGATGTCCTCAACGACATCTTCAATCTCGTCCCATACTTTTGAGACGAGTCGAGATACGCTGAGCTTGCGTCCAAGCTTCACGCCAAATTTACGCCGCTTGCCCTTTTTGGGTTTGAACACTTTCTGCTCTTTGCTCCGCTTTGCCTTTTGGGCAGGCCCCGCAGGTTTTTTAACGGTGGTCTCAACAGGACGGGCTGCAGGGGCGCTGACCGGCATCAATTTAAGGTCATGCAAAGGCGCGCCACAACTTACGCATGACAACTCGTGGCGCACATCACCGCGCAGCACCAGCGCCGCACGGGTGCCGCAATAACAACACGTAGCAAGTTTCTGCGCGGCCAATGCGCTACCCGCGTGCCGCGTAAAGCGCCACCGCAGCAGCATTTGACACGTTGAGCGAGCCAAACGCGCCCGCAAAATCAATTTTCACCAACTGATCCACCGTTTCTTTGGTCTTTTCGCGCAGACCAGGCCCCTCTGCGCCCATCACCAACGCAACGGGCTGCGTCCGCTTGCCTTCTAAAGCCTGCTCAATGCTCATCTCTGCTTCGCCATCAAGACCAAGCACAAGATAACCCATCGACTGCATCGCTTCGATTGTTTCGGCCAGATTGCGCACCCGCAGATAAGGCTGCCGTTCAAGCGCGCCACTTGCGGTTTTTGCCAACGCACCAGTTTCAGGCGCAGATCCACGGTGGGTTCCAATCACAGCACGTGCGCCAAAAACCTCGGCTGATCGCAAAATTGCACCAACGTTATGGGGGTCCGTTACGCGGTCCAAAAGAACCACACGCAGCGCACCTGCATCCGGATCACCGCCAATAACCACCTCATCCAGCTTTCCCCAGTTCAGCGGCTTCACTTCCAAAGCAGCACCTTGGTGGACGGATTGCGGATCAAGAGGCGCTGTGAATTTACGCGCATCGCACATCTCCGGCTCACCTTCAAAGTGGGCCATGGCCTCACCCAACCGATCCGCAGCATTACGCGTCACAATCAAACGCAGTTTCTGCCGCTCGGGGTTCATCAGCGCATCGCGCACAGCGTGCAGGCCAAAGAGCCACACAGTCTCATTCGCAGCGGCGCGTTTGTCTTGTTCTTTTTTGACGACCCACTTCGGCTTTTTCATCTCAATCCATCCAATCTTTGGTTACCAGCCACCTAATCCCTTGGCTCAGAAAAAACCAGTGAGCATCTTTTCTTCATAAAAACTGATAAAGTGAAATAAACCGCGGCAAACCCGAATTTTCATTATTGACGCCCCAGATGTGCCACGGTATCCGACCCACCAGTGGGCGACAGGCCGCAAGGTGTGGCAGGGGACTGTAACTCCCTCGCGGAGACGCACGCCTGGTTCGATTCCAGGGTCGCCCACCACTTAAATCCAGAAATTTACAGCTATTTAAGCCGCGATTGGATGTGCAGATTGCGGCACTCTTGGTGTGTCCCCTAGTCGTCTTAACCGGCCATTAATATCAATCGATATTTCTCAATGACATTTTGATAAAACCTCAATATCGTCCCGCCGAGCAAACCTGACAAAGATCAGCATACATGGCGCCACGTACACATCACCAACAGCCTCGCGCTGATTTCAACATTTTGATCGTCGGTCAAAATGGACGACTGATGTACGAAGCCATTGTTTTCGCGGCCTCATTGCGCGCAAAAAGCCCAAAGTTTTCCGGACGATTGATTGTGGCAGAACCCCAAGCAGGGGAATTGTGGCGCAAAGACCCCACCATCAACTCACCTGAGGTCAGGACCCTCCTGATGAGGCTCGGCGCAGAAATCATTCCATTTGAGAACAAGCATTTTGGACAGGCTTATCCCTACGGAAACAAAATTGAGGCACTTGGCATTTTGCCTGCTGGCGAGCCCTTTGTCTTTTTCGACACTGACACATTGATCACAGATGAGCTGACCGATGTGCCATTTGATTTCGACGTGCCGTCTGCATCAACCCGCGTCACAGGCACTTGGCCAAAAGAAGACCTGTACTGGCCAGGCTATGCGGCCACTTGGAAATCCCTGTATGACAAGTTCGGGCTTGATTACGAAAGCAGCCTTGATCTGAATGAGCCGGCAGAGTTCTGGCGGCGGCATCTTTATTTCAACGCGGGCTTTTTCTATTATAGCTGCCCTAAAATCTTCGGCGAACGGTTTTTAGAGTATGCCCTAGCCATCCGCGATGACCGTCCCGACGAGCTGGTTTTGCAAGAACTCGACCCATGGCTTGATCAGGTCGCCCTGCCCCTTGTGATCCACAGTCTTGGCGGCAAACGCGACGCATTGCCAACGGAGTTTCTCGACGGGAAGACAAGTTGTCATTACCGGCTGTTTCCGCTGCTCTATACACGTGAGAGCGACCATGTCGTTGAAACGCTTGAGACGGTCACAGCCCCCAACAAAATTAAAAAAGTCCTTAAAGAGTACGAGCCAATGTTGCGCATGATTTACCAAGGACGCGGCCCAAAAGCCCGCGCCTTATTTGACCAAAATGACCTGCCCCGCCGCGAGCAAGCCATCCGCAACACGCTCAAACGTGAAGGGTTCTGGATGCGATGAGCGCGTCTGAAACGCAACACCCAACCGCAGATCCCAGCGACACGGCAATCATAACGGTCCGTGGTTTCAGCATTACTTTTTCAACGACCGCAGTTATCGCCCTGCTCACCATCTTTGGGATTTTGCTTTGGAAAATACGTAGCTTTTTTCACGACGACGTGCTGATCTCACTAAGGTATGCACGCAACTTGGCAGAGCACGGCCAACTGGTCTGGAACTTGGGCGAATACGCCGAAGGATACACCAACCTGTTGCACATCTTGTTGGTGACGCCGCTCATCATGGCCGGTATCGGACCTATGTTGGCCGCACAACTTATTAACGCCACAACTTTTTTGGGCCTTGTTGTGATCGCTTGGCGATTGGCGCAAAGCTTTGCCATGCCAATGGGTTCAAAAGTAGCCGCGATGTGCGCCGTGATAAGCGCGCCAGTTATCACGTGGGTTTTTGGCGGATTAGAGCCGGTGCTTGTGGCGGCACTTGCCGCGGGCGCCTACGTTTTGGCGTTCCGAATATTGCAAGGCGATGACAGCCTGCCGCTATCACTGGCAGCCTCGGGGCTGTTTGCCGCCGCCTATCTCGCACGTCCGGATGCATTGATCGGCAATTTTGCGATGGGGTTGGCCTTGCTGGCATTTGCAAATTTGCCTGTTCGCAGACGGATTGTTCACTTTGTCGCAATCGGCAGCGTATCAGCGCTGATCCTATGCGGGCATATTGTTGTGCGGCACGCAATTTACGGCGAACTCCTCCCCCTAACGTTCTACGCCAAAGTCGGCGTTTCTACAGGCACGCGTTTGATGCTTGGGTTGGAATATTTGCGCGAAAGCCTGCCTCTGCTGCCCACGTTATTTTTGCTACCGGTCGGCGCAATTTTGCTGCGTTCAACTGACAACCTCAAAGCAAAGCGCGCTTTTTTGGCGGCATCTCTCGTGGCCCTAATTTCGCTTTGCTACATCACGTGGGCAGGTGGTGATCATATGCCAAACGCGCGGTTCTTCGTGCCCCTCACGCCGCTCTTGGTCATCATCGCCGTCTCGATCATGGCAATGATGACGCCAATGATGCGCACGGCTACGGCGGTGGCGTTGATTGCAGCAAGCGCCTTAACCGCGACTATGCTTGAGCGGCTTCACGCAGATAATGCCGCTGTTTTCGGCGCCATCATGGGAAAGCATTTAGTCGACACTTACCCCGAGCCACTTACAATTGCTGTGGCTACCGCTGGCGCCACACCGTTTGTCGCAGCACACCATACCTTTATCGATACACTTGGCCTAAATGACGCGCATATCGCCAAACATCCCGTTGGCCCGCCCCTTGGGTTTGCCCAAGAAATTCCAGGGCACGCAAAAGGCGATGCTCAATATGTTTTGCGCCGCGCGCCCGACATCATTGTTTTTGGCCCTGCAACTGGCTTCACCGCACAAACCCCCGTGTTCCGAATGGATTTTGAGCTTCTGGACGAACCTAAATTTTTTGAATGTTACCAATTGGTCACCCGTGAAATTGATACAACACCGGTCTTGGGTCTTTACAACACAACGTTGGAGACCGCGGGACCTTGGCTGCACTACTATACGCGGACCTGTCCGAAACCCTCGTAAGCCTGCTTAGCTGTCAAAAACGCCGCTCATTTCAGGAAAGCCTTTTACCTCAATCGGATTGCCGCTTGGGTCACGGAAAAACATCGTCCACTGCTCGCCAGGTTCCCCTTGAAAACGAACCTGAGGCGACAACACAAAATCGGTCGCGACCTCCTCAAGGCGTCCCGCAAGTGCGGTCCAGTCAGTCAGAGGCAGCGCCAGACCAAAGTGGGGCATCGGAACAAGGTGTTCGCCGACGTGCCCAGTATTTTCCGTTGTCAAAATTGGCCCAAGATGCAGGCTAAGCTGATGGCCAAAGAAGTCATAATCGACCCATGTCTGTGTTGAGCGCCCTTCGGTACAGCCAAGTACACCGCCGTAAAACGAACGCGCCTCATCAAGATCATGCACATTTATGGCCAAATGAAATGGGTGCAGCATAGCGTCCTCCTGTTGAGCCTGTCGCCTTCGTAGCGTAGCTATTGGCCCAACGTAAAGAGAAAGGGACGACCCCATGACTGACACGACCTACGGCTTTGATACCCTGCAAATCCACGCAGGCGCCCGCCCTGATCCGGCCACAGGTGCGCGCAATACCCCAATCTACCAAAGCACTGCATATGTTTTCCGCGACGCAGATCACGCCGCGAAACTCTTCAACCTTGAAGAAGTGGGATACATCTACTCGCGACTGACAAACCCGACAGTCGCAGTACTACAAGAACGCATCGCGACGCTGGAAGGCGGCGTTGGCGCGGTGTGCTGCTCGTCTGGTCACGCAGCACAAATCATGGCGTTGTTCCCGATCATGCAGCCGGGGCGCAATGTTGTCGTATCAACGCGCCTCTACGGCGGCACGGTCACCCAGTTCAGCCAGACAATCAAACGCTTTGGCTGGTCCGCCAAGTTTGTTGACTTTGACGACCCCAAAGCCGTAGCAGCCGCCATCGACGATGACACACGTGCCGTTTTCTGCGAGGCTGTCGCCAACCCAGGTGGTCACATCACAGACCTCGATGCCATCTCGGCAGTGTCAGATGCAGCCGGTATTCCGTTGATTGTGGACAACACAACTGCGACCCCCTACCTGTGCCGCCCGATTGAGCATGGCGCGACGTTGGTAGTGCACTCGACTACAAAATACCTCACGGGTAATGGCTCGGTCACAGGCGGCTGCGTTGTGGATAGCGGCAAGTTTGACTGGAAAGCGAATGACAAATTCCCGTCACTCAGCCAGCCAGAACCCGCATATCACGGCACAGTTTTCGCCGACACCTTCGGCCCAATGGCATTCACTTTCCACGGTATCGCAATTGGTTTGCGCGACCTTGGCATGACCATGAACCCCCAAGCCGCGCACTACACGTTGATGGGCACAGAGACTCTCTCGCTTCGTATGGACCGTCACGTAGCCAACGCGGAGAAAATCGCGCAATGGCTTGAGGCAGATGACCGCGTCGACTACGTCACATACGCCGGTCTGAAGTCATCACCCTACAACCATCTTGTGTCAAAGATTTGCCCCAAGGGTGCCAGCGCGCTGTTCACTTTTGCGGTCAAGGGCGGCTATGAGGCCTGCGTTAAGCTGGTCGACAGTCTTGAGATTTTCAGCCACGTGGCCAACCTTGGCGACACACGCAGCTTGATCATCCACTCAGCCAGTACAACCCACCGCCAGCTTACTGCTGAACAGCAAGAGGCCGCTGGCGCAGGGCCAAATGTGGTGCGCGTATCAATCGGCCTTGAAGATGTGAATGACCTGATCGCCGATCTGGATCAGGCCTTGAGCAAAGCCAGCGCTTAATCATAGTCCAAACCATCTAAAGCCTCCGCTGGCACATCGCTGGCGGGGGCCTTTTTATGTCCTTCATCTCATACCGAGCGAGCGACCTACTCGATTGCGTAGACCACCGTTACGCCCGCCGATACCCCAACCTCACCCGTGGCAATTGCTTCGGTACTGCGCGCAAGTGCAAATTGGTTTGATCTTTGCGCAGACGTGCCGCCCTCGCGGATCGACAGCACGGCACCCAATGTCACACCCGCAGCTTCGGCATAAACGCGGGCTTTAGAACGGGCCTGCATGACCGCCTCAACCCGCGCTTGGCCTTCAAGTGACTCTGGGTCCTGAAGTAAAAATTGAATGCCGAAAAACTCGTTCGCCTCCGCCCCAATGGCTGCATCAATGACGTCTCCAAGAAGACCAGTATTTCTGACGCGCACCACAGCAGTATTGCGCGCCGTATAGCCGATGATCTCGCGCGTGGCAGACGGCTCACGGGCGTACTCAGGCTGCACACGTTAATCACGGGTTTGAATATCACGCGGCTCAATCCCCAAATCGGCAAGGCGCCCCAATACCGCTTGCATGGTGCTGTTCACAGTACCGAATGCATCGCGCGCGTTTATCGCCTGTCCTGACACGCCCACGCTGATCTCTGCCATGTCAGGCACAGCATTAACGTACCCCTGCCCGCTGACTGTGATTGTTCTTTGACCATCCGCGCCCGTCATCTGTTGCGCGGATGCAGACGCTGCCAACCCAAACGCACAAAGCGCCAACGCGGCGCAAACATCTATTACTCGTCTCATCACCAACCTCGTTTTCACCAAAGCGACCAATTACTTTACCAAGTATGACGCAAACTGCCGCCTAATGCTTGGCTTTTCCTTTCCCTTGGGGGGCAGACACGGTAAATCTGTGGCGTACCCTGTTTAAAAGGCTTCGTTACGTATGTTTCCAAATGCTGCCATCTCGCTGAGCGTTGACGGAATAACGGCCCTGCTGAAGGCCAATGACGGTTGGCGCAGCATCGGCCAAGTTCCGCTTGATGACCCTGACCTGACCGGATCGCTTGAGGCGTTGCGCCTGCGCGCCGAAGATATCTTAGGCGCTCCGATGCGCAGCAAACTCATTATCCCCAACGATCAAATTCGTTTTCTTGAAATAGCTGCGGTTCCTGAAAAAATCAGTGACGGGCAAACTGCCTGCGCACAGGCTTTGGAAGGGCAAACCCCCTATCCCGTTAACGAGTTGCGGTATGATTGGACCACAACCGGTACCACCACCAACATCGCCACCGTCGCTGTGGAAACCCTGACTGAGGCAGAGGCTTTTGCAACCCAATACGGGCTGAACCCCATTTGCTTTGTGGGGCTACCAGAAACCGGCAACTTCGGGACAGCAGACCTTAGCAGAGAACCCTATTTTGGCACCGCGAAAGCCGCCGCCAATCTACTGGATGCGCAACAACGCATTGACCGGGAAACCGGTCTGGCCAAAAACGTCGGACACTGGGAAGACGCGCCGCAAAGCGAGCCGGTGCCAGCGCTTGAACCCACTGAGAAGCCTGACGAGGTCACATCAAATGCGCCCGTAACATTCTCCACCCGCCGGACTGTCCCAACAGATCAACTTGGGGCCGCGCCTGCTTTGGGCGCAGCAACGAAGGCAGCCCCCGGGGGCGCAACACCGCCGCTAAGCCAAGCTGAAACCCCGGTGCCGCAAAAGAGAAGCCTTGCCACCTCAACGCAGCCCCTAGCCGAAACAACAGACCTACCCGAAGCCGAAGCACTTACCGTTTTTGGCGCCCGTCAAACAGCAGACACGCCCCGCAAACCACGCTTTCTGGGGCTGATCCTCACAGGTGTTCTATTGGCCGCTTTGTTTGCGGCGGCGCTCATTTGGGGAAATTCTGAAAACCCAGCAGTGTCTTGGCTGTTCGGCGACAAGCAAAGCGCGACAGAGATCGCGGCACCAGCCGACAGTATCCCCGCTCCTGATGAGCAGCGCCCGCAGCGTGATGAAAACGGCCTACTGCCCGGACCATTCTCCGCTTTCCCGACCGCCGATGAAATCGACGATGCGGCAAGCGAAGATTTCGAAGGCATCGCCACCTTACCCATTGAACCGCTTGATCCAGACAGGTTGAGCCTGCGCCGGGTGTTACCTGCACCCGTAGAAACCATGACCATCAACAACGCGCAGACATTGTTTGAGCGTTCAGGCATCTGGCAGCGCGGCGTAGAGCCGGCGGCTCTTTTGCCTGCCCCGGACCTTGAGGCAACTTACTTTGCGTCGCTCGACCCGCTTATCAATTTCTCAGACGCGGTCGCACTGCCGTCAGAGCGGTTGCTGCGTCAAGACGCACCGGTGCCGCGTATCGGCAGTCCGGCAGCGGCAGGGCAAACATTTGATTTTGACGAAAATGGTCTGGTGAAACCAACCGCAAACGGTGCCGCAACGCCCGATGGCATTACTGTTTTTACAGGCAAACCGCCCGTGGTCCCACCAGTGCGCGAAGTTGTCGTCCCGGAGCCATCGCCAGAGGTCGCAAAGACCGAAAACCCGCTTGCAGCGTTCAGGCCACGGCTACGGCCAAATTCGTTATCAGACGCGAATGAACGTGAAACACTGGGCGGGTATTCACGTGCTGAACTTGCCGCCCTGCGTCCAAAATTGCGCCCCGCTGATCTGGCGCCAACACCCGTAGTTGCGGCGCGCCCAAACAACCCATCGCTCGTGCCGCTTGATCAGGCGCAAGTCGACACAGCCGTGGAAGCTGCGCTGGCGACCGCTGCGGCGCAAATCCCCCAAGGCACTGCACAAGCGGTCCGCGTATCACCAAAGCCCAACCTGCGCCCGCGCGATTTGGAAACAACGCAGACAGCTGCTTTGGTGCCCCAAACACCCCAAGCCGCAGCAACAGCCCCCGTCACACAGCGCCCAAATGGTGCGGTAAATTCAACCGTGGCGCGCAACGCGACGCTACGCAATGCAATCCGCTTCAACCGGATCAACCTGATCGGCGTCTCCGGCAAACCAAATGCGCGCAATGCATTGGTCCGTCTGAAAAACGGCCGCTACCGCAAAGTCACTGTCGGCGACCGTTTGGACGGTGGACGCGTGACGGCAATTGGCCGCTCTGATCTGCGGTATTCAAAGTCCGGCAGACAGGTTAAACTGGAAATACCTTCCGGCTAAGAGGCGACATGGACAGCATTTTATTTCAAGCCAGCATTTATCTTGCAGCCGCAGTGATTGCTGTCCCCCTAGCCGCCCGATTGGGTCTTGGTTCTGTTCTGGGGTACCTCGGGGCGGGTATTGTCATTGGCCCATTGCTTGGGCTTGTTGGCGCCGAGACCAAAGAACTTCAGCATTTTGCAGAGTTCGGCATCGTCATGATGTTGTTCCTGATCGGGCTCGAGCTTGAGCCGCGCGCCCTTTGGGATATGCGTGACAGGCTGATCGGCCTCGGCGGTCTGCAAATTGGTGTGACGACGCTGTTGATCATGGGGGGCGCAATGATTTTGGGCCAGCCCGTAAATACTGCGTTGGCAATCGGACTAATCTTCTCACTCTCGTCGACTGCGATCGTCCTACAGACGCTTTCAGAAAAGGGATTGACCCAAACAGGCGGCGGGCGAAACATCTTTTCGGTTTTGTTGACCCAAGACATCGCCGTCATCCCGATGTTGGCGTTTTTGCCACTACTTGCCCTGCAATTTGTCCCATCCCTTGGGCCAGATGGCTCAATCCGGATGAAGCCCGAAGAAGACGTCCATCACTCCATGTCGCTAGTCGATGGCTTGCCAGGATGGGGCGTTACTTTGGTCACTATAGCCGCCGTTGGCTTGGTCATTTTGATCGGTGTGTACCTTGTTCGTCCGGTGTTTCGCTATATCCATCACGCGCACCTTCGTGAGATGTACACGGCGCTGGCGCTTTTGCTTGTTGTAGGTACGGCCGTTTTGATGAGCCTTGTTGGCCTGTCACCCGCTTTGGGCGCTTTTCTTGCAGGTGTCGTGCTGGCCAACTCCGAGTTTCGCCATGAACTGGAAAGCGATCTGGAGCCGTTCAAAGGCCTGCTGCTTGGGCTGTTTTTCATCACTGTCGGTGCCAGTATTGATTTTGCGACTTTCTACAAATCCCCCTTCAGTCTGATTGGACTGACCTTAGCGGTGATGGTGATAAAGGCGGCTGTTCTTTACGGGCTATCGATCATTTTTCACGTCGAAGGCCGCGACCGATGGCTGTTTACACTTGGGTTAGCACAGGCGGGTGAATTCGGGTTTGTCCTGATCAGCTTTGCGCTTCAGACACACGTCCTGCAAACGCAACTGGCAGATAAGCTGTTGTTTGTCGTGGCCCTATCGATGCTGATCACACCGCTGCTCTTTATTGCGTATGACCGTTTTCAGCATCTTATGGATGCAAGCAAAGACACCCAAAACCCCGACGACATCGATGAGGAACAAGGGCATATCCTGATCGCTGGGATCGGGCGTTTTGGACAAGTGATCAACCGTCTTGTGCAGATGGCTGGTTTCAAAACTGTCGTACTGGATAACGATCTGCAAACAATCCAACTAATGCGTACCTTTGGATTCAAAGGCTTTTTCGGTGACCCAACCCGCCCTGAAACACTACACGCAGCGGGGCTGCAGCACGCCAAGATTTTGGTTGTGGTGCTTGATGACAAAGACGCCGCAGTAAAGCTTGTCAGATACGCCCGCAAAGAGCGCCCTGATTTGCACATCATCGCGCGGGCCTACGACCGCGTTCATGTGTATGCGCTTTATCAAGCGGGTGCCAACGACATCGTTCGTGAGATGTTTGACAGCTCGCTTCGTGCAGGCCGCTACGCACTGGAAAACATGGGACTGACCGAATTTGAGGCCGCCGAGGCGCAAAAGACGTTCTACAAACTTGACCGTGCCGCATTACGAGAATTGGCCGAGTTGTGGGATCCCAGCCAACCAGTGCAGAAGAACACGGCCTACATCGAGAAATCTCGCGCCCTCAACAAAGATTTTGAGACAGCAATCCTTGAAAGTCTTGAAGCCGCGCGCCCCCTCAAAGAGCACACGGCCAAAGATACCACTGAGTAGCTTTACGCGTCTGAGACACCCGCTTCGGCAAAAGTCGCCATGCCAGAGTGGCACGCCAAAGCGGCCTTAAGAACGCCCAAGGCCAAAGCTGCACCAGAGCCTTCGCCAAGGCGAAGACCAAGGGACAAAAGTGGTTCTTTGCCAATGCCTGCTAACAGTTTTTCATGGGCACCTTCGGCACTCAGGTGGCCAGCTACGCAGTGATCAAGTGCGCCTGCCTTTTCCTTTTCCAAACACGCCGCAGCAGCACAGCAGATAAAGCCATCCAAGATGACCGGTATCTGTTCAAACCGCGCCCGCGCAATTGCACCGACCATCGCTGCCAATTCACGCCCACCCAATGTGCGCAGAACCTCAAGCCCGTCACGCCCCGCGTTTGCCGCAAGCCCCTGTTCTACAACGCGGGTTTTGTTAGCGAGACCCGCATCGTCAACACCGGTACCACGTCCTGTCCAATCAGCGGCAGCACCGCCCAAAAGAGCCGCGCCAATGGCCGCAGCAGACGTTGTGTTGCCGATGCCCATTTCACCAGTCACCAACACGTCAGCGTTTGCGTCAACGGCGTTCCAACCTGTTTGTAGCGCTGTCACGACCTCGGCCGCAGTCATAGCTGGGCCTTCGGTGAAATCAGCCGTGGGGCGATCAAGGTCAAGCGCGTGTACATTCAACGCAGCGCCAAAAGTTTTGGCCAACTGATTGATGGCGGCACCACCGTGCTCAAAATTCATGACCATCTGCGCGGTTACTTCAGCCGGAAACGCGGATACGCCTTGTGCTGTTACGCCGTGGTTACCCGCAAAAATGATAACCTGCGGAGCACTGATTTGCGGGGCAGCCTCACCGCGCCAGCTGGCATACCAAAGCGCTATATCCTCAAGTCGGCCAAGCGCGCCCGGGGGCTTGGTCAATTGACCATTACGATCAGCAGCTTCCGACAGGGCTTTTTGATCTGCATGGGGCGCCGTTTTCAAAAGGGCACGGAACTCATCAAGGGTATTAAAAGTTACAGTCATCATCAGGCCTCATTGCAGTTTGTTGTGCCCTTGTTTACCCATCCCAGCATGAAGGGCAACGAACGAAACCGACCTGATCTGTTTGATTTGCGCGATATCCTCGCAGCGGTCGGATTGCTATCGCGCCTGCCGGTACGCGTTGATGCGGATCACGCTATGGCGCGCGCGGCTTTTGCAACATGGTCATATCCCATTGTGGGGCTGGTCATCGGTGGTCTGCAGGCAACTCTGGCGGCCATGCTGATATGGCTTGGCGTGCCTGTGCCGTTGGTCGCAGGGCTTATTCTTGCCGCCGGCATGATCTTGACCGGCGCACTTCACGAAGATGGGCTGGCTGATTGCGCAGACGGATTTTGGGGCGGCTACACTATTGAGCGACGCCTTGAGATCATGAAAGATAGCCAGATCGGCAGCTACGGCACCCTCGCGTTAATCATGAGCGCAGGATTGCGATGCGCGGCACTTTGGCTTGCTCTTACCGCCTTTGGCCCACTTTTCTTGGTAGCGACCGCGGCTTTGTCCCGCGTTGGCATGGTTGCATTGATGTATGCGCTGCCAAACGCACGCCCCAGTGGGCTGGCCGCGTCCGTTGGAAAGCCTGAGCCTATCCATGTGGGTGCCGCCGCCCTGATCGGAATGGTTGTGACCATAGTCTTTGCACCGAGCCCAATCATGATGATGATCGCTGCTGGTCTGGTGACTTGCGCTGTGGCCTTGATTGCAATGCGCAAAATAAATGGCACCACAGGAGATGTCCTGGGTGCCACTCAACAACTTACAGAAATTAGCCTATTAATCGTACTCGCAAGCTAACCTCATTTAGCAGGTCACATCTACGCAGCAGCCGGTGCGCGGCTGTTCAATACGTCTTCGATTTTTGAACCTGCTTGCCCCTCATCTTCGCTGCTGACCACGGCTACTTCGCGGGTCAGGCGTTCAAGAGCTGCCTCATAAAGCTGACGCTCTGAATAGCTTTGCTCACGCTGGTCATCGTTGCGGTGCAAGTCGCGCACAACTTCGGCGATCGCAATCAGATCACCCGAGTTGATCTTTTGCTCATATTCCTGCGCACGGCGTGACCACATTGCGCGCTTCACTTTTGCTTTACCCTTCAAAATCTTCATCGCGTGGGCGATTTCATCACCCGTGGACAAGCTACGCATGCCCACATCAACTGCTTTGTGTGTCGGCACGCGCAGGGTCATTTTGTCTTTCTCAAACGCAACAACAAATAGCTCGAGCGTCAGGCCTGCCACTTCTTGCTCTTCCACGTTGACGATTTTGCCAACGCCATGTGCCGGATACACCACGTATTGATTGGGACTGAAGTCGAGCTTTTTTGACTTACTCATTCTTATTGTTCCTTTGTTCCAAGCCGCCTAGCAAGGCGACAAAACCACTGCACATGCCGGTGCAAAGCAACGACGTGACAGGGTGCTAAATATGTGTGTTAAAGCGCCTTATGGCGATCCGCTATTCCGGTCCAAGCGATCAGATGGGTAGTGGAAACGAGCATAAACACAATGAAGACATATCATAAAATCGAGTCTATCGAAAGACCCGCTAAAAACACAAAAGCCTCATGAAAACATGAGGCTATCGTGTGTTCTTCATAAATACCTAACAGCGCGGCGAATCAACCGCCCTCGCCCGGCTGTTCACTGAAATGCGTCTCAAGCTTGTTGGCCACACCGTCCAGCGCCTCTGCGTCTGGAAGCTGATCCTTTTTGGTGATGATCACAGGCCAGCTTTCGGAATACTTGCGGTTAAACTCAACCCATTTCTCCATATCCGGCTCCGTGTCAGGGCGGATCGCATCAGCGGGGCACTCAGGCTCGCAAACACCGCAATCAATGCACTCGTCAGGATGAATGACCAGCATGTTCTCACCCTCGTAGAAACAATCGACGGGGCAGACTTCCACGCAGTCGGTGTATTTGCAGGCGATACAGTTATCAGTGACGATATAAGTCATATTCGTAATCCGTTTTCTGAGCGTGCACGTTCACTAATCCAGCACTCGCTATCATTCAAGACCATCAAAGCGGTCCATTTGCCGCCGATCCCGTTTTGTCGGGCGACCAGTTCCATGTTTGCCGCCCTCAAAGCGCGGATTTGCCCCACGCGCGGCAGGGTCAACTGGCGCTGGCGCGGGACTTTGATCATCGTAAAGCGCTTGGGCCTCGGGCGCAGGGCCGCGCCTGTCACCAATGCCCAAAACGTGAATAACACGAACGCGATCGTCCTTGCTAAACGTCAGCGTAACGCCTCGGCTGATCTGGCGCGCCGGCTTTGAAACAGGCGCACCATCGACGCGTACTTTACCTTCCGACACAACCCGAGCGGCCAATGTGCGCGTCTTGAAAAAACGCGCGTGCCAAAGCCATTTATCAAGGCGTTGGCTTGGAACTTGCCCCTCAGCAGTCACCGTCTATTCACCCTTTATTGAGCCCCATCAGCGCAGCGGCAAAGGGGTTATCAGGATCGATTTTGGCTTTCTTTTCAGGCTTTGCGCTGAACTTTTGAGCGCGCTGCTTATCGCCACCTTTGCCCGCGTTCGGCTTGCCGCCTTTGCGCGCTTTGTTGGCGTTACGGTTTTGACCGCCATTGCGATCCCCGCCCCGACCACCTTGTTTGGCAGCGGCACGGCCACCCCAAGCAAAAGTATAAAACACTTCCATTTCTGGGGCTTCTGGCGCAGTTTCCTCAGCTAGCGCATCAGTCGCCTGAACTGCATCACCAGGCGCATCGTTCTGCTCAGCTGCCGGGTCAGCATCAGCCGTAACTTCAGACGGCACCTCCGCAGTTTCAGCAGTCTCGCTCGGTTTTGCATCTGTGGGTGCAACTTGCTTTACCTTAACACGTTCACCTTTGTCGGCTTTATATCCAAGACCAGCCATCAAATCAGCGAATTGCTCAAGGGTCATGCCCGTTATGGACAGCATGTCCGGCGTCGCCTCAAAGCCACCGCGGGTGTCTTGATCGCGCAACATGTCGGCCAAACGCTCAAGCATATCGATGCGGATCGCGCGCTCACCCGCCGCGCGGTAGCCCGCCATTGAGTGATACCCACGTGGACGGCCGCGTACTGCCGGAACAGTAACCAAACCGGCGGGGGGCGCTTCAGGAAAATTATCGAGCGATTGGGCCAAAGACCAAAGAACCAAACGCAAACGCGTAGGTGCAGGTTTCAACAAAAGTGGCATGAAGATGGTGAACTGGCCAAAGCGAATGCCGTGTTTGCGCAGCGCGCCACGTGCTTCTTGATCAAGCGCTTTTACATCGTCAGCGACCTCACCACGGGGCACTACGCCCAAGGCCTCGACCATGCGGAACGCAAAGCCTTTCGCCAACCCGTTGAGCGCATCATCGCCCTGCAAGTTAGTCAGCGGTTCAAAAAGCGTCGCAATCTTGCGATCAATAAAGTGTTGCAAGCGGCGCTGGACTTTGGCGGCCACATCTGGACCGGCCTCTTCATCAACGAATGCCTTCACGACGGGCTTCAGCGGGTCGCTTCCTGCGACCAACTTGCCAACGGCACTGCTGCCCCACATCAATCCACCTTGTTCGGTAAAATCAATCTCGGTGTCAGGGGCATTATAAAAACGATCTGCGCGCAGATGGAATTCAGGGGCCAAAACAGCGAGCGCTGCTTGGCGAAGGGTCTTTGCCTCGTCGGGGGTAGCACTTGTGTCCTGCTGGAAACGGAATGCTTCGATACGGCCCACGAACTGGCCCTCTACGGTGACTTCACCGGTGTCGTTAATATCAGCCACAAGGGCCTCCTTCTGCTTGAGCCGCCGCAACAAAACACTGGTGCGGCGATCCACAAATCTTTGGGTCAAACGCTCGTGCAGAGCATCTGACAGGCGGTCTTCTACAACACGGGTTTCCCCGCGCCAATGGTCGTTATCATCAAGCCAACCTTTACGTTGGGCCACATACGTCCACGTGCGAATGTAAGCCAGACGTTTCGACACGGTGTCAATGTCACCTTCCACTCGGTCGAGGCGATTAACCTGTCTGGCCATCCAATCTGCGGGTATTTTGCCCGATTGATGCAAAAAGGTGTAAATCTGCAACAACATATGGGCGTGTTCGGCGTTACTTATGCCGCGAAAGTCAGGAATGCAGCAAACGTCCCACAAGAGCTTGACCGAGGGGCCGTCGCTTGCACGCGCAACCACTTCCGCCTCACCAGACAGCGCCTTCAGCGCCACCAGATCATCCGCGTCACGCACACGCGTCAGCCAGTCATTGTTGGTCTTGTCCTGCAATGACGCCAGGAGCGATTTGATCGAGCCGTATCGCAACGCAGAATTACGCCACTGCAATTTGGTCACCGGCGGAAAACGCGACTCGGTAATCATCTCGACCACCTCGTCGTGAAGGGCGGGTGCCTCACCAGTCACGCCAAAAGTACCATTATCAAGGTAACGCCCTGCCCGTCCCGCAATTTGTGCCAGCTCATTAGGCTGAAGTTGGCGCATGCGGCGGCCGTCAAATTTGGTCAGGCTAGAAAAGGCGACATGTTTCACATCAAGGTTGAGCCCCATTCCGATGGCGTCCGTGGCCACCAGAAAATCAACATCGCCGTTTTGGTAAAGCTCAACTTGCGCGTTGCGCGTCCGCGGGCTGAGCGCCCCCATGACCACAGCAGCGCCGCCTTTTTGCCGGCGCAGCACCTCTGCAATGGCATACACGTTATCGACCGAAAAACCGACAATCGCACTTCGATTTTGCATACGGCTGATCTTTTTGGAGCCCGTGTACGTCAGCGCCGAAAACCGCTCGCGCTTGAGAAACTGCACTTTTGGCACCAACGCGGCAATGGCCGGCTTCATTGTCTCCGCGCCCATAAAGAGTGTTTCACGGGTGCCTCGCGCGTGCAGCAAGCGATCGGTGAAAACATGCCCGCGGTCCAGATCGGCGCACAGCTGTATCTCATCGACAGCCACAAAATCTGCGCCAATGCCCACAGGCATCGCCTCAACCGTACACACCCAAAAGGCAGCCCGATCAGGGACAATACGTTCTTCGCCCGTGATCAATGCAACAACATTGGGACCGCGCAGCTTAACCAGCCGGTCATACACCTCGCGCGCCAAAAGACGCAGCGGAAGCCCAATCACACCCGTGCGATGCGCCAACATGCGCTCAATCGCGTAGTGGGTTTTACCCGTGTTTGTTGGCCCTAGAACGGCGGTAATTGCCACGTGACCTGCCCCTCAGATGTTGCTTTGAACCTGCCGCAGTCAGGCCTGCTGGCCGCCCACTTCGCGCTCAAGTCGCTCTATGGCTGTTGCTATGTCCTCGCGGTTTGGATGTATAGAGGCCGCCTTGCGAAAAGCATCCAGTGCCGCCTGCAGATTGCCGCTTCGCTCAAGGATGATGCCAAAACCGCTCATGGCTTTGTAATGGTTCGGGTTCAGCACAAGTGCCTGTCTGATGTCATCAAGAGCGGGGCCATACATTTCAAGGTTGAAATACGCAGTTGCCCGCGCGTTCCAGCCTTCTGCAAATTCTGGCGCATGATCAACAAGTGCAGTCAGTTGCCCAATTGCCACTTTGAACTCACCCGCCTCCATCGCGTCGCGCCCCCGCTGCAATAACAGATCAGCGCTTGCAGAGCCTGAGCGCGACCACGCATTTTCCAGCTCGCGTTCAATTACGGCATAGCTGTCAGGTGTGGCATTCTTGAGCCGCTCAACAATTTCTGCTGCAGGCCCCGCCATTGCAATGTTTGCGACAAAGAGTTGAAGGCCCAGAAATGAACCTAACGTCACAGCAGATAAGTGGTTGCGTCTTCTATGCTCTCCCATGAAGTTGAGTTTAGCGCACAGCCCCCCGTTGGCTAGATCAAACTTGGCAACCTGCCTGCGATCACCGGTCTTTCGGGCAATATTTGACTTAAGGAGCCTCAAGATGAGTGACGTAATCGAAATCGCAGTAGCAGCCCTGAACGAAAAAATGGGGGGAGACGGCTTTGCAGGTATCGCGAAATTTGTGATCGAAGGTGAAGGCGCGATCATAATCGACGCCGATGGCGCACGGGCCGCCGATGACGATGCAGATGTGACCCTGACTGCAGATACAGACACATTCAAATCCATCCTCGACGGATCCCTGAACCCCACCGCTGCCTTCATGACAGGCAAGCTGAGCGTGGACGGGGACATGGGCAAGGCAATGGCCCTGTCGTCCGTATTGGGCTGAACGACATGAAAAGCGCACCGTTCCATAATGATTTGGCTCTGGGGCCATATGGCGGCGGTGCGTTTTGGACCCACACAGATGATGGCGTGCGTATTCGCGTGGGCCATTGGGGCACGGAAAGCGCCCACCGAGGAACAGTTTTGCTGTTTCCCGGGCGTACTGAGTATATCGAAAAATACGGGCTGACCGCAGTTTCATTTGCCGCGCGCGGTTATGCTGTGGCAAGCGTTGACTGGCGCGGCCAAGGTCTTGCAGATCGCCTTATCGATGATCCGCTAAAAGGCCACGTCGAGAAATTCTCCGACTATCAGCGCGATGTTCGGGCGTTCCTTAAAGCCGTAGAAGACCTGAACCTGCCGAAACCTTATTATTTGATCGGACACTCAATGGGGGGCTGCATCGGGTTACGCGCGTTAATGAACGGGCTCAATGTAAAAGCGGCTGCTTTTTCTGCGCCAATGTGGGGCATTGAGCTTGCCTCGCACCTGCGCCCCCTTGCGTGGGTTATATCAAGCTTGCTGAAACCCACGCCCCTTCGCACAATGCTTGCCCCCGGCACCAGCGCTGAGCCTGTCGTGACTGCCAACAGCTTTGATGAGAACAAACTGACCCGCGACCCTGAGATGTACGCGTATATGCGCAGCCACCTCGCAGGTATTCCCGAAATTGCTTTGGGTGGCCCGACACTTGCTTGGCTGAACGGGGCACTGCGCGAAACGCGCACCTTATCAAAGATGCCCAGCCCACCCGTACCGACGATTTGCGGACTTGGGGACGCCGAAAAGATCGTTGACCCATCCCGCATTCATCACCGCATGGCCAACTGGCCTAACGGAACATTGATTGAATACGCAGCGGGCGAGCATGAAGTTTTGATGGAAGTCGAAGCAACGCGCACCGCTTTCCTTGCGGCCTGCGCTGATCACTTTGACGCCAACAGATAGCGCCGCTCAAATTTCGTGCACACCCGCCGCATCTGCGTTTGCGCCCCGCAGCATCCAGCTGTGCTCGGACCCGATGAAGAACATGCTCATCCCGTATTTTGACCACTCCTTCGCCTTGGCGCCGTTGGGGACCCAGCTCATGTAGGTTTTTCCGTTAGCTTTGGCAGCGGCGCCGCAACGTTCAAACGCCGCAAAAAGTTCATCACTTGTTTGGTGGTTATAGCCGTAGCCCACAGACAAATCCGCCGGACCAATAAAGATACCGTCAACGCCCTCAACCGAAGCAATACCTTCAATATCCTCCACACCGGCGGGTTCTTCGATTTGGGCAATCACCACTGTTTGATCTGTCTGCGCCAATACCTCGGGCATAGGCCGCGTTGCAAAGCCTGCCCAGCGGGTTGATCCGGCGAATCCGCGGCCACCCAAGCCAAAGTGACAATTCTTCGCCAACTCTTGCGCCTTTTGCACACTGTCCACATGGGGGCAAACGATACCCGTTGCGCCCATATCAAGCGCTTGTAAAATCTCTTTCGCACTGCCGTCGGCCACACGCACCAACACTGGGAAATCAAACGCGCGGGATACGGCCATGCAAGCATCCATCCGTGCGCGATCAAACGGGGCATGCTCTGCATCAAGACAGATAAAATCCAACTCTGAGCGCGCAAAAATCTCGACCAACTCGTGGCTTGCGGTTTTCAAAAACGTGCCCGCCAAAGGCGCGCCAGACGCCATTCTTTGTTTGAAATCTGCAATGCCCATGTGTCGGCTCTCCGCGTTGAATGAGATAAATCTGCCAACAGACAAATACACAAATTGCACCCTGCGCAACCCACACTACACTTTAGGCCATGAGCAACGTACTAACTTTTACCGATAAGGGCATCTACTGTCCGGCGGGCGACTTTTACATTGACCCTTGGGGCCGTGTTGAGCGCGCATTGATCACCCATGGGCACTCGGATCACGCACGCTGGGGCATGGGCAGTTATCTGGCCACCAAACCCGCTGCTCCGGTGATGCAACACAGGCTAGGGGATGTGTCGATTGACACAGTGAACTACGCAGAGACCGTACAAATTGGCGACGCGCGGGTCAGCTTTCATCCCGCTGGACACGTACCCGGGTCTGCCCAGATCAGGGTAGAAGTGGCTGGCGAAGCTTGGGTCGCCTCGGGGGATTACAAGACAACGAATGACGGGTTTTCAGAACCTTTTGAGCCTGTGCGCTGCCATGCCTTTATTACTGAAAGCACATTTGGGCTGCCCATCTTTAAATGGCAACCACAACAAGTGGTGGCCGATCAGATCAATACGTGGTGGGCCGCAAACCGCGCGGAAGGCAAGGCGTCCATCCTCGGAGCCTATGCGTTAGGCAAAGCGCAGCGTTTGATGTCCTGTGTTGATGCCGCAATCGGGCCGATCTTGACCCATGCCTCAATCGAAAACACCAACGACATTCTGCGTGCCCAAGGATTGCACCTACCCGACACGGTGCGCGTCACAGCCGAGACGGATCTAAAGAAATACCCGGGCGCATTGGTCATCTGTCCCCCTTCGGCGTTTGGCCCATGGTCCAAGAAATTCGGCCCCCAATCACAAGCCTTCGCAAGCGGCTGGATGGCCCTTCGCGGGGTCAAGCGCCGCCGCGCCGCCGAAAGGGGTTTCATCATATCTGATCACGCCGATTGGACCGAACTGAACAGCGCCATCGCCGAAACAGGAGCCGAGCGCATTTTCGTCACCCACGGCTATACCTCCGTGTTCACCAAGTGGCTGCGCGACCAAGGCTATGATGCCCATGTGGTCAGCACAGACTACGGCGGCGATGAGGCAGATGACAGCAACGCCCCGCAACGGGATATTCACGACGCGGGTGCGGCAGTCTAATGCGGGATTTCGCGACGCTTTTCACAACGCTTGACCAGACCACCAAAACCACAAGCAAAGTGGCCGCCCTGCGTGCGTTTTTCGAGACCGCCTCAGACAACGACAAACTCTGGTGCATCGCACTGTTTTCAGGGCGTCGCCCCAAACGTGCAGTCACAACAACCCTGCTGCGGGAATGGGCCGCAGAACTTGCCGGCATCCCCCTTTGGCTTTTTGAGGAATGCTACCCGATCGTGGGCGACTTGGCGGAAACCATCGCACTTGTCCTGCCCCCAGCACTGCAACACGACGATCAGCCGCTGACCCATTGGATCAAAACCGTACAATCGATCGCCCCCCAAGAAGAGGCTGCCCGCAAGAAAATCATTCTGGACGCGTGGGACCGGCTCAACACGACTGAACGCTTTTTGTTCAACAAACTACTGACCGGCGGTTTTCGGGTTGGCGTATCACAGAAGCTGGTGACACGCGCGCTTGCGCAATGCACTGACCAAGATGAAGCCGCCCTTACCCATAAGTTAATGGGCAGTTGGACACCTGACAGCATCACTTTTGACCAACTGGTTCTGCAAGACGACCCCGAGGCAGATTTATCCAAACCCTACCCGTTTTACTTGGCCCACGGCGTTGATGACATAGATCAGCTTGGGCCCGTAAGTGATTGGTGCGCAGAGCTAAAGTGGGACGGCATCCGCGGGCAACTCATCAAGCGCGGCGGTGCACATCATCTGTGGTCGCGCGGGGAAGAGTTGATGACAGACCGCTTTCCAGAGTTTGCACAACTGCGCGATTTTCTTCCCGACGGTACTGTTATCGACGGTGAAGTTCTCGCTTTTCAAAACGGCGCACCTTTGTCGTTCAACGTTTTGCAAAAACGGATTGGCCGCAAAACGGTGCCCAAAAAGATGCTGATCGAAGCACCGGTAATTTTGCAAGCCTATGATCTACTTGAATGGCACGGCACTGATATCCGCGAAAAACCTTTGTCAGAGCGGCGGCATTTACTCGCAAGCTTGATTGAAAATCTGCCAACCGATTTGCCAATTGCACTGTCCAAACAGGTACCTGCAACTTCTTGGGATACGCTGGCAGAGGCCCGCGAAACCGCACGAGAGGTGAATGCGGAAGGGTTGATGCTGAAGCGTCTTTCCAGCCCATATCTGGCAGGGCGCAAAAAAGGCGATTGGTGGAAATGGAAAGTCGACCCGCTCACGATTGATGCTGTGATGATCTATGCCCAAGCGGGTCACGGGCGCCGCGCCACCTTGTTTACGGATTACACATTTGCGGTCAAAAGCGGCAACGAATTAGTGCCTTTCACCAAAGCCTATTCAGGCCTGACGGATGCAGAGTTCAAACAGATCACGTCATGGGTCAAGAAGAACACATTGCAACGTTTTGGACCTGTGCGCCAAGTCACACCGCAGCATGTGTTTGAGATCGCTTTTGAAGGCATCCAAGCCTCGCCGCGCCATAAATCGGGGATCGCGCTTCGCTTTCCACGCATGCTGCGGTGGCGCCAAGACAAGCCGCTGGACGAGATCAACACACTTGAGGACCTTCAAGAAATGCTGCGCCAATTCGGATAGGCTTTGTTTTTTCAAAATTCCATCTGCGTGCTCTTTCAACCCGCCCCCTGCGGCCATAAGTTCGCCATAACAAATCATAAAAGGACGCCGACATGCTTGATGCACCAACGACCCAAACCGATTTCGGTGACCTACCAAACTGGGATTTGTCTGATCTCTATGAAAGCTCCGACGCGGATCAGTTGCACAAAGACATGGCTTGGCTCGAAGCCGAATGCGCTGATTTCGCCGCGAGCTATGAGGGCAAGTTGGCTGGCTTAAGCGCAGATGAATTGCTAAATGCCGTGCGTCGCTATGAGAAAATAGACATGATCGCAGGGCGCATCATGTCGTTCGCCGGACTGCGCTACTACCAAAACACCACAGACGGCGAGCGCGCGCAGTTTATGTCAAACTGCCAAGACAGCATCACCAACTTCACCACACCGCTGGTGTTCTATGGTCTTGAGTTTAACCGCCTTGATGATGCGCATCTGGCGGGCTTGCTTGCACAAAACGCTGACTTGGCGCGCTATAAACCAGTCTTTGACCGCATGCGCGCGATGAAGCCCTACCAGCTGTCAGACGAGTTGGAGAAGTTTCTACACGATCAGTCCGTTGTGGGCGCTGCCGCATGGAACCGGTTGTTTGATGAAACCATCGCAGGTTTGGAATTCGAAATAGAGGGCGAAACCGTCAACATCGAAAGCGCGTTGAACCTGCTGACGGACCCAGACGGCGCGAAACGCGAAGCAGCCTCCCGCGAACTTGCCCGCGTATTTGACAAAAACATCCGCACCTTCGCGCGCATCCACAACACATTGGCCAAAGAAAAGTCGGTCGAGGATAAGTGGCGCGGTATGGAGACGCCGCAAACCGGACGCCATCTGTCAAACCACGTGGAACCCGAAGTGGTGGAAGCGCTTCGCGATGCGGTTGTTGCCGCCTACCCCAAGCTAAGCCACCGCTACTATGCCTTGAAAGCCAAGTGGCTTGGGCTTGAAAAAATGCAAACATGGGACCGAAACGCGCCCCTGCCCCAAAATGATCCAACACCGGTAAACTGGGAAACAGCACAGCGCACCGTTATGGAAGCCTACGCTGATTTTGACCCGCGTATGGCCGATCTGGCTGAGCCGTTCTTTACAAAAGGCTGGATTGATGCGGCTGTGAAACCAGGCAAGGCACCCGGTGCTTTTGCTCACCCAACGGTTACTGATGCGCACCCATATGTGATGCTGAACTACCTTGGCAAACCGCGCGATGTAATGACCCTCGCGCATGAGCTGGGGCACGGCGTTCACCAAGTGCTTGCCGCAGAGCAAGGCGAGCTACTGTCCTCGACCCCGCTTACCTTGGCCGAGACTGCCTCTGTGTTCGGCGAAATGCTCACGTTCCGTAAATTGCTAGACGCGGCGAAAACCCGAGCCGAGCGTAAAACCTTGCTGGCGGGCAAAGTCGAAGACATGATCAACACGGTCGTGCGCCAAATTGCGTTCTACGACTTTGAATGCAAGCTACACGCTGCCCGCGCCGAAGGCGAATTGACGCCAGATGACATCAACGCGCTTTGGATGTCCGTTCAAGCGGCCTCGCTTGGCCCCGTGTTTGAGTTCCAAGACGGCTACGAGACATTTTGGGCCTATATTCCACACTTCGTTCACTCGCCATTCTACGTCTATGCATACGCCTTCGGCGACGGCCTTGTGAACGCACTCTATGCGGTCTTTGAGGAAAGCGGCGCAGAGTTTCAGGATAAATACTTCGATATGCTGCGTGCGGGCGGGTCAAAGCACCACAAAGAATTGCTTGCCCCATTTGGCCTTGATGCATCTGATCCGGCGTTCTGGGACAAAGGCCTGTCGATGATCAGCGCAATGATCGACGAGCTTGAAGCGATGGAGGACGCCTAATATGAGCGCCAAAAATGTTGCCGTTATCGGCCTTGGCTCAATGGGATACGGCATCGCGCAATCGGCCCTGCGCGGTGGTCACAAAGTGTGGGGGCGTGACGTCGTTGAGGCCACCACAGCCAAATTCATCGCGGAAGGCGGTCAGGCAAGCCCACCCGATTACGCTGACATTGATGTGGCGGTGTTGGTTGTTCTGAACGCGGCGCAAACAGAAGATGTCCTGTTCGGTCAAAATGGTATCGCCGCGCAAATGCGCAAAGATGCTACCGTCATTGCTTGCGCCACTGTGCCACCGGAATTTGCCCGCAACATGGAAGCCCGCGCTCAAACGCTCAGGCTGCACTACTTAGACGCGCCAATTTCGGGTGGGGCCGTAAAAGCCGCGAATGGAGCGCTTTCTGTCATGGCCTCAGGCAGCGAAGATGCGTTTGAGGGCGCGAAAGACGTCATGGACAGCATTGCCGAAACGGTTTTTGCATTGGGTAATGAAGCCGGTGCGGGATCAGCCATGAAAGCCGTGAACCAGATGTTGGCGGGCGTCCATATTGCAGCCATGGCCGAAGCCATCACGTTCGGCATGACCCAAGGTGTTAGCCCTACGTCGTTCATCGATGTTATCTCAAAATGTGCTGGCACGTCTTGGATGCTGGAAAACCGCGCCCCTCATATTGCAGACGGCGATTACACGCCGCGCTCATCGGTCAACATCTGGCCCAAGGACCTCAGCATTGTTCTGGATATTGCGGATCAGGCAGCTTTTGACGCCCCCATTACCAAAACTGCGCTGGCACAATACGCCAAAGCAGTTGAAGCAGGTTTGGGTCTTGAAGACGATGCAGCCGTCGCAAAAATCTACGCCGCCCAAGCGGGGCTAAGCCTGCCAAAGGGAACGCCCTCGTGAAGTTTTCGGCCAACCTTGGCTTTTTATGGAGCGAGTTGCCCCTGACGGATGCCATCCGCGCAGCCAAAGTGGCCGGCTTTGATGCGGTTGAATGCCACTGGCCATACGACACACCAGCAGAAGATGTCGCACAGGCATTGACAGACACGGGGCTCAACATGCTGGGCCTCAACACCGTTCGCGGTGATCTTTCAAAGGGGGAAAACGGCCTAAACGCCCTGCCCAACCGAATGACTGAGGCACGCGCGGCGATCGACCAAGCGATTGAGTACGCACGCATCACCGGCACTGCAAATATCCATGCAATGGCGGGGTTTGCCCAAGATGCTGCGGCGCACGATGTGTTTTGTGAAAACCTGACATATGCCTGCGCAAAAGCTGCCCCGCACGGCATTGGGATCGTCATTGAACCGCTTAATCACTACGATGCACCGGGATATTTTCTGTCGACCACATCCCAAGCACAGCAAATCATCACTGAAGTAGGTGCGCCAAATCTAAAGCTGATGTTTGACTGCTATCATGTGCAACTGATGGAAGGTGATATCACCAACAGCCTTACAAAGCTGCAAAGCATCATTGGCCATATTCAGTTTGCTTCTGTGCCGGACCGCAGCACACCGGATCGCGGTGAGCTGTCCTATGACCACATCTTCGCGCATTTGAAGTCACTAGGTTACGCCGCCCCGCTTGGTGCAGAATATAAGCCTAATGGTCCAACGCCACCCACACTCGACTGGCTTACAAAATACAAATCCTAAACGCTTCTTTTGTTTAAGAAATATCCCCGCCGGAGGCACCGACGGGGACAATCAACACTTTACTTCGCTTCAAATCACAAGTTGTGCTCTGGCTCACGCCTCTTCCAGCAAACCTTTGGCACCAGCAAGTTCGCGCATCTTGTTTTGCAACTTCTCAAACGCGCGCACTTCAATCTGCCTGATCCGCTCACGGCTGACAGAATACTGACCGCTCAAATCTTCAAGCGTGACTGGCTTTTCGGCCAAACGGCGCTGCGTCAGGATATCTTTCTCGCGATCGTTCAGCACCACCATCGCCTCGCTCAAAAGCGCGCGGCGCGTATCTAACTCGTCCTTTTCGGCGTAGTCATCCGCTTGGGTTGCATCTTCATCCTCAAGCCAGTCTTGCCACTCCATCGCACCTTCACCGTCATTAGACACCATCGCGTTCAGCGATGCATCTCCACCCGACAAACGGCGGTTCATGGACACAACTTCGTCTTCGGTCACGCTGAGCTCTTGTGCAATCCGTGCGACATTTTCAGGACGCAGATCGCCATCCTCAAGCGCACCGATCTTCTTTTTGGCTTTGCGCAAGTTGAAGAACAGTTTCTTTTGCGCGGATGTCGTACCAAGCTTCACAAGGCTCCATGACCGCAGAACGTATTCCTGAATAGACGCGCGGATCCACCACATCGCGTAGGTCGCCAGGCGGAACCCTTTTTCAGGATCAAACCGCTTCACAGCCTGCATCAACCCAACGTTCGCCTCTGAAATTACTTCCGCTTGCGGAAGGCCATAGCCGCGATACCCCATGGCAATTTTTGCCGCCAAGCGCAGGTGCGATGTCACAAGCTTATGTGCCGCGCCGCTGTCGTCGTGGTCCAAATAACGCTTGGCCAGCATGTATTCTTCTTCCGGCTCCAACATTGGAAACTTCCGGATTTCTTGCATGTAACGGTTAAGCCCGCCCTCGGGTGTGGGTGCAGGCAGAGTTGTGTAGTTCGCCATTGTAAGCCCCTCATGGTCAAAAAAGCGGAAGTGCCCGCGTTGACCTAAATATGGGTGCGCTAATGCGCCCTCGCAAGGGTCTCCTCGCGAAACTGTTACCAACTCATGAATAGAATATTATCCGCGCAACGCTTGGATCATCGTTGCCATATCTTCCGGAAGCGGGGCCTCAAAGCGCATCATTTCGCCGCTAACAGGATGCTCAAACCCCAAAACCGCCGCATGCAACGCCTGTCTGTTAAACGCAGCCACCGCCGCATGGGCACCGGCACTCAGCGCTTTGGGGGGCAGTTTGCGCCGCCCACCATAAGTTGGATCCCCCACCAGACCATGACCCGCATGGGCCATGTGCACGCGGATTTGGTGCGTCCGACCGGTTTCAAGCCAACATTCAATAAGCGCGAGGGTCTCGGGCTGGCCAAAACGTTCGACCAACCGCGCGCGCGTGACAGCGTGACGGCCGCCGTCAAACAGCACGGCTTGACGCTGTCTGTCCGTTTTGTGGCGGGCAAGATGGGTGTTAAGCTTCAGGATATTACCCGGCTCAAATGACGTACCGCGAATACCGCGCAGGCGGGGATCGTTCGCATCCGGCACACCGTAACAGACGGCGCGGTAATACCGCTCAACTGTATGGGCCTCAAATTGCGCCGCGAGCCCGTGGTGCGCCTGATCAGACTTAGCAACGACCAAAATGCCCGATGTGTCTTTGTCGATCCGGTGGACAATTCCGGGGCGCTTTTCACCGCCCACACCGGACAGACTTTCCCCGCAGTGGTGCATCAACGCATTGACCAACGTGCCGGACGGCGTGCCCGGCGCGGGATGTACGACCATGCCTGCAGGCTTGTTGATCACAATCAGATCATCATCTTCAAAGATCACATTCAGCGGAATGTCTTCTGGCAACATATGGCTTTCGGTAGCTTCGGGCACAATGATGCTTATCTGCATCCCCTCGGCCGCGCGTGCCTTGATGTCTGTCACGACAGTCCCGTCCACCTCAACTGCGCCTTGTGCGATCAATTTGCCAAGCCGCGAGCGTGAAAGGTTCGCGGTGACTGGCACATCGCGGGCCAACGCCTTATCAAGGCGCGAAGGCGGGGCTTCCGCGATAGAAAAAGTGACGGCTGACATGGACCAAAATCCCCCGGATCAAGTACCAGAACCCGCTAACCTGAGGTTCCTGAGATTGCTCGTAACCGTATTGACGGCCACAATGATTATCGGCCTGATAACGATCATTACATTGCTTGTCATGCGCTTACAGGCCCCGCGTGTCACGTTCCCTGACGCAATCACACTTCCTGATGGCGCTACAGCTACGGCCTTTACCCAAACAGCAGAATATTTTGCGATTGTGACCGAAGAAAACGAAATTTTGGTTTATAACCGAACCACTGGTCAGATGATCAAACGCATACCCCTGAAATAGCGCCATATAGCACCGACACGGCAATCACTTCTAACGATGTGGGTTGATACCAAGGATGGTACCGCCTGGTGGGTTCGAACCACCGACCTCTGGTACCACAAACCAGCGCTCTAACCAGCTGAGCTAAGGCGGCAACAGGCTCGACTTACGAAAGCACGACCGGCATTGCAAGCCTCTTTTGTCTGCAAATGCGCGATTATTGAGGGCCTTTGATCTGTGCTATCGCTTCAGCAAGCGGCGCGCGCCTTACACGTATCTCGTTATCGATGGCGCGGGTGTACTCAACATCTTGCAATTCCGGTGCAGTCGCCTCCATCAAAAGGTCATTTACGTAAAAATCCGCCCGAAGTTGCGGCGGTATCTGCGACAGGTTTTCAATGATCAGCCGGTCGCAACTGGGTGACATATAAAAGTTATGATAAAAACTAGTGAAAAGCGGGCCAGTCCCGTGTGAGCGGAAATGCTCCAACCCCATCAGATCAAGCGCCCTGCACCGTGCGCCTGTGGGAATTGTCCGCACCCATGCATCGTAATGATCGAGATAAAACGAGTCCGACGTCATGGGCGGATCGTTTAGCATCAAAAGTTGCACACCAATCTTTGCGGATTGTTCGGTGCCTTGTGTCCGCTTGAATTCGTTGATGCCAATCTGCCGCCACAAAACCGCTTTGCTGATGTCCGTCACCTGTCCGCGAATGAGGATCCCGCCAGCGGGTAGTGCAAGCCGTTCGAGTATTTTCAAAGGTCCCTGCGGCTCGGGATCACCGATCATGCCCTCTGCAATCCGTTCTGAAATATCTACCCGCCGGATCAACTTGGGGCGTTTTTGCAGCGATTTGTCTTTGCGCAAATTATAGCGCACCAAATCAAGGCCCGCGATGTCAGCGAGCTGGGCCGCGATGCCACTATCACGGCGGGTATTGGCATTGTTGGCGTGCACACAAAACAGATCAATATCGCCCCAAAGTTCTTTCGCAAAAGCCAGCAACAAACGCGAATCCGCACCACCTGTAACGGGCAAAATACTGGGGCTTTGCCGTGATATGAGTGGCTTCATCACTTGCTTGTGGCGCTGCACAACGCGGTCTAACCGTTCGCGTATCCCGTGCTCAGTCACCTCCATACGCCAGTCGCAATCCGCTTTTGGCCAGTGCCGAACAGTTTGTTGCGCATCAAGATCAAAGTAATGGTTGGCCATAACACGGCGCACGCGGGCATCGGGCGTATACCCGAACGCCAAGCGCGCACCACCAGAACCCGCATTTTCCGCAAGCGAATACTCACGCTCAAGAACCGGAGCATCATCAATGGCCAGATAGAGTGTGGCCGCAACACGCCCCGTTTCACGATTATACACGGCAGGGATCATCGCACTTGGATCAAGGTAGACGCGGTTGAAATCAGGCGTGGTAATCACAAAGATATAGCGTCCCGCAGCCATCTCGAGCGTATCAGCAAGTGCGCCGGGGCTTTTTGCACGGTCCAACAGCAACTGTAGATGCGGCGTGTCGATGAAAAATCCGTTTGCATCCACCGCAAGTCCCAATACGGCCACAGAAATACCTGCGCGCCCATCGGTTGCCAGCGCTACTTGCAAGCCACGCCCGACATGAAGCACCCAACCGTTTTGTAGGGTGTGAGGCGCAAAGCTAGTCACCGCAAAACCGGCCTCTTTACTCAGCACGTATTGCTGGGAGAAAACCTTACCAAAATTCAACTCATGCTGCGCAATCAATTGCTCTGCGTAGACAGTCATGAACGCACCCGAATTTTGTGGGACGCGGCATAGACGAGACGTTCCAAAATCCCCACATGCGGGTTCTTAGTTGGGTTCATTATAGGCCGTAGGGGCATCGTTACTCTCGCACTCATTGAATGTCTCTTACACGGACAAATACACTAGAAAGCCTAACAAGAAACGAATCGCCTGTGAAGGAAAACCGACCACGCCCACAGCCCCTTGTCTTGATGCGCGCTGCCCTGTAATTGCCGTAACAGTTATAGCAAAGGATGCACCCATGGGGATCAATAGCGAGCGCGACATCGAAGCCAACTTGCAAATCGGCCCAACCGATCAAGGCATGGTGCGTATTTTTGTTGAGGCCAATGGCGTGGAAATCCCAATGGATTTCACCCCTGAAGAAGCGCTGGAAATTGCAGAAGAAATTGCGGCGGCAGCCAAAGTTATCGGCTAAGGTATCCTCGACAGCTTACGAGCTTCTGAAAGTGTTATTGCGTTGCGGCGGGATCGCGCGCCGCGTGAGCACGCAGTGCAGCATGGCGGGCAAATTTTTGCACCGTAGCTTTTCGCCTCGCACCGGCAAGCCGCACTTCATCCGGCATTCGAATGATCTCTGCATCATACCCGTCAGCGATGATGAGACCTGTTTCATCTGGCAAAAGATCAGTAGGGAACGCCTCGTCCACCGCCCAGAAATATCGATCGCACCACTCAAGATAGCCCTGCCATTTCTGATCTGAGGTAAAATCTTCGCGGCTGGATTTGCACTCAATAATCCAAATCTCTCCCTTAGGCCCAAGCGCCATCACATCAACGCGCAGTCCGCGCGTTGGTACAAGTTCTGTGACAGAGACAAAGTTATGGCTCAACAGATGCCGGCACACGCCGCGGGCCAGAACATCGCCCGCGCGCAAAGTTAGCGTTGGATTATGTTGCATAAGCAAAGAGTGAACAAAACAGAAACAAAAGACAAGAGAAACTCAAACAAACCTGCAAACGCTCTTGTCAGACCTTACCAAGCGCCATAGGTGATGCGGTGGCGGGTGCTGCTCTTCACGTAAGCTGGTCGATACATTCCAGTGGCCTTAAGCAAATCCGAGGGAGCTGGCTCTGTCACGGTCCTGGCCGCGTTATCTGGCGCCCACCTGTATATACAGGTCCTCGGGAATAATCGTCCAACGGTCGCTGCGGGCCCGCCACCTATTTTCCACGTCCCAACCTAGCAATGCGTGCAGCCAATGTGCCCACGTGGCAAACCCGCGGGTGACGACACGCCTTAGGTTCAGCATTTGGGCCAACAGTAGTTTTCGGAAATCAAATCAGAATGCGTCGGGCTGAACTTCGCGCGCCATATGATCAAGCACACCGTTCACAAAATGCGTTTCATCGCCCTCAGGGAAAAACGCGCCAGCTACATCAACGAATTCTTTAATGACAACGCGTGGCGGCGTCACTTTACCCAGCAACTCCGCACCGGCAGCGCGGAAAAGCGCGCGAATAGTGGGGTCAATACGTGCGATGGGCCACTTTGCGACCAAAGCACGATCGGTCATTTGGTCGATGGGCCGCTGATGCTCAACCGCGTCTTGGGCCAGCATGCGGAATACGTCGATATCGCCTTCCATCATTTCACGCCCCTCATAGGTCGCGCCAAAACGATGGTCTTCAAACTCACGCATAACAACATCGACTGATTGCGACGAGTGTTCCATCTGAAACAACGCTTGCACTGCATAAAGCCGCGCCGCTGATTTCATTTTGCGTTTTTGGTTATTCGAAAGTTCAGTCATGCTCTGTGTGTACCGCCTGCAAGCAGGATGTCGCTGGTAAATCCAACGCCCTTATCCGCGCGGCCCCACTTACGAGCGATAGCGATCAAGTGCAAGGCTGCCGCAGCGGCCCCGCCACCTTTGTTTTGGTCTGCAGGATCTGCACGGACTTCTGCCTGTTTGCGGTTCTCTACAGTCAAGATACCGTTACCGATACAAAGCCCCTGAAGGCCCAGCAATTGCAGTGCACGGCTGCTATCGTTGCACACTGTTTCATAGTGGGTTGTCTCGCCGCGCACCACGCAGCCAAGTGCCACATAGCCGTCGAAATTAGACATACGCTCAGCGATGCCAATTGCTGTGGGTATTTCAAGCGCACCGGGTACATCGATCACTTCATAGGTGGCACCAGCTGCCTCAAGCTCGGCAACAGCACCGGCGACTAAATTATCAGCGATGTCTTTGTAATACGGAGACCGCACGATCAGAACTTTCGGAGCGTCCTCAAAACGTGGTGTATCCATGATGTAGTGAGAAGCGCCAGCCATTATCCAATCTCCGAAATTTTCATCGTGTCCACAATCTCCAGACCATACGCGTCCAGCCCGACAACTTTCGGTGCAGGTGAATTGGTCAAAAGGACAATTTTCGACAGGTTCAAAGACGACAAAATCTGTGCGCCCAAACCGTATTGGCGAAGCGTCTGCGGGCTGACCTCATCATCGCGCACGATCTTCATTGTAAGATCACGCAGCAAAACCAGCGCACCGCGCCCGTGGTCCGCGATCAGCTTCATCGCATCGCCAAATTCAGCAGCACGGCCCGTACCGCCTGTGCCAATCACATCAAGCATCGGATCCATCGCGTGCATACGTACAAGCACAGGCTCATCGCCCGAAATGTCACCTTTGATCAAAACGATATGCTCTGCGCCTTGGGTCTCGTCGGTGTAGACGCGCATATCCCATTCGCCGCCAAACTCTGACTGGATCGTGTCTGTACTGCGCACGCGCACCAAATTGTCATGGCGGCGGCGGTATTTGATCAAATCAGAAATCGTCCCGATCTTCAGCCCGTGCAGCTGCGCAAAACCAACAAGGTCCGGCAAACGCGACATGGTGCCATCGTCGTTCATGATTTCACAGATCACGCCGGAAGGGTTCAAGCCAGCAAGCCGTGACACATCAACAGCCGCCTCAGTGTGCCCCGCACGTACCAGCACACCGCCGTCCCGTGCGCGCAGTGGGAAAACATGTCCCGGCGTTGCGATATCCGCTGAAGTTGCTTTGCTATCAATCGCCACAGCAACTGTGCGCGCACGGTCCGCCGCAGAAATACCTGTGGTAACACCTTCGCGCGCCTCAATCGAAACGGTAAATGCGGTCTCATGACGCGATGAATTCTGCGTCGCCATCAACGGCAGGCCCAACGCATCAATCCGGTCAGATGGAAGCGTCAAACAAATCAAGCCGCGCCCGTGGGTCGCCATAAAGTTAATGGCATCAGGCGTGGCCATTTGCGCGGGGATAACAAGATCACCCTCGTTCTCGCGGTCTTCGTGATCCACCAGAATGAACATCCGACCATTACGCGCGTCATCAATGATGTCTTCAATGGGGCTGATCACATCAGAGAGGTTTTCCTCAACAGGACCGGGCTTTTCAAACATGCTTTCAGCGCTCATTACGCCCACTCCTGCAATCGGGCCACATAGCGGGCCATTGTGTCAATTTCGAGGTTCACCGCATCACCAACAGCTGCATCACCCCATGTGGTGACGCTTTTTGTGTGCGGAATAAAGTTGATCCCGAAGGCAGTGCCCTCAACATCATTTACAGTTAAAGACGTGCCATTAAGCGTAACCGAGCCTTTGGGCGCGATGAACTTTGCAAGTGCCGCTGGCGCTTCAAGCGTGACCCGGGTGCTATCGCCCTCATCATGCATGGCGACAATCTTAGCCAAGCCGTCCACGTGACCGGAGACGATATGTCCGCCCAACTCATCGCCCACTTTCAAGGCACGCTCCAAATTGATGCGCCGCCCTGCGGACCATGTATCAAGATTGGTCTTGCTGACGGTCTCTGCAGACACGTCCACATCAAACCACCCAAGCTGATCGCCTTCGGCCAGACCTTTGCCAACAACGGTCAGGCAGACACCGTCGCACGCGATTGATGCACCCATATCGACGCTGCTCATATCGTAACGCGTTGAAATGCGCGCCCGCAAATCACCGCGCTGTTCCAGTTGCGCGATATGACCAACGTCTGTGATAATGCCAGTGAACATAAATCTCGTCCCGAATTTCGTATTGCAAACCACCTATAACGGCGCACCCATCCGGACAAGGGCTTTGCCGCCCATTCCAGTGATACCTTTTCGCACATCGCCTCAATCATAATGCAGGTCACATTTTCGCCAATAATTCAGGCTACTCCACCCACGATCCAGCGCGTACCTGCGCAAAACCTAAGCACACGGCATGTCAAATGGCGCTCATTACCGGCGAAAATAAGCGTTTTCTGTTTCTGCAAGGCCCACATGGTCCCTTTTTCTGGCGCCTTGCGCAGATGCTGGAGCGTGCTGGCGCACAGGTCTGGAGGGTCGGTTTCAATGCAGGTGACCGCGCCTTTTGGTTCTCGCCTAAAACCTACATCGGGTATCGCGGCACGCTAAACGACTGGGCCGAAACCCTACGTCAGACCCTTCACGACAAATCAATCACCGACATTGTGCTTTACGGTGACACGCGGCCTGTTCACGCCCAAGCAGCAGAGATGGCGCGGCAGATGGGCATCCGGACCCATGTATTCGAAGAAGGGTACCTACGGCCCTATTGGGTCAGCTACGAGCGTGATGGCTCCAACGGAAACTCCGCGCTCATGCAGCTTAGCGTGGATCAGATGCGCGAGACTTTAGCAGACGCCGATTTAGACATCCCACAAGCACCGGCACATTGGGGGGACATGCGCCAGCACGTGTTTTACGGCGCGCTTTACCATTGGTTTGTGATGTTTCGAAACGGCCACTACCACAAAATGCAACGCCACCGCGCCCTTGATGTAAAAACCGAGTTTGCCCTGTATTTCATGCGCCTTTTAGGAATGCCATTTTATTGGCTCAGCCGCGTGTTTTCCACACTGCGCATCAAACGCGGAGGATACCCCTACCATATTGCGCTGCTGCAACTTGAACATGACGCCAGCTTTCAGGCCCACTCTCCGTTCTCCAAAATCGACGAGTTCATCGAAGTAATCATCCAAGGTTTTGTCAAAGGAGCACCGGCGCATCACCACCTTGTGTTCAAGGCTCACCCGCTTGAAAACGGTCAGACAAACATCCGCTGGTTGATCAAAAACTTAGCCCGTCAGCACGGCGTTGAGGGGCGGTGCCACTATGTGCGTGGCGGCAAACTGGCCCAGCTTTTGGACCAGGCACGAAGCGCGGTGACGGTCAATTCAACCGCCGGCCAACAAGTTCTTTGGCGCGGCATCCCGCTCAAGGTCTTTGGCGCGGCGGTCTATAACAAACCAGAGTTTGTGTCGCCTCAACCGCTCCATGAATTCTTTAGCTTACCCACAACACCAGACACTGCCGCCTACCGCGATTACCGGCGTTACTTGCTTGAAACCAGCCAGATCGCCGGTGGCTTTTACGCCGCCAAAGGCCGCAGACAGCTTTTGCGACAAGTCGTTGATCTGATGTTACACCCCCACGATCCCTACGAAGCACTTGAGGTTGGTAAAGCGGCCCCACGGCAACAGTTGCGTGTCATTCCCTAACAACCACAACCCCTAGCGGTAGCTTTCTGTGAGGGATTCCAGTAAGGTAAAAGAAAAACTTGAGGCAGTTCTATAAGGTCGAAAGGACCAGAGCAGTGAAAATTAATGTGTCCCGTGTGGTAAAAGGCATCGCCTTGCTAAGCCTCGTTGCGACTGTTTCTGCATGCGGACTGCCGCGTGTAGGCCCCAACAAAGCCGAAATTTTTCAAGGATCCGTTTTGCGTGAAGGCGATGCGTTCATCGTCTCTGTCAATGACCGCGTGACCCGCGCCACAGCTGTCACCCCCGCTTTTGGCTTTTCGGATGCTTTCATTAATGCAGGCGTTGTTGGCTCTGACGTGATCCGTCCTGGCGATGTATTGGGGCTGACTGTTTGGGAAAACGTAGATGACGGCCTGCTGGCCGGTGCGGGGCAAAACGCCACCATTCTTGACGAAGTGCAGGTAGACGGAAACGGCAATATTTTCGTCCCCTACGCAGGCACCCTGAAGGCATCTGGCAAATCTCCCGAAGCGCTACGCCGTCTAATCACAACGCGCCTGAACGAACAAACCCCCGACCCTCAAGTGCAGGTCCGCCGCGTAGCCGGTGATGGTGCAACAGTCACTGTGGTGGGCGCAGTTGGCGCGCAAGGCGTCTACGCGATTGAGCGCCCCACCCGCACGCTTTCCTCCATGCTTGCCCGTGCAGGCGGTGTGGGACTTGAGGCCGAAGTGGCACAAATCACTGTCATCCGCGGTACACATCGCGGGCAGGTTTGGTTCCAAGACCTCTACCAAGACCCGCGCTTTGATATCGCCCTGCGCGGCGGCGACCGCATTTTGGTCGAACGAGACACCCGCGCCTATACGGTTTTGGGCGCCACAGGCAGCCAGAACCGCGTTGAATTCACCACCCGCACGATCTCTGCCATTGAAGCGCTTGCGCAAGTGGGTGGCTTAAGCAGTAACGTGGCAGACCCCACAGGCGTTTTTGTGTTCCGCAATGAACCCGCCGAAATTGCTAATCAAGTAATGGGCCGCGATGATCTACAGGGTGCACAGCGTGTGGCCTATGTGCTTGATCTGACCGAGCCTAATGGCATGTTCAACGCACGTGATTTCGCCATACGGGATGACGATACGGTCTATGTGACCGAGGCACCATTCGTGCAGTGGAACAAAACAATTGCCGCACTCACAGGATCGCTTAACTCTGTGAATACTTTGAATACACTGGCTGGTAACTAAGCCCGATGACGACCCCACTTTCGGCCGCTGACCCAACCCGTCAGCGGCTGTTTGTCTATAATGACGGCTTTTTGCGTCAAAAACGCGTGCGCCGTATCCTTGCGCTAAAGGGCTATGACATCCGCATTGGCATGCCGTCAGAAGCGGGTTTGATCGGTGTGTGGGGGAAATCACCAACCGCGCACCGCGGCGAAAAGATTGCAGCCCGCACCAACGCAAAGCTTTTGCGCGTGGAAGACGCCTTTTTGAGGTCAGTGCGTCCTGCCAGCGGTGGTGATCTGCCCATCGGGCTTAACATTGACACACGCGGTGTACATTTTGATAGCAGCGCGCCCAGTGACCTTGAGGTCCTGCTTGCCACGCACCCCTTTGATAACACCGCTCTGCTTGACCGTGCACGCGGTGGCATGGCGCGCATGAAGCGAAGCGCACTTTCGAAATACAATAACTTCGTTCCTGAGGCACCCTTTCCAAAAGGTATTCCAGACGCTGGGTATGTTCTTGTAATTGATCAAACTGCAGGCGATGCCTCCATCATACACTCGGGCGCCAATGCAGACACATTCCGCGAGATGCTACTGGATGCGCGGCTTGAAAACCCGCACGCAACGATTGTGCTGAAGACACATCCCGAAACCCGAACCGGTCACAAGGGCGGTCATTTCGGCCCTGCAGACATTGGTGGCAACGTGGTCGTGCTGGATCAAAACACCAACCCGCACCGCTTGCTTGAGGGCGCGATCAAAGTCTACGCCGTCAGCTCACAAATGGGTTTTGAGGCTATAGTGGCAGGTCACAAACCAATCCTTTACGGACAACCCTTTTATGCCGGTTGGGGGCTGAGCGAAGACCGCGCACCGATTGATCGACGCACCCGCACGTTAACCCGCGCGCAACTTTTTGCAGGCGCGATGATCTTATACCCGACATGGTATGACCCCTACCGCGATGCGCTCTGTAGCTTTGAAGATGCGCTCAGCACCCTCGAAGCGCTCAGTCGTACTTGGCGTGAAGATCATAATGGCTGGGCAGCACCAGATATGCGCCTTTGGAAGCGTAAGCATACACAGGCATTCTTTGGCAGCGTCCGACCTGTAAAATTCGGGGGCAACATACATACGCGGCGCATCATGCGTTGGGGCGCGCATGACAGCCCTGAAGCAACCGTCGAAGACGGATTTCTCCGTTCAAAAGGGCTTGGTGCAGACTTGGTCCCGCCCCTATCTCTGGTTCTTGATGACCTTGGTATTTACTATGACCCAACCCGCGAAAGTCGCCTTGAAAGGCTGATAGCCCAGTCACTTACTCTGGATTCGACCGCATTACGCCGGGCCGAAGCCTTACGCCAAAAAATTATTAAGAGCGGCGTGAGCAAATATAATCTTGGGATCAAGACTGATTTACCATCGCTCCCCAAGGGCCACCGCATTTTGGTCCCGGGGCAAGTAGAAGATGATGCTTCGATCAAGCTGGGCACGTCGAAATGGCAGACCAACAGCGACTTACTGGTTGAGACCCGCCGCGCCAATCCCGGCGCCATCTTGATCTACAAACCGCACCCCGACGTAGAGGCAGGTTTGCGCGATGGAGGCTTAAGTAATGAGGCCGCAGCGGTCGCGGATATCACAGCCACGAACACGGATGCTTTGGACCTGCTAACCTGCGTCGATAGTGTTTGGACGATGACCTCAACACTTGGGTTTGAAGCGCTTTTACGTGGTGTGCCTGTCACCTGCTTGGGGGCACCGTTCTATGCGGGATGGGGCCTGACAAGGGATATCGCAGCCACCCCTGACCGCCGCACCGCACGCCCCAGCCTTGATCAATTCACACATGCAACTTTGATCGACTACCCGCGCTATTACGATCCTGAGACAGGTTATCCCTGCCCCCCCCGAAGTTGCAGTTGACCGTTTAGCCATGTCCAAAGGCCATTACAGTGGGCTTGGTTTGCGTCTGTTGGCCAAAGCACAAGGCGCGCTTTCAACTTACGCACATCTTTGGCGTTAAGCGCGGCGCCATCGGTGCAACACGTCACCGCCAATTGAACGACATTCAACAAGCGTCCAACGCGGGGCATCTGCCAAAACACGTTGACCCAATGGTGCAACGGCGCCCAGTCCGTCACCTCCGATAACAACACCAGCCGTCATGCACACCAGATCATCCACAAGGTTTTCGCTCAATAAAGACGCGGCAAGTCCGCCACCCCCTTCACAAAAAACGCGCGTAAGCCCCTGTGCTGCAAGCGCCCGCAGCGCGTCGGTCAGGCTGCCTTGATAAGGGACAGATCTCGCATTTGGCGACAGCGCACTCACATCTGCTGTTTCAGGGTGAACAAACCAACCGCCGTTTTGCACATCGCTACGTGCCATACCCTGAAGGGTCTCACTGATGACAACGCGGACCGGCTGATGTGAAACGCCGAGGCCCCGCACATTAAGCGAAGGATTATCAGCCCGCACAGTCCCCGCGCCAACCATTACTGCATCATGTCGGGCGCGCATCATATGAACAGCGCGCCGCGCATGCGTCCCAGTGATCCACTGGCTGTCTCCGGTTGAAGTGGCAATTTTTCCGTCAAAAGATGTTGCCATCTTAAGTGTCACCAAAGGCAAACCTTCACGTGCGACTTTGAAAAACCCACGATGATCTTCAGCAGCCTCTGACGAGAGCACGCCGATATCTACCGAAATCCCTGCATCGCGGAGCGCTTGAAACCCGCGCCCTGAAACACGGTTGTCTTCATCCTCAATCGCACACACGACCCGAGACACCCCCGCCTCAATAAGCGCATTCGCACAGGGCGACGTCCTACCATGATGCGCGCAAGGCTCGAGCGTCACATAGGCCGTCGCACCGCGTGCCAGACGTCCTGCCTGCGCTAACGCGATCGGCTCAGCGTGTGGGCGGCCACCGTCTTGGGTCCAGCCACGCCCCACAATGACGCCGTCCCGCACGATGACACAACCAACCGCAGGGTTTGGCCACACACGCCCCTGCCCGCGCCGCCCAAGGGCAAGCGCGTGTCGCATGTGTTGCTCATCCACGGATGCTAAGGCTTTTTTGATCAATCGTTTTCCGGCGATACGTTCGGGCGCAGTTCACTGACAAATTTATCAAAATCATCAGCTGCTTGGAAGTTTTTGTACACACTCGCAAATCGTACGTATCCGACTGTGTCGATGCGGGCCAAAGCCTCCATCACGATCTCACCGATCTGCTTGGAGTTGATGTCAGTCTCGCCCATGCTTTCCAACCGGCGCACTATTCCAGAGATCATCTGGTCTACGCGCTCAGGCTCGACGGGCCGTTTTTGTAGAGAAATCCGAACTGAGCGTTCCAGCTTGTCGCGGTCAAAATCTTCACGGCGTCCGTTAGATTTGATGACAACCAAGTCACGCAACTGAACACGCTCATAAGTCGTAAAACGACCACCACACGCGGGACAAAAACGCCGGCGGCGAATGGCGACGTGGTCCTCAGCAGGACGGGAATCTTTTACTTGTGTGTCTACGTTACCGCAAAATGGACAGCGCATTGGCTATGCCCTTTCTCGTTGATTACTGCCTCGATAGGGTCTGCGCCCTACTTATCCACAGACTATAGGACAGCAATCTAGATTTGGGTAGAAGAAAAATTCACAAACAACATCTGGGGGCAAACCGAGCCGTCAGATGCAAAACGGCGCCTGAGATAGACGCCGTTTTGTAAAAATATCCGCAAAACTAGAGTTCAGCAGGGTAGTTTATTGATCCAAGAAAGACCGCAACTTGCGTGAACGCGACGGATGCTTGAGCTTGCGCAACGCTTTAGCCTCAATCTGACGAATGCGTTCACGGGTGACCGAAAACTGTTGGCCAACTTCCTCAAGGGTGTGGTCTGTGTTCATGCCAATACCGAAACGCATACGCAAAACACGTTCCTCACGCGGCGTAAGCGATGACAGAACCCGGGTTGTCGTTTCCTTCAGGTTCTCCTGAATAGCACTGTCGAGTGGCAAGATCGCGTTTTTGTCTTCGATGAAGTCACCAAGCTGGCTGTCCTCCTCATCCCCGATCGGAGTTTCAAGACTGATCGGCTCTTTGGCGATTTTCATCACTTTGCGCACTTTTTCGAGCGGCATTTGAAGCTTTTCGGCCAATTCTTCCGGTGTCGGCTCACGACCAATTTCATGAAGCATCTGACGGCCCGTGCGCACCAGCTTGTTGATCGTTTCAATCATGTGCACAGGAATACGGATTGTACGCGCCTGATCCGCAATCGAGCGCGTAATCGCCTGACGGATCCACCATGTGGCGTAGGTCGAGAATTTATAACCACGGCGGTATTCGAACTTATCAACCGCCTTCATCAGGCCGATGTTACCCTCTTGGATCAAGTCGAGGAATTGCAGACCACGGTTGGTGTACTTTTTGGCAATCGAAATAACGAGACGAAGGTTCGCCTCGACCATTTCTTTCTTGGCCTGACGGGCTTCCTTCTCGCCTTTTTGCACCTGTTGTACGATGCGGCGGAATTCAGAGATATCCAGGCCAACATATTGGCCAACTTGCGCCATGTCAGAACGCAACTCTTCGATCTTGTCGGTTGAGCGCTCAATCAGCGCCTGCCAGCCACGGCCGGGTTTATCACCCATGTCAGTTAGCCAGTTTGGGTCAAGCTCGCGACCACGATACGCATCAACGAAATCACGGCGGTTAATACGCGCTTGGTCCGCAAGTTTCACCATCGCACTGTCAATGGACATGATACGGCGGTTGATGCCGTAAAGCTGGTCGATCAGCGCCTCAATACGGTTGTTGTGCAAGTGAAGCTCGTTCACTTGGGCAACAATTTCAGAGCGCAGTTTTTGGTATTTCTTTTCAGCTTTCTCGCTGAAAGAGCTGTCTTCGTTCAACGTGGCAGACATCCGAAGATCCTGCATCTCACTCAACTTGCCGTAGTTATGCGCAATGATTTCGAGCGCTTCCAGAACACGCGGCTTAAGCGCAGCTTCCATCGCCGCAAGAGACAGGTTCGCCTGCTCGTCTTCATCGTCGTCATCATCAGACTGGATCGGGTTACCGTCGGCATCCAATTCTTGCGCCGTGCTCTCTTGCTTGGGCTCGGCTCCAGGCGTCGGCACAACGGCTTCTTCCTCGTCCTCTGCCAGCTGATCGCCAAACGTCGTTTCCAGATCGATCACATCGCGAAGCAAAATGTCTTCGCTCAACAATTCGTCACGCCAAATGGTGATCGCTTGGAATGTAAGAGGGCTTTCGCAAAGGCCCAAAATCATCGTGTTGCGGCCGGCCTCGATACGTTTCGCAATCGCGATTTCGCCCTCACGGGACAACAGCTCAACGCTGCCCATCTCGCGCAGGTACATGCGGACGGGATCATCGGTGCGATCCAGCTTTTCTTTTTCAGCGCCAGCAAGAGCAACTTCACGCGCACCATCTTTGGTCACGACAGCTGTAGAGCCTTTGGCGTCTTCTTCTTCGGCCTCGTCATCTTCAATAATATTGATGCCCATTTCGGACAGCATCGACATCACGTCTTCGATTTGCTCGGAGCTTACCTGCTCTGGAGGCAAAACTTGGTTAAGTTGCTCATACGTAATGTAGCCCCGTTCACGCGCCTCGGAGATCATTTTCTTTACGGCGGCTTGGGACATGTCCAAGTTGTGCGCGTTTTCCTGATCTTCGTTTTTGCGGTCGTCGGTGTCTTTGGCCATGAGCAAAGTCCTTTGCGGCGGAGGCGATGCGGCGTGAAGGCCGCGCGTTGTAACTTTAGGCTGCCGTAATCCACGCGCACGCGAATCAGGAAAACGAATCAACCCACATCCGAATCATCTTACATTTTGACTGATTCGACCATGGGTCGGTGTGAACTTAACCACATGCCCTGAGACATGGGCATTGGAAACCCTAATTGTAAGAGGATAAGCCTTCGTTAATTACTATTTTCAGCCTTACCGATGCTGCCCAGAAGTGCTGCAAATGCATCACGTTCATCACGACTTAGTTTGGCGCCATTATCGGCAACGTCAAAATCAGCTGTGTCATCCGCGTCATCACCGCCACCGCCCCCTTGAAGACCTTCTGCGGCCTCGCGCAAACGCCACGTCAGGTTTTCGTCAACGGGTTCGCCATCGTTTCGGTCAAGGTCTTGGGAAGCTTCGCGTACTTCAACTTCATGACCACGCTGTGCCGTAAGTTTTGCAAGGGCATCGTTCACGCACATGGACGCCAGATCGATGTTTCCGGGACGGCGCACGGGCGGTGCGATCGCCACGTGCTTATGCGCAAATAGTTTTTCCAAAAGCGCCGCACCGATCTCATGCTCAATGCTCTCGATCAGCATATCAGCATCGGCCTCTATGTGGCGCAGCAGAGCCCCCTGAATACGGCGGTGGTCCGGATCATGGCACTCAAGCCGCTCAAGCGCGTCTTCGAATTCGGGCAGAACGGCTGGATTTTTCAACAAAGTTGCTAATACCACTGCTTCGCGCAAATGCCCCTCCGCGGCCCGTTCAGAACTCACCAAAAAGCTTGATTGCGTCGTTGGCATCGCACCTTCGGCAGGCGCTTTCCAACCGCTTCCCCGCTTACCACCGCGCGGCACAAAGCCACCGGACGGGCGTGCCTTTGCTTGGGGGCGGAACAAATCCCACCGCAAATCCTTGATGGCCTGACCATAGTGGCTGCGAATGCTTGGGTCGGTGATCAGCATAATTTTCTGACGCAGCGCCTTGTCTAACGCTGCTTTACGCTCGGGGCTGTCAAAATTGCGGCCTTCAGTTTCACGCCGCCACAGCAGCTGAACCATCGGGATAGCACCGTCGATCACATTTTGAACCGCCGAAGCCCCTGAGGCACGGATCAAATCATCAGGGTCTTGGCCTTCTGGCATGATTGCAAAGCGCAGCGACTTGCCCGATTGCAGCAACGGAAGCGCCAGATCAACCAAGCGCATCGCCGCTCGCAAACCGGCCGTATCACCATCAAGGGCGATGATCGGCTCATCGGTGATCCGCCACAAAAGCGCCAGTTGATTTTCTGTAACGGCCGTCCCGAGGGGAGCAACAGACGCGGCAAAGCCCGCCTCACTCAGCGCGATGACATCCATGTAGCCTTCAGCCACGATAAGCTGCTGGCCCTTGCCTGCAGCCTCGCGAGCTGGCTTGTGGTTATAAAGACTGCGGCCCTTATCAAAAAGTTCCGTCTCTGGAGAGTTGAGGTATTTTGCGTTGTCGTTGGGGTCCATCGCGCGCCCCCCAAAAGCAATCGCGCGCCCCCGTGCATCGCGGATCGGGAACATGATCCGACCTCGGAATGTATCATATGGCTTGCCACCTTTTTGGCTGGGCTTGGCCAAACCGGCACCCAAAATCAGGTCTTCAGGTACGTTTTTGCCAACGAGATGATCCCAAAGTCCCTGCCACGCATCAGGTGCAAAACCGATCTCCCAACGCTCAAGAGCTGCCTCTGACAGGCCACGTCCCTGCAAATATCTGCGGGCCTCGGCGGCCGTCGATGTACGCAGTTGCAAACGGAAATACTGCACCGCTTGCTCCATTACCTCGGCAAGTTTGCTGGCACGGTCCAGCTTTTCAGCGGCCTTTGGATCGCGCGCGGGCATTTGCATGCCCGCCTCACCCGCCAAAATTTCCACCGCTTCCATAAAGCTGACGTTCTCGGTTTCTTTTACAAACGAAAGTGCATCACCCTTCGCCTGACAACCAAAACAATAATAATATCCCTTTCGGTCATCGACGTGAAAACTGGCCGTTTTTTCATGATGAAACGGGCATGGCGCCCACATGTCACCTTTGCCTTGGTTCGACTTGCGCGCGTCCCACATAACTTTGCGCCCCACCACGTCGGAGATCGACAGGCGGCTGCGTAATTCATCAAGGAAACCGGGCGGCAGACTCATGTGCGCAATATCCGCTGTCGCGCGCGCAGAGTCTACACCGCCTAAGGTGAAATCCTAAAGGCCCTTGGCGCGGTAAGACTGTGCCACTTTATCGATGGAAACCAGATATGCAGCGGTGCGCAGATCGGGCACATCATCGCGGCCGTGCCAGACGTCACGCATCGCCTGATAAGCAATCCGCATTGTGTCATCCAACCCCGAACGCACTAATTCCAACTCATCCGCACCGCGCAAATACCGCTCTTTGAAGTCCGGACTAAGCTGCCAGCCGACACCGCTATCGGCGCTGAGGCGCTCTAACTCATCCACAATCAATTGGTGACGGGATTCTTCTTGGCGGCGCTGCATCCGCCCAAAGCGGATATGCGACAGGTTTTTGACCCATTCAAAATACGAAACTGTCACACCGCCCGCGTTTGCATACATGTCGGGAATAATCACACAGCCTTTAGCCGCAAGAATATCATTCGCACCCGCCGTCACCGGACCGTTAGCAGCCTCAATAATAAGTGGCGCCTGCACACGTTCCGCATTAGATTTGTTAATCACACCTTCCAAGGCAGCTGGAATAAGAATATCGCAGTCCCGCTCAAGCACTTCAGCACCGTTTTTAATGTACTCACCTGCTTCAAACTGCGCCACGCCTCCGGTCTCCGCCACGCAAGTACGAAGGGCCTCAACGTCAATTCCGTTTGTGTCAACGATAGCACCGTCACGCTCAATGACGCCGACGATCAACGCACCATCTTCCTCAGCCAAAAACTTGGCCGCGTGGTAGCCGACGTTGCCCAGCCCCTGCACAATGACCCGTTTACCTTTCAGTGACCCACTGAGCCCTGCGGCTTTCATACCCCGCTCATCGCGGAAAAATTCGCGCAGCGCATATTGCACACCACGTCCCGTCGCCTCAACACGGCCAGCAATGCCGCCGGCGTGGGTTGGCTTGCCTGTCACGCAGGCCTTGGCATTGATGTCAGTTGTATTCATGCGCGCGTATTGATCTGCGATCCACGCCATTTCACGCTCGCCCGTGCCCATGTCCGGCGCGGGCACGTTCTGGGACGGGTTTATCAGATCACGCTTGATTAACTCATATGCAAAACGGCGGGTGATAGCCTCCATTTCATGGGCATCATAGGCGCGCGGATCAACACATAGCCCGCCCTTTGAGCCCCCAAAAGGTGCCTCAACCAACGCGCATTTATACGTCATCAACGCGGCAAGCGCTTCGACCTCGTCTTGGTTCACGCCCAGCGAAAAACGAATGCCGCCCTTTACCGGCTCCATATGCTCGGAATGGACGCTGCGATACCCAGTGAACGTCTTGATTTCACCGCGCAAACGCACACCGAAACGAACTGTATAAGTTGCGTTACATACCCTGATTTTCTCTTCCAACCCCGGGGACAGATCCATCAATCCCACCGCACGGTTAAACATTAAATCGACACTCTCGCGAAAGCTTGGTTCAGTTTGGTTAGACATCTTTACAGTTCCCTAAATCGCATCGTTCGCACCGTGGCACAGATGCGGTTATACGCAAGTTAATTTGCTCATTATTTAGGCGGTTTAAAAACTTATTGGGATATGCGCTTCATCACAATTTAGGCAAAAGCACATCTGCGGCACATCATTTTGCCATAATTGAAACCAAATCTTTCTGCATGAACGCTTCGTAACCGGCCGTACTGCGTAGATTCGTATGCGGCGATTTTAGCGTTGTGAGTAACCATGAGAGTGCACCGCCTTTTCAAAAATGCGCTTGGGCTGCGCAAATGTCGTGCTTTTGCGCGCGACGAAAGCGGTGCTTTGATCATCTTCACACTCTATATTTTGATGGCGATGATCATGATTGGCGGCCTTGCCGTCGACATCATGATGGCTGAAGAACGCCGCGCACGTATTCAGTTTACAATTGATGGCGCAACTCTGTCGGCGGCGGATTTGCAACAAACGCTTGAAGCTTGTGACATCATGGAGGGGCAATTTCGCTCAGCGGGCTTTGCCAACGTCCACGTGAACCACACCCGCAACGGCGCACAATATGAAAGCTGCGGTGTGGCGGAGCCGGATGCAGATATCGCTGTAGATGTCGCATCAGTTGAAGGCATCGGATACCGCCGCGTTGAAGCCGAAGCATCAATCCGCGTGCCAACGCTTTTCATGCATTGGGTCGGCGTCGACTACATGGACCTACCCGTTTCAGGTGCTGCGGAAGAGCGGATCACCGATATTGAAATTTCTCTTGTGGTGGACGTGTCAGGTTCCATGGGGAACCCGTCTACATCCGGTGAGACCAAAATATTCGAGCTGCGCAAGGCTGCTAAAGAATTCTTCACCGCGGTGGTGAAAAACGATCCCGATGACGACTCGGCTATTACATCTGTTTCTATCGTGCCTTACTATCACACTGTTCACGTGGGCGAGGATCTGCTGGATCAACTCAATGCAAATGGCGGCACAGTTGCCGTGCAAAACCCGATCAGCAATCCCCCGGGGTTGACGTCAGTCCAAAGCGAACAGCAATTCAGCAGCTGCATTGAGTTCACGCCAAACGACTTCAAATCCACCGCCATAACACCCAGCCAAAAGCTGACCCGAAAAGCGCATTTCGCCTATGGCAGCAGCAGTACACGCTTTCCCAATTATCTTCAGTTCGAGTGTCAGGAAGACCGCTTTGATACGCGCTATGCCGCAAACTCGCGCCCACACATCATGGTGCACCGTACGGAAAAATCGCAGCTGGACGCGCATATCGACACCTTAACAGCAAGCGGCAACACAGCGATTGATGTAGGGATGAAGTGGGGAGTGGCTCTGCTTGATCCGGCAATTCAACCCGCCGTCAAAACACTTGCTGATGACACCACAATTCCTGTGCCTTCACGGGTCAACGACAGACCCGCGAATTACTGGGTGCCATCTGTAAGTGCGAACCCACAGGATGAAACTCTCAAAGTAATCGTTCTGATGACTGACGGTGTGAATACCACCCAATACGGGCAAACTACGGAAAATCAGTATCCCTACATCAACTTCAAAAACAGCCCAGCACCGGTTTGGCGCTTCAAAAACTGGTCCACACATGAAGGTAAGCGGCACGATCGCTGGAGCGTGAACCGCAATATGGAATGGTATGATCAATATCTGATCTACGTCCCCGGCAACAGCTGGTCCAACCGCTGGTACCGCCCCGGAGACCCTAACACGTCTTGGGATGATCAATGGTACAGCACCAGCGAAATCCCATGGGACGGCATCGCGCAGATGGACTGGGTTGATCTTCTTGATGATTTTCACGTGGATTACATGGCCGAATTCTTCTGGGACGAAGCTGAACGGTACTATGACAGCTACTACGGGTGGAGCACCCGCGAAGATCCTATGGAGGACAAGCTAAAGGCCTCCATGATTACCCAAACAAATTGGTGGCAAGCGAATACAAACTTGTCCGAAATCTGTGCCGCAGCGCGCGCGAAAGGTATCCTAATTTACGCGATCGGTTTTGAAGTAAACACTGGGGAAGGCCCCATGCGTGACTGCGCAACGGAAGGGGATGCCTATTACTTTGACGTTTCAGGACGCGAGATCAGCACCGCTTTCGCAGCCATCGCAAACCACATCAACCAATTGCGCTTGGTGCAGTAGATGCTGGGCCGCCGCGCATTTAGCCGCATCATCCAATTTTGGCGCGCCGAGGACGGCGTGTCTTCCATTGAGTTCGTGATCCTCTATCCTTTGTTCTACTGGATTTTGTTCATGGGCGTTGAACTTGGTGTGATGCAAGCACGTCAAGCAATGTTGGAAATGGCGCTTGACCGAACAGTGCGCCACGTGCGCCTCAACACGATTGCACCCCCCTCCTATCAAGATTTGCGGGATGTCATGTGTGCCGAGGCAACCTTCCTAAATAATTGCTCGAACAGCCTTAAGCTTGAAATGGTACGCCGCGACCCGCGCGTGGGCGTGACCCTGAACGCGCCACAATGCCATGATAAACCAAGTGCCGTGAACCCAGCCGGACCATTTTCACCGGGCGGACAGAATGAATTAATGTTCCTGCGGGTTTGCGTGCTGCAGCCACCATTACTGCCAACCATCGGCCTAAACCCATATCTGCCCACAACCGAAACCGGTGAATACCGTCTTGTTGCCATCACTTCGTATGTGACGGAGCCCGCGTGATGCGCCGTTTCCATCCCCCTTCCTTAAGCCGTTTCGCTGCCCGCCTCAAAGCCTTCTGCGATGACACAGGAGGCACTCTTGCCATTGAAACCGTGCTGGTTTTTCCGCTTTTATTTTGGAGTTTTATGGCGATGGCCACATTCTTTGAGGCATTCCGGACAAACGCACAAACCACCAAGGCAAGCTACGTTGTGGCCGATGTGATCAGCCGCGAACTAGGCACCATTACCCCGACCTTCATGACCAGCATGAAACAAACCGCGCAGTATATGACACCTGCAGCGCAAGGGACCTCAATCAGCATCACCATGGTGGTTCCGACTGGCAAAACGGACAAGCCCTACAAAACCGCGTGGTCACAGGCCCGCGGCCCCGATCTTAGCAGTTATAGCCATGACAGCATCAACGTTTTGAAAGAAGACATGCCGCCAATCGCAGCAGGGGATCAGATTGTTATGGTTGAGACTGTCTCTCGATTTAGCCTGTCGTGGGGCCGGTTCTTTGAAAACAACCTATACCTCAAAGCGCGCACATTTGCCCGATCACGCGCGCCTAACCCACCAACATACACCGCGTCTTAAACCCAGCAGCTTAGCCGCGCGGCAAATTTCCGGCATCGCGCGCAGCAATTAACATGGACAGGCTCTCTGCCATAAACTTGGCTTCTCCGGCTGGCGTCACCCCACCTACCCCAAGCATTTTGGATGTCGCCCACCAAATACCAGGGCACCATCCTTTAAGGCCCGCCGTCTTGCGACGCACCATGAAACCGTTTGACGGCTTAAACGCAAAGACGCCGCGGTCAACGCCCACAATATCATCCAGTGGTGCAAGAACGCGGCCTGTCGTATCGCGCAGTCCCTCAACCGTCAGTTCAACCGCGATGAGTGTCGAGCGCCACATGATCGTTGCCGCCGCCAACACACCTGCTCCACCAAGGACCAAAAACAAACGGTAGCCCAAACCTGTCTCGGCGCGGGTAAAGCCCAACAGCACCAACAAAGCGCCTAACGCCAGCAATGTGCCACAACCAAAAAAGCGACGACCGGCGCTGGCACGAACACGTGCAATCACACCATCTGCGGGGATATCAAAAGGAAATTCCATGCGACCTGATACCCCCCCAGTGCGCCAAGGGAAAGAGCACATCGCATATGTGCATTTACGCACTGCAAATCTGCGAAACACGGCAATTGTGTGCGCCTCTGTTACGGCGTAAATTCTGCTCAACATGTGGGAAGCACCCCATGTCGATCCTACGATCTGGAGGCTAAAAATATGTCGATCCGTCCTGTTCTAGAAACCCGCCCGGCCGTTCCAACCATGGAAGGTGCCGGCGTTCACCTGCACCGTGCATTTGGCTTTCAAGACCCGTCAGAGCTTGATCCATTTTTGCTGTTTGACGATTTTCGCAACGATCTTCCGGCGCATTTTGAAAAGGGTTTCCCATGGCACCCGCACCGCGGCATCGAAACCATTACGTATGTGCTGAACGGCACCGTGGATCACGGTGACAGCCTTGGCAACACGGGCACCTTGGGCGCGGGTGACGTGCAGTGGATGACTGCTGGTCGCGGGATCATGCACCAAGAAATGCCACACGGAAACGCCGCAGGCCAAATGCACGGCTTTCAGCTTTGGGGTAACTTACCTTCATCACAAAAGATGGTCGCACCGCGCTACCAAGACGTAACCGCCAAGGATATTCCAGTGGTAACGGACGATGATGGAACTCAGGTCAAAATCATTGTCGGTAACTTCTGGGGGAAAACCGGTCCGGTTGATGGCATCGCCGCAGACCCGCAGTATTTGGATATCTTCGTGCCTGCTGGCGTGAAGAAGACCTTTAAGATTGACACCTACCGTCGCGCGTTTGCCTACGTCTTTGAGGGTGAAGGCGCGTTTGCAGATGCCTCTGCCCCATCTGGCGTTTTGCTCGAAAAAGAAGTCATGGGCGAGGAAGTCAACATCCGCGACATGTCCGGTGATCGCACGTTGATCCGGTTTGGCACAGGCGATGAAGTGACAGTTCAGGCCGGCGAGCAAGGTGTCCGCTTCTTACTGATTTCTGGCGCGCCAATTGAAGAGCCCGTCGCGTGGCACGGCCCGATCGTGATGAACACCGAAGATGAATTGCGCCAAGCCGTGCGTGAGTTGCGCAACGGCACATTCATCAAACCCGCGCACTAAAATAAACGATCCAAGCGCGCCGTAACCCCTGCTGTTTTTTCCAGCAACCACGCGGCGCGCTTGTACAGGTATGCGTTTTTCGATCTAACGGACGCATGTTTCGCACCACCACACTCGCCTTCGCAACAGCCGCCCTAAGCATGATTGCAGGCTGCACAGATATTCCGCAATTGGAACAATCGGTCTCGGCGCGCGCCCAAGCCGCCCCCTACCCCGCGCTGATCTCTCTCGAAGGTCTCATCGCCTCCGCAACAGACGATGAGACCGGTAAAGCCGCAGTTGACAACCTTGCCCTGCGGTCATCGTCTCTGCGCGCCAAAGCAGCACGGCTTAGCGGCGAAGTAATTACTCCGGATGACCAGTCCCGCCTTACGGGCGGCACCGCCAGCAACTAAGCGAAAACAAAGCCCCAAACGACCGGACAAAACTGCGTTAGCGCAAACCACGGCTCCTGTCTGCTTTGGCGCGTTGCAAGCCAGTTGCGCCTGCGATAACAGGGACGAAAATGTTCACTAATCAGCGCATTCGCGATGCGCGCGGAGATCTCATAATGACAACGACCCTCCCCCCACTTCGTCTCGGAATTGCCGGCTTGGGAACGGTTGGCATTGGTGTTGTGAAAATCATCCAACAGCATGCGGATTTGCTTGCCGCTCGCAGTGGTCGAGCGGTGCAAATTACTGCTGTTTCCGCACGCTCAAAAGGTAAAGACCGCGGCGCGCCTCTTGATGGCTATGCGTGGGAAGACGATCCTGTTGCTTTGGCAAAACGTGATGATGTCGATGTGTTTGTCGAAGTCATGGGCGGCTCAGAAGGCCCCGCGAAAGATGCAACCGAGGCCGCAATTGCGGCTGGCAAAGACGTTGTCACCGCCAACAAGGCGCTTCTAGCTATTCACGGACAGTCACTTGCCTTAGCAGCAGAAACCGCAGGCCGTGTTATCCGTTTTGAAGCTGCAGTCGCAGGCGGTATTCCCGTTGTAAAATCACTAACCGAAGGTCTTGCAGGCAACGCAATGGGCCGCGTGATGGGCGTGATGAACGGCACATGCAACTATATCCTGACGCAAATGGAAGCCACCGGCCAAGGGTATGAGGCGCTTTTCGCCGAAGCTGACAAACTGGGCTACCTCGAGGCAGATCCGAACTTGGACGTGGGCGGCATCGATGCAGGTCATAAGCTTGCCCTGCTGGCATCCATTGCATTTGGGACGCAGGTAGATTTTGACGGTGTTGAGCTTGAAGGCATCCAACGCGTCAGCCTTGATGACATTACCCGCGCCGGTGAGATGGGCTTCAAGATCAAATTGCTTGGGGTCGCACAGATGTCTGACCGCGGCTTGGTCCAGCGGATGACACCTTGCTTGGTCCCAGCAACATCGCCGCTTGGCCAGCTTCAGGGCGGCACCAACATGGTGGTTCTGGAAGGCGACAGCGTTGAACAAATCGTGCTGCGCGGCCCGGGTGCGGGCGAAGGCCCTACCGCTAGTGCGGTTATGTCAGACGTGATGGATATTGCCCGCGGCATTCGCATAAGCACATTCGGTCAACCTGCAAAAACGCTGACAAGCGCGCCGCGTGCCCAAGCAAGCACTGTAGCGCCATATTATTTGCGCCTGCATCTGACAGACAAACCAGGTGCGCTGGCCAAAGTGGCCGCCGTCTTAGGTGATCATGGCATCAGCATCGATCGCATGCGCCAGATTGATCACGAAGGCACAAGTGCACCGGTTATCATAGTAACCCATGATACGACCCGCGCCGCCCTTGATGAAGCAATTGCAGCGTTTGGAACAACCGGTGTCGTCGATGATGCACCCGTCGCCCTGCGCATCGAAAACGTCTAACCCGCTACACGAATACTTCCTCTAAGAAAGCCACGAACATGACCGCACCCAAAGACTTTCACGACCGTATGCTGTCACTGGGCTTGGCCCGCGTTTCAGAACAAGCAGCCATCGCAAGCGCCGATTGGATCGGGCGTGGGGACGAAAAGGCAGCAGACCAAGCGGCTGTGAACGCAATGCGCGAACAACTCAACCGTCTCGAAATTGCGGGTGTTGTTGTGATCGGCGAAGGTGAGCGTGACGAAGCCCCGATGCTTTATATTGGTGAAGAAGTCGGCAGCGGCACAGGCCCCGGCGTGGACATCGCACTGGACCCGCTTGAAGGCACCACTTTGACTGCCAATGATATGCCAAACGCGTTGACTGTTATCGCCATGGGGCCACGCGGCTCGATGCTGCATGCGCCCGACACATATATGGATAAGCTAGCCATTGGCCCCGGTTACGCCACGGACACGGTTACTCTTGATATGACCACAAAAGAACGCGTTGCAGCTCTCTCCGCTGCTAAAGGCGGCGATGCACGCGACATTACGGTGTGCGTTCTGGCACGCCCCCGTCATGAGCAAGTCATTGAAGATATCCGCTCAACAGGTGCTGCAATTCGCCTGATCACAGACGGCGATGTGGCAGGTGTGATGCACTGCGCCGAACCTGCGTTGACTGGTATCGATATGTACATGGGCTCGGGCGGTGCACCAGAAGGTGTGCTTGCTGCATCTGCGCTGAAATGCATGGGCGGTCAAATGTATGGCCGTCTGCTTTTCCGCAACGCCGATGAGAAAGCGCGCGCTGCAAAAGCAGGTATCACTGACCTTGACCGCGTCTACACCCGCGATGAGATGGTCACCGATGACGTGATTTTTGCAGCAACTGGCGTGACCGACGGCTCAATTGTATCGGGCATCAAGCGTGAAGTTGGATACATCACCACTGAGACAATCCTCATGCGCTCCAAAACCGGATCCGTCCGGCGCATGACATATCGCAACCCTGTTTAAGTTGTGATGCTGGGGACCGGTGACACAGCCAAAAGCTTTTTAGGGGTCGAGGCATCTTTGTCGGTCCGCAAATGGGTAGGCCCAACCGCGGACATCGACAGGCACGCCTCCGCTATGGCCCAGCAAACCGGCCTGCCAGGCGTGTTATGCAATGTTCTGGTGCGTCAAGGCGTGACACCCGAAACTGCAGAAAGTTACCTTGCCCCACAACTGCGTGATTTGCTGCCAGACCCGCGCAGTTTGCGCGACATGGAAAAGGCTGCGCAGCGCTTTTTGCAGGCCATCAAAAACCGCGAACGCATTGCGGTTTTTGGGGACTACGATGTGGATGGCGGCGCGTCATCTGCTCTGCTTCTTGATTATTTACGCTCGGTCGGCCTTCGCGCGACCCTTTATATTCCGGACCGCATTGACGAAGGCTACGGCCCAAATGCACCGGCTATGGCAAGCCTTGCAGCGGATCATGATCTAATTATCTGCGTCGATTGCGGCACCCTGTCCCATGAGGCGTTAGCGGCTGCGACCGCAGCAGATGTGATCGTTCTTGATCACCACTTAGGCGGCGAAACTCTGCCCCCCGCATTGGCAGTCGTTAATCCTAACAGGCAGGATGAAACTGGCGATCTTGCACATTTATGCGCAGCGGCAGTGGTATTCTTGATGCTGGTCGAGGCCAACCGGCAAGCGCGCACCGAAGGTGGCGCAACGCCTGACCTGTTGGCCATGCTTGATCTTGTCGCCCTTGCAACTGTTGCAGACGTAGCGCCTTTGATTGGCGTCAACCGCGCGATAGTCCGCCAAGGCCTTACGGTGATGGGCAAGCGCGCGCGGGCAGGTTTGGTTGCGCTGTCTGACGTTGCAAAACTCGACACAGCGCCAAGCAGCTATCATTTGGGCTTTGTCATGGGGCCACGGGTGAATGCCGGCGGGCGCATTGGACAAGCCGACTTAGGCGCGCGCCTTTTGGCCACCGACAATCCACATGACGCCGCCGCAATGGCCGAGCGTCTTGATGTATTGAACACAGAACGCCGCGAGATTGAGGCAGCGGTCCGCGCCGCCGCGATTGAGCAGGTCGAAAGCCGTGATACCTCTGCGCCGCTCATCTGGGCAGCTGGCGACAACTGGCATCCTGGCGTCGTGGGAATTGTGGCCTCGCGCCTGAAGGAAACCTACAATAGGCCCGCGATCGTGATTGGTTTCGACGGAGATGATGGCAAAGGCTCTGGCCGAAGTGTGTCTGGTGTGGATCTTGGCGCGTCCATTCAAAAACTAGCTTCCGAGGGGCTTTTGAGTAAAGGCGGCGGTCACAAAATGGCAGCGGGCCTTAGCCTTACCCGAGATATGCTTGCGCCCGCGATGGAACGATTGTCTGACCTACTTGAAAAGCAAGGTGCGGGCACAGCGGGCCCTGCTGATCTAAAACTTGACGGCATGTTGATGCCTGCCGCGGCAACGGCTGAATTGATCGAACAGTTGGAAAATGCAGGGCCGTTTGGCGCCGGTGCCCGCGCACCACGTTTTGCGTTTCCCGATGTCGCAATCGGATTTGCCAAGCGCGTGGGCGAGACACACCTCAAGATCAATTTTGGCGACGGCATGGGCCAGCGGATTGACGCGATTTGCTTTGGCGCGATGGAAACAGACTTGGGCAAAACGCTGCTGGAACACGGCGGCAAACGGTTTCATTTGGCAGGTAGGCTTGAGCTAAACACATGGGGTGGACGGCGTTCTGTACAGCTGCGCCTTGAGGATGCAGCACTCGCGCAATAGCGCAGAAACAGTCATAAAAATTTTTGTGATTTTTTCGTAAAAAGCCACTTGCGCATCACCAGCAGTTTGCACTATTCACCCCTCACGCACAGTGGCCCGTTCGTCTATCGGTTAGGACGCCAGGTTTTCAACCTGGAAAGAGGGGTTCGATTCCCCTACGGGCTGCCATGCGGAACCTCTCCCCCAAACAGTATTATACCAGAAAAACCAGCGTAGTTTTCCGCGCTCGTTGGTGTTTTTGTGTACTCAGCTTTATTTCCGACTTTTTTTATAAGTTTTTACTTGCGCTGAATCGGTCTTCCGATGTATCTGATAAAAACAATCAGATATAAAAGGACCCTGACCAATGCCCGCTTTCGCGCTCCGCGCCGTACTTATTTCAGCTACCGCCCTTACGGCGGCTCCAGCTTTCGCAGATGGGGAACTGAACCTCTACTCCTCACGCCACTATGATACAGACGAACGTCTCTATACGGATTTCGAGGACCAAACCGGCATCACAATCAACCGTATCGAGGGTAAAGCAGACGAGTTGATCGCCCGCATGGAAGCCGAAGGCGCCAACTCACCGGCCGATATTCTGCTGACTGTTGATACATCTCGGCTTGAGCGCGCCAAAAATGCAGACATTTTGCAAAGCATCGATAGCGACGTGCTTGAAGCAAAAATCCCTGCCAACCTCCAAGACAGTGACAACGCATGGTTCGGCTTCTCACAGCGCGGGCGCATCTTTTTTTACGACAAAGCAAGTGTAGAAAACCCACCGCAAACCTACGCTGATTTGGCGGACCCCAAATACAAAGGGCTCGTTTGCATCCGCTCCTCGACCAACACGTATAATCAAACGCTACTCGCTTCGATCATCGAAAACGACGGCTCAGAAGCCGCCACCTCATGGGCAACAGGCGTGGTCGCCAACATGGCGCGTGACCCACAGGGCGGTGACACTGACCAAATTCGCGGTGTCGTTTCCGGTGAATGCGGGATTGCCGTTTCCAACACATACTACTTTGCGCGCGCAATCCGCCGTGATGTGAAAGGTGTCTCTGACAGCATCGACAACATTGGCTGGGTATTTCCGAACCAAGACGGGCGCGGGGCACATATGAACTTATCTGGTGCAGGCGTCGCCAAACATGCACCAAACAAAGACAACGCAGTCAAGTTCATGGAATATCTGGCTAGCGATCAAGCACAGGTCTATTTCTCCGCAGGCAACGATGAATACCCTGCCGTTAAGGGCACCGACCTTGCACCATCAGTAGCAAAGCTTGGTGATTTCAAAGCGGACGCTGTCGATCTTAGCAAAGTTGCAAAACAAATCCCCGCCGCGCAAAAAATATTTGCGAAAGTTGGTTGGGAATAGCGTTACTCAGGCACTAAGTACGATCAACATGCGGCGGTCCTAAGGGAGGCCGCCGTTCTTTTTTGTAACCCCGTCAATCAGACCCTCAAACTGAGTTACCCTGCCCCGTCCGGCACGCTTTGAGGCATAAAGCGCGTAATCCGCGTCGTTCATCATGCGTCCAATCTGCGGCACATTATACTGGGCAGAACACGTAAACCCGATACTCCCCGATATTGCGGCCGAGTTGGTATTAACTTTAATTGGGACCTCAATTGCAGTGATTAATCTTTCACAGAGTTTCTTAACTGCGTTGCCATCTGTCGTATCCATCATGACCGCGACAAACTCATCGCCGCCCGTGCGCGCAATGCAGTCTGAGCCGCGAAAATGTGACTGCATCACACCAGCTGCCGCTGACAGCACGGCGTCACCCGCCGCATGGCCGAGCCTGTCATTAACAGCTTTGAAGTAGTCAAGATCCATATGAATCAAAGTAAACTTCCGCGCAGCAGAAATGGCACTTTCCAAAACCTGAATAAGCGCACGGCGGTTATGTAGCCCGGTCAGCGGGTCCGTCTGCGCGTCGTGTTCTGCTGAAAGTTTAGCGTGCTGCAACCGGTCGTTTAGCTTGCGCGACTCGTTCATTGCGGCAGACTTTGCCTCAACAACATAGAGCATCTCAATTGTTGGATCATTCGGCGCAAAATCGCGGCTCGTCAGACCAAACCGCTGGACAGCATCCACAACGCCAATCCCAAATGACAGCGTCAAAACCGTGAGCCCTTCGCGGTGGTCAACCGCAACCACGCCTTTAAGGCGCGTGTAGGGTGGCTTTTTGAAACGCAGATGAACCGCAGATCCAACTGTAGCCAACAGCGCGCGACGACCCTGCATACTGGCCGGTTTGATCACCTCAAATACATCGTCGAACAATTCACCAACTAACGAGCCGTCACCTGAGATTTTGCTTAACGTAGCCCCTGCTTGGGTAATTACTCCGTCATCCGACACCACGATGTGCAGAGGTAAAAGCGTCTGGAGCAAGTTGACTGAAACAACATCAAACGAAGGGGACACCGCGACATTCATGTCAGGCCCCTCGCGCCAAATCAAAGCTGCGCCCATCGGCAAAGCCCGCGTCAAGCAAGCGCACATCAAGTGCGTCAAACCGTTCACCCAATGCACGCCTCTCAATCACTGCCAACGCACCATAATCATCCGCCATAGCGCGTAAGATACCCACAAAAACTGCGCCGAACCCCGGGATTGCGCCCCGTATTTGCAAGGTATAAGCGCCAGCTCCGCAGTCCCGAACACTCAGCATCGGCATTTCCAGATCAGCAACAGCAAGCCGCGCACGATCAGGCAACTCATCAAGCGAATGCAGAAAATCAACAAAATCGAACCCACCAAACCGAAGCAAGCGCCGCAGCGGTTCAGTCGTGGGATGACTAACCAGATGAGTTCCAAGGTCTTCAAGGACATCCTCAACATCACGGGCAAGCACCTTCGCGCAGCCCGTCAATATTTTCTCGGTCAACCCGTCATCATAATGCAACATTGCCTCGAATTCACTCACGGGCAGATTAGCATGACGCACAACATCCTGCCATGCGGACACGCCGTACGCGTTACGTATAAAACACTGAATTGACCGATTTATTAACCCGTGCATACCGCCTCCAGACTGCTGGCTACAGCTATGCATGGGCTAAGTTAACACGCCCTCAACACTTCAAATTGTCTTTATTTATAGAGCTAAAATCCAGTTTCCGTTCATCTGGCTTTAAAAGGTCTGAGCCACCCTAGGCACAGTCCACACGGAGCAATGAATAAATTCACTGGTCAGCCTCTATGCACTTTTCCAATACCAAAAGCAGATGCGAAATATCGGGCAATACAAAATCAGCAATCTGCTCCAAATCTTTGCGTGCCGCCAATCCGGTCAAAACACCACATGTCAAACAGCCAAGCGCGCGGCCCGCTGCAATGTCATGAGAACTATCACCAACCATCAAAACCTCGTCTGGCGTCAGGCCCACTTGTTGACAAAACGCCTGCAGTTGACCCGCTGACGGCTTTCCACCAAACCCGCTGTCTGATCCCGCAATAAATGCAAATTGCCCTTCAATATTAGCTGAATGCAAATGCGTGCGCGCCGGCATCTCAGCATCATTTGTAGCCACGCCCAACATAAGGCCCCGATCGCGCAATTTAGACAAAAACGGAGCCAAAGGCGTGACCTCTGCCTGAGGTGCTTCGCTTGCTGCCACATTCATAACCCAGATCAGGTCTTTCTTTGATCGATCCGGCACATGCGGTAACAGGGCGTCGGCAATGTCTTCTGGCGTTCCTGCAATCGCAACACTGGTCGGCAGAAACGCTTCAGCTTCAAAATTATAGCCAATGGCCTGCCCCAAGTCTGTGGCAATTTGTAAGTCACCTTTGGCAAGATCGGTCAAAAACGTCTTGGCCCAGACGGTCCAGGTTGCGTTGAAACCGAATAAAGTTCCATCTTTATCAAACACAATTCCGCGAATATGGCTTAGGTCCAATGCACTTGCCCCCCGCCCGGCAAGGCTGCACGCGCCTGCATTACTTGATCATACCTGACATCCGTTGCATCGCCAAAACGGATGACCCACGCATCATCCATTAATAGAAAATCCAAAACTGAACCTAAGAACTCAGGCTCCGATGCGCGGGTTCGCAAATCATCCGCACTAGCACCGCTCGCCCCCATAAAGACTGGCAGTAAATCCTCATCGCCAATCAGGAATGCCAAAGCCTTAAGCCCTAGCGTTTCGGCGGCGTCTTGCGAAATCATGAAGCAATCCTTTAAAAGTTTACTACAAATAATGGTTTGTTAACGTTTTTAGCGTTCAAAGAGTTAACCGTATTAACCTTAGTGATCGCCCCGCTATGACTGAACGCATTCTCATCATTGATCAAGTTGCCACAAACCGTATCGTTCTGAAAGTGCGGCTCGCGCGGGCAAACTATGATGTGATGCTTGCGGAGAATGGACACGACGCTCTGCGCATTCTGCGCAAACAGGGTGCCGATCTGGTGATCTGTGCTCCTGACTGCGGCGATATGACCGCTCAAAAGCTTTGCCAGCATATCAATTCAGACCACGCGCTAGCCAGCGTGCCGGTACTTATTCTAGCAGCCGAGGGCGATGGTTCTATTGTCACAGATGTTCTGCGCGCAGGCGCCGAAGATGTCCTTTTCCGTCCTGTTGCCGATCAGCATCTGTTGGCACGCATCCGCCGCGTCATGCGGGCAAGAACCACACGCGAGGAAGCACGCCTACGCGAAGATACGGACCGCGTTTTAGGGTTTGCAGAACCCATCAGCACTTTTGAACGCCGCATCAACCTAACTATTCTGTCACCTGATACGCAGGCTTTATGCCATACCAAACAACAGCTTAAAGGTAGCAACCAATTCAATACGCAGACATTTATGTGGAATGATTTCGATTCTGAGCATGAAAGCGTTGCGGCTTCTGACATCTTTTTAGTAACGCCACCACAGTTGGGTGCAGGCTGCGATCTTTCGGTCATTACGGACCTACGTAGCCGCAGCAGCACACGTCACGCGGCGATCGTACTGGTTTTGCCGATGCACCAAGATGCCATCGTAAGCTTCGCGCTGGATCTGGGTGCGGATGATGTGGTCAGCCAAAACTGCAGCCAAGAAGAATTAGCCCTGCGCCTTGGCCGGCAAGGTCGCCGCGCACAAGCGGGTGCCTACCTGCGCAACCGCGTGGCCGATGGGTTGCGTGCGGCTGTGAGTGATCCACTAACCGGCCTTTATAATCGCCGCTACGCCATTCCCCACCTTGAACGAATGCAAGAAACAGCACTGGCAACGAACAAACCATTTACCCTCATGCTGCTGGACCTCGATCACTTCAAACTGGTGAACGATACATTTGGGCATTCTGTCGGCGATGCGGTTCTTATCGAGGTGGCAAATCGGCTAAGGGACAATTTGCGCGCCATTGATCTGGTTGCTCGCATCGGTGGTGAAGAGTTTTTGGTCGCAATGCCCGCCACAGACCTTGATGAGGGGCGCGCGGCGGCCAACCGGCTAAGGCGGATTATTTTTGACACCCGCATCGAGTGCGCCGCAGATCACACCCCTCTCAAAATCAGCGTCAGCATTGGCATGGTTTTGGGCGGCCTCAGTGCGACTGAGCCAGATGTGCATATGTTGATCGCCCAAGCGGATCGCGGGATGTATTTATCAAAGCAAGGCGGTCGCAACAAAGTCACAGTCCAGCGATCAGCGGCCTAAACCACTTTTGGCCCCAAAACCGCGCTCACGGTCCCGACGCAGATTTTCGACCAATTCATCGCGTTCTGCATCACTCATCGCCGTAATTTTCTCGATCAACAAGTCACCGCCAAGTTGACCGCGTGCATTTTGGCTCGCCCGCCCTATTGCAATCAACTTACTCAACCGCGCAGCGTCGAATGGTTGCGCAGATAAAGCGCTTATCCATGCGTCCATTTGCGCAGCCGGCGTGCCAAAACTGGCGCGGTTATCATCGCGCAATTGTCGCATGGCCTGCCCAAGCGCGCGTCGATCCTCGCGTGGCAATGCCCGCACAACCTGACCCACAGGCCCCATACGCGCAGCAGACTTTGCCCCATCAAGCCGCCCATGAGCGCCACGCTCACCACCAAGAACAGTACCAACAACGATCCCTAAAATTGCGATGTTTCCAGCCAGAGATACGAAAAAAGCAACACGCCATTTATGGCTCACTCGTTTTTTCATTTGCTCAGTCATCCTTCTGCCCCTTCAAACGCGTCAAATCCAAACCAATCGCCCTCAAGCCCGACCAGCAACACCTCGTCACTGGCCACTAAACCAAGATCTTCCAGTGACGCCATGGCAACATCCGGTGGGTTAAACCCGATCATGACGCCAATCGCCAAGACTGCCGTTAAGCCACCCAGCGCACGCCATCCACCCATCTCCTGCCACAGGTTTTGTAGTGTGTTTTTGAGCGATGCGCCTTTGGCGTTTTGTTTGGAAGAAGCAACCAAAGCGCCGTCATGCACCTCAACCGCATCCTCAGTCAGTCGCGCCCAAAAAGCCTCTGTCGGTGCGATCTCCACATCTGATGCAGCCTCAAACAAGCTGTCCAGCTGCACGGCATCTAGGGGCTTAGATCTCAATTTATCAGTCATCAGTAAATCCTAACGCGTCCTTTTGAGGCGCCAACACGGCCGCCAATTGTCTTTTCCCGCGGGCGATCAAACTTTCCACAGCTTCAACTTTGCACTCCATGATTTCGGCAATCTCTGGATTAGTTAAATTACTCAGGTGTCTTAGGGCCACAGCTTGGGCTTGGCGTTCAGGCAGTTGTGCAATGCCGTCTCGAAGTGCTGCTGCCCGCGCCCGCGCTTGCAGCGCATCTACCGCGGATGGATCATCACTCACTAATTCAGCAACCGCGTCGGCAGGTATAAAGTCTCGCCGCGCGCGCAACCGATCCGTGCATAAATTAGACGCCACCCGGTAGAGCCACGTTGAGATTTTAGCCCGACCGTACTCCCACTTGGGCGCGTGGCGCCACAACCGCAACATCGCGTCTTGTGTCACATCTTCCGCCGCACCTTGCTCGCCCAGCATCCGCATAGCCAACGCATAAATCATGGGCGTTACCGCCCGCGTCAAAGCCGCCGCTGCATGGACGTCTCCCGCAACATAAGCCGCGAGAAGTGAAGCGTTTGGATCATGTTCATGCATGATCTCTGGCGTATGTTTCGGAAGCGCTGTCATCTGATATCACCGTGACGCAGACGCGGGCCTGCAACAAGACCGCGTCTGCGCCATTTGTTACTCGCCGCGGTTTTCCTTGTGCTTGCCACCCTGCTTTGAATGCTCTGCTCGCGCTGCCAAAGCTGTGTCGTATTCTTGTTTGGTTATCGCGCCATCCGCATCTGCATCCATGCGCCCAAACCCGCGCATTTTCCCTTTCTTGGCGTGTGGCGCCACAGCCTGCATTTCCTCAACGCTCAACAGACCATCCTCATTGGCGTCTGCCCGTTCAAACATCTTGGTGATGCGATCAGCCGCGCGCGTGCTGCGGTGCTCACTCATTTCTTGCGCCGTAATTTGACCGTCACTGTCCAAATCAATCACTTCAAACGCCACCGGCTCTGGTGGGCCTTTGCGTGCCTCGGCTATGCCAATTGTCAGGCTCAGTGCTGCGGCAAGGGCGAGGCTCATTTTGGTAATGGGAGACATTGTTACTTCTTTCTTCTCTAATGTGCCCCATCAGTATTTCGGGGCGGTTATATTCATCAAACGGTAGACCCCAAAGTTTCCGTCGCAAAATGCGGAAATTATTTTCCAAAGCCCAATTTCCGCGACATGGGGACGCGATTAGAAATGCGCTGTTTCGCTACAGCGGACAGCCGTGTAAGAAAGCAGACTTCAGCAGTTGAATGATTGGCCGACCCAATGAAAGATACCTACGACGTCGCCGAACGCCCCGCGAAGCCAGCAATGATCAGAGGCTGGAAACGCCGCTGTCCGAAATGCGGCGTCGGGCATATGTTCAAAGGATATCTGACTGTCGACAGCTCATGTATGAATTGCCAGCAAGACCTAAGCGGGCACCGCGCCGACGACGGACCTGCATATTTAACCATTTTGATTGTTGGCCACGTGATGGCGCCGTTTTTGCACATTGCGTTTACGCATTGGCAGCCGGACCCCCTGATTTTGGCAACAAGCCTTTCCGTTGGGTGTGTGGCTTTATCACTTTACCTGTTGCCGCGCCTTAAAGGGGCAATTGTCGGCCTACAGTGGGCCAAGCGCATGCATGGTTTCTCACACGACTAACGTGCACATGTCATGAGCGGCAGCCCCTGCAACACACCAATCAAAGACGCGGCAAGCATTATTTTGCTGCGGCAAACAGATGGCGGCCCAGCAGTATTGATGGGCCAACGGGGTGCAGCGGCAGCTTTCATGCCCTCTAAATTTGTCTTCCCAGGTGGTGCGGTTGATAAGAATGACTACGATATAGAAGTAGCGCAGCAAGGACAGATAGCCGGCGCGCGTGATGCGAGTGACGTGCCCACCCCCGCGTTAGCCGCAGCAGCAATCCGTGAGCTTTGGGAGGAAACTGGTCAGATTTTAGGAAGCGCTGGAACTTGGCCAACCGATCACGTCCCCGAGGGATGGGCAAGCTATGCGCAGACCGGTCACGTACCCAACGGCACCGATTTGCGCTTCATATTTCGGGCGATCACACCGCAAGGTCGCCCAAGGCGTTTCGATGCGCGTTTTTTTGTAGCGAATGCAGATGCCTTGCGCACTGACCCAGATTGCTTTGATCGCGCGCAAGACGAGTTATCGCATCTGCATTGGGTCCCACTGGCCGAGGCACGGCAGCTGGATTTACCATTTGTCACTGATGTGGTCTTGGCAGAGGTGCAAAGATTTGTGACGCGCAAGGTATGGCCCGCCTACCCCATGTTTATGGACAACACCGACGACCACAACATTGTCCGCCCATTAATCAACCCAATCACCTAACGCGCATCAGTACGGCTGTGGATGCGCACGGCCCGCTACATCAAGCGCCGTCATCACCTCATCCGACAGAACAAGATCCGCGGCTTTCAAAGAATTCTCCAACTGCGCCATCGTTGTTGCACCAAAAATCGAAGACGTCTTGAAAGGACGCTGCATTGACCACGCGAGCGCCATTTGAGTTGCATCAAGGCCGAACTTCTTTGCAATTTTCAGATAGGTATCAACAGCGGCAAAACCATTCGCTGATTTACGCCCGCCCAAATCACCATTCAGGTCCATCCGGCTGCCCTCAGGGATCGCCCCCCCTTGATATTTGCCGGTCAAAAGACCCGCTGCCAGCGGAGAAAACGGCAAGCAGGTGATGTCTTCATTGCACGACAACTCGCCCAGATCGGTATCATAAAGGCGGCACATCAAAGAGTATTCGTTTTGCAGCGATACAGGACGCGGACCGCCTGTTGCGTCCGCTGCCTTAAGCCACTCGGACATCCCCCAGGCAGATTCGTTAGAAAGACCAAAGTGGCGAATGGTGCCGCGTTTGATCTCATCTTGGAGTGCGCCCATGCAATCAGCCATATTCTGGCGCACCTCATCAGGTTTCTGCCCCGATGGATCATAGCTCCAGTTTTGGCGGAACATATAACTGCCGCGGTTCGGCCAGTGGAACTGATACAGATCGATGTAATCAGTATTCAAACGGCGCAGGCTACCTTCGATGGCTTGCGGGATACTCTTGGGCGTAATCGGCGCGCCGTCGCGTACGTGTTTGAGCCCCTCACCAGAGTGTTTGGTCGCCAAAATAATGTTTGCGCGCTGGCCCACACGTTCAAACCATTGGCCAATAATACGCTCGGTACGCCCTACGGTTTCGGCTTTCACAGGATTGACTGGATACATCTCGGCTGTGTCTACAAAGTTGATGCCTGCCGCGAGGGACGTGTTGATCTGTTCGTGGGCGTCTTCAATCGTGTTTTGCGATCCCCACGTCATGGACCCCAGACAAAGGGCGGATACGGACAGATCGGTGCGCCCAAGAGTGACGTATTTCATTGCGGCTTCTCCTTAAATTCAGGCGCCTGACCCAACTGCCAGACAAACGTTTCAGTATTGCTAATGCGCGGATGCCAAAAGGGAAAGGGCCACCACAGACCGCCTCAGTAATTGCGCAAGCCAACCAAGGCGGTTACACGGAGTGATCAACGCCCACATTTTTCGTATTCCAGTAGGATGTCGCCCCACATGAGCAGCCAAGCAAAACGTCACCTGATTACTTCAGCAATCCCATACATCAATGGGATCAAGCACTTAGGCAACCTTGTGGGAAGCCAGCTGCCAGCGGATTTGTTTGCGCGCTACCAACGGGCACGCGGCGCAGAAGTGCTGTTTTTATGTGCCACAGATGAACACGGCACGCCCGCGGAACTGGCGGCTGCAAAAGCTGGCAAGCCCGTTGCTGAATATTGCGCCGATATGTGGGAAGTACAGGCCAAGATCGCCGAAGGTTTCGGGCTGTCATTTGATCATTTCGGGCGCTCGTCCAGCCCGCAAAACCACGCGTTGACCCAGCACTTTGCGCAGCGCTTGTCTGAGGAGGGCTTGATCGAAGAAATCGTGACAGAGCAGGTTTATTCAAAAGCGGACGGCCGGTTCCTGCCTGACCGCTATGTAGAAGGCACCTGCCCTAACTGCGGCTTTGACAGCGCACGCGGCGATCAATGTGACAATTGCACCAAGCAACTTGACCCAACAGACTTGATCGACGCCCGCTCAACCATTTCAGGCAGCACTGACCTTGAGGTCCGCGAGACGCGGCACTTGTTTTTGAAGCAATCCAAGATGTGCGACACGTTGGATAACTGGATCAACCAGAAAGCCGACTGGCCCGTTCTTACCACATCGATCGCCAAAAAATGGCTGCACGACGGGGATGGTTTGCAAGACCGCGGCATCACCCGTGATCTGGATTGGGGCGTGCCAGTGATGCGCGCCGACGGCCCGTGGCCCGGTATGGAGGGCAAGGTTTTCTACGTCTGGTTTGACGCCCCCATCGAATACATCGCCTGCGCAGGCGAGTGGGTTGAAGCCGGCAAAGGCAGCGATTGGGAACGCTGGTGGCGCACTGACAAAGGCGCCGACGATGTGCGCTACACGCAATTCATGGGCAAAGATAACGTACCTTTCCACACCCTAAGCTTCCCAGCCACAATCATGGGCTCGAATGAGCCGTGGAAGCTTGTGGATTACATCAAGTCTTTCAACTATCTCAACTACGACGGCGGACAATTCTCAACATCGCGTGGACGCGGTGTGTTTATGGACCAAGCACTTGAAATTTTGCCCGCCGATTACTGGCGCTGGTGGCTCCTGAGCAACTGCCCTGAAAGCAGCGATGCCGAATTTACATGGGACGGTTTCCAAGGGGGCGTGAACAAGGACCTCGCAGATGTGTTGGGGAATTTCATAAGCCGCGTCACCAAATTCTGTAACTCGAAATTCGAACCAGCCATCCCGGCAGGTGGTGCATGGGGCGAGCGTGAAGAGGCGCTGATCCAGGAATTGGAAAGCCGTTTGCGCGCCTACGAAGCACATATGGAAGCCATGGAAGTCCGCAAATCCGCAGCCGAATTGCGGGCAATGTGGGCGGCAGGCAATGAGTATCTGCAGGATGTGGCACCGTGGTCCACGTTCAAAACGGACCCCGATCAAGCTGCGGCACAAATTCGACTGGCCCTGAACCTGATCCGAATTTACGCAGTACTGTCAGCGCCGTTCATCCCAACGGCCGCAGCGCGGGTATGCGCAGATATGAACACCCTTGATATGGCGTGGCCCACAGACATCCGCACGGCCCTAACCGCGCTGCCTGAAGGTCATGGATTCAATGTACCTGATGTGTTGTTCGCAAAAATTACTGATGATCAGGTCACAGAATGGTCAGAGCGTTTTGCTGGCACACGTGACTAACACCTAATCATGCGTGTTGAGGCGCACCGTCGTGTTTTGTGATCTGATGGTGCCCCCTCGCCCCGACACCTGGTACCTGCGGCCAGCACCATTGGTTTAGATGCTAAGTTATTGATAGTTAATGGTTGTCTCAAAGTTTTAACGCTTTGAGAGGCTCACAAATGCACACAATAGCAAACACAATCATACGTAATGGATCATACTATTATAACCTCAGAGTACCTAAACAGTTTGTAGTCGACTACGGTATTTCTACAATTCGTTTCAAGATTTGTGACGTCAGCGATTGTAAGCCAAACTACATTTCTGTTGATGATGTTGAGAAGGTGGTAAGAAGGTTAACTCCACTTATCATGGGCAGTCTTAGGACTGGTAGTAAATTAGACTATAAAGCTGCTGCCAGAAGCCTCATGCCAAAATCCACTCTTCTGTCTGAGATGATGCAGGAGTACCTATCTGTCAGGGATATATCCGAAAAACCCGTAAAGATCGCCGTCAAGCATCTCATAGCTGTAGCAGGTGACAGGGAAATAACTGACTACACACGAGAGGATGTAAGAGTCTTCTTGAGCTATATGCGACAAAGAGAAGTTAAGACTGCCACAGTGAGGCGTAAACTGAACAGCCTGTCTGCAATCTTCAACTACTCATATGCTGAGTTGGATATAGAACGACGTAACCCTTGGACTCGTGTGGTAATACCGCAAGAGGGCAAAGATGTAGACAGACGAGGGTCTTTTACAGTTGACCAGCTATTGGGCGGCTACAAACAAGCACTGTCATCATCTTCTAACGTACAGCTTCTATTTCCTATCCTTGGTGAGACTGGCTGTCGTTTGGCGGAGGTCGTTGGGTTGAAGGTAGGGGATGTTGACCTTGATAATCGTGTTTTGCACATCCGTCCTAATGAAAAACGAAGGCTAAAGACTGTGCGTTCAGAGCGATCTCTACCTCTTACACCTACTGCTTGTTTGGCCTTATCTATGGCACTTGAGCACTCAGATGATGAGTGGCTGTTTCCAAGGTACATTAAGGAAGACGGTTGCTACGCCACACACGCAAGTAATGCCTTAGCCAAGTGGACTAAGAGGAGATGGAACTTAACGGCCCATAGCCTTAGACACACGTTCAGAGACCGCCTCAGGGCTGCTGAGGTTCCATTGGAAGCCATAGATCAGCTTGGTGGTTGGTCTTTGATCTCAAGCATAGGGTCAAGCTACGGCAAGGGTTATAGTATAGACCATCTTCGGCGTTACATGGATCAAGTTGCGATCACCTAGCCAAAGAAAGATCAAACCAAATTCTTGCCTTGGCTTCATATACGGAAACCAACCAAGGCGCATTCAACTGCGCAAAAGATAGGGGTCTCTTGCTTTCATTGAGTTACGTTCTTTCTGTTTAGGCATAACTGCAATTTACCCGAAGAAATGTTAACTCAAAACTCTCTGGATCAAAATGGATAGAAAGAACCATGCTAGAAATGCAGTTATCACAAGCAATACAGCTATGCTGCCAAACAGCGGTTCTGTTAACATAGTAGTCATCAATGAGTCTTGAAAATAGAAGTGCCATTGGGCCATGTCTGCGAAAACCCATTCGTGCATCCTGTAGAAAACCTTTTGTGGGCCAATCAAGAATACAGCAGCGAGACCACTCAATAAAAGCGCTGTCATACTGAAAAATGTTTTCCCTAAGGTGAAGGGTCTCCAAATATCAAGAATTTTACGTGTTTTACAGACCCAACTGAGTACAAATATAAAGACTATGAACCCCGTTAGATACGTTGATGCCTTATTTAAGGAGGCAATCAAGCGAGCTACATCATTTAAGTGATCTATTTCAGGCTGAGTTAGAAACGTATCAATTACCTCACCATTAGGGGAGCGATATGTAATTTTTTTCTAAGCCTAACCCATCATTATTAACGGATTTAACTATTTCACCAAATACGATTGCCCTTTCCTCTTTTGTTGTGGTTTCAAATCCAGTTCGGTTACGATTTTGAGGGCCGTATTGGGCAATCTGTTCAGCAATTCCATTGTATTCATACAGATGCTTAAACAGAAAATTTGTCTGTGAAAGCGCTTTCCATGAAAACATCAGGCACAAAGCCAGCAAAACTACTGACAGAGACGAGTTCACTAAAATTCTTATGAGCAACAGTTACACCCAAGTTGTTCGTGTTAACCCATACTTTGATGAATGTTCAGAATATTTTCAAGTTAGCTGATTAAGATAATATATTTTGCACCTTTATTGAAATCTGAGGCATCCCTAGCGGCCCAAATGAACACTGACCGCCCAAAAGTTTTCGCCTCTCCGTGAATATCTCAACGCCTCTACTCACATAACCTCTGTGTTCAGTATCCTGTGAACTGACATACGGCTGATGCCCATCTGCTCAGCAATCTTGTAGGTACTGCACCCCTCAGCCTTCAACTGATGCACCTTCACCCTATCAATCCGCTTCTTGGTTCCCTTGTAGACACCTTTAGCCTTCGCCTTGGCAATCCCCTCAGCTTGTCGCTTCTTGATGATGTTCCGTTCAAACTCAGCGAAAGCCCCCATCATCTGCAACTGTAGTTTGGCAAATGCATCATCTGCCTCAGCAGAGAACGTCAGTCGTTCAGAGAGGAAGCTGATAGATACCCCTTTGTCGTTCAGAGTACTGATGATGTCCTGTAGGTCTCTTAAGTCCCTAGCCAACCTGTCGATAGAGCACACCACAACAGCATCACCCTCACGAGCGTAGTCGATCATAGCTTGTAGTGCTGGTCTATCTTTGGCTGACTTACCCGACAGCTTCTCCTCAAAGACCTTATCTACTTCACCAAGGTCTTGACGGTCTAAGTTCTGACCTTCGCTTGAAACACGTTTGTATCCAATGACTGACATAGTCGCCCCTACGGTAACATTTGATACTAGAGTACATTATTTCCAGTAACATCATCAAGGAAAATAACTCTAATGTTACCCTCAAGCCAGTAACACAGTAACAGCACCAATACGCTACACCCCATGTTACTAAGTTATTGAGATCGAGACACTTGCCATCACGACCATCCGTGAAGGCCTAGTCAGCTAGTTAACGGTTTTTCACACTAAGCAGCTTGTTGCGCTACGCTAGCGACAGTGGTGTTGCGTGTGTGCAGTCGAATGTGGTGTCTCATTTCGTGAATCACACGACCAAGCTCTGTGAAACTGCGGCAAAGCCACTAATGCCCACTAATATCTAAAAAGGGGTCAGACTGAGGGGATTCATCTGACCCCAGTTATTGCGTGGGAGTATGGGTGGAAAAGTAAACGCCCCACACATTAACAAATCTATATTCTAGAATGTGTTGTGTCAACAAATACCCCGTTGAATCGAAGAACTGGAATGATCCTTGCGAGTATGAGCAACCAACTTAAGGAATATGCCCTACGACGAAATTAGGGCCAAACGATCCGCACCATTGCTTCGTTTCGACGATTAAACGGCATTGTAAGTGGCCCATTGTAGGTAGCTCTAATCACCTCTGATGTTGCTGTGACCCCATCACGACTTAAACTATCCAGTAGTTGGGCTTCTGCATCATTAGCGTTTCTGTCGTTTGCACGACCACTGTAGCTGTAGACAGCGTAGTAGCCACCTTCGACCTTAATGACCTCTACAGATGGGTCAGTAGGCCTTGGCGCTGTCTCTAAGGTGTATGATGAAGGCAGGAAGAACTGCATATACCCCACATCACTTTGCTCCCCCTGAGTAACGGGTACAGTCATCTCTATCTTCTCTGACTGAGCGACAGGAATGGTCATAGAGACCTTCTCAGCAGACTGGTTTGCCCCTGAGATGTATTTGAACAAGGTTCTGAACGCCTTGTTAGAACGTGTCTGACTGGAAACCTGAGCAGCTATACGATCATCGTATTCACGGACTTCATATCCATCAGCCCTGAACACGACATCATAAGGTGGCTCTTCATATGCCATAACGGCCCCTCCAACGAAAATAGTAGGAACTACTACGAGGCAGTACAGCATCAGTGATCTGAGAATATCTTTCATGCTTATCAGGTGGCACTGGTCAGAAGACACTTCAAGGTCAAGCCTTAGCCGAGACACAAAAGAAGCAATCTGTTTCGTGTGTCGTATGGTTGCTGACTCACTTATGACTAATGTGTAACGACCAATAACCCTCTGTGCGTAAGGCTTATAGTTATCACAGACTGTAGTGTTACCTTATGGTGAGTAATGACATAGAATAAGGGACATGAGCTACCCACTTATCTCTTATTACCTAGTAGTATTACATTCTATTGAAGAGACTTGAGCTATCCCCTTAAGGAGGGGAACGAGGGGGTATAGCAAGCCTTTTCTCTTATGCTGAACTAAGGGTTCCGATAACCACTGATAAGTCGTTTTTCTCGTCCATCACGTTCAATAGAAAAGGCAGGAGCAACGGCCTTCCAGCCCTTCTCATGGCAGTAGCTCACGTATTCTTTCTGTAGCTCTTTACCAACGTCTAGGGATGCCTCTTGAGGGCAGACGAGGCAATCGTGCAGGAGAAAGATTGGCTGCTGTAGGCGTTCTACCAGCCTCATCATAATCTCTGTCTCATGGACAGCTAACGTCTCACTGTCCATCACACCCTTCTGCAATGCCTCAAGGCACGTGAACTTTGGGATGATGACCTTCCTGATCTCCGAAAGTCGTGCTTGCGTTATACCAGCATCCTTCATCATCTTAGTCGGTGTCCGCTGGTTAGCAGTTCCCCCACCAATAGCTGACCCCAAGACAGCCTTCACCTCATCACGCTGTATGCCTTCGACAGCGTAAGGGTCTTTGAACCTTGTAGTGAAAGGGATGTGGCCCGTAATTGAACACAGAAGAGTTGGATACATTCCACTAACATCGACCTCAGCAACAGGTTGTCCTTCGATGGTGCATCTGAGGCGTTCTGATTGCTTCATATTCGTCCAAGCACCGTAGAACCTACCGCCTCTGGTAAGGGCCTTGTCGCTGAACTTGCGTTGGGCTTGCCACATCTTCTGATTGCCGTAGGTCAGCGGTGCTTTCTTCCATAGCTCCCAAAGAGCCTTGGTGCGGTCGTCTATCTCACTGTTCACCACCTTGGTTTTCAATGCAGATGAACTTGTTGCATAGACCATGTCTGAGGATTGGAAGTTTATCCCTCTACCTATGTCAGGGACATAGTCAGCAATCAGATATCCATGACAGTTACCTATGCCCTCATAGAGATTGATCTCCGCTGTCACCTTATGGGTTATCCAACCTTGTTCGATCATGGCTTTGCGCAGGGCGATAGCGATCTTGTACCCAACCTGTGATCTTATACGCCAATAGGCTTCATCGTGAGGCCAGCCAATGATGAGTTCACCACCTTTGCGTTGCACTCTATCCTCAAGGCGCTGGGCTTGGAGCAGGAAGCTCGACAGTAGCACCCTTAGCTTTGAGAGTGATACTGGACGGCTACTGTAACAGCCAAGCACCTTCAAACATTCGTCAACAACTGCCACGTCAACCTCAGCCTCTGGTTCAACCAGTGGCGACAGAACCTCTTTGAACTCACTAGATGGGAATAGGTTCTCTAAGCTGAGGGGATCGCTGCTGACGAGCTTGGCACGGGTCATATGGGCCTCCATTGGACTTGAGCATGAGCCTATCACCACATGACTTAATGCCAAGATGAAACCGAAACTTGCCGTGTGCGGTGAGGATACGCCTGAGCAACGACAGGATGATCTATGAGTTCGCTTAGAGGCAGTCTAGAAGGATATGGCTACAATGATGAGATTAACCTGAGGAATTAAAGGGCTGCTCATGCACACAATTCGACTACAGATGCACACACTCAGTGTTGTAGTCGAGCTTCAAGCAGTCTAAGTTCAACCTGAGATGATCAATTATGTCTTTATAACTAAAAGCTAAATCATGCACGGTGGGGCGCACCGTCGTGTTTTGCGATATGATGGTGCCCCCTCGCCCTGACACCTGGTACCTGCGGCCGGACTCGAACCGGCACGGCATTCCTGCCTAGGGATTTTAAGTCCCCTGTGTCTACCATTCCACCACGCAGGCACGCGTCGCGTCAGGGCGAGAGGTGACCCCTACATACTGACCGCAAAACAAAGGTAAAGGCATAATCTGCGCAGAATGCATCGAACCTGACAGCGAAGCCGCCGGCAGCTATCAGTCAGACGCTCGCGCCTATAGATCGGTCGCGGGATCTTCGACCAACAGGGCACGTTCTGATAACCACGGATTGAGGCTGACAGCGATGCGGATTGTGTCCTGCGCCAATCGTGCACGCCCCATGCGGAGTAACGTCAGCCCCTTGCCCGAAAGCGCACCAATATGATCTGGCATGATGCTCAGTGCCATATCCAAATCGGGAAGTGCATTGGCATAGTCTTCCCGCAGATAGCGTATAAACGCACGCTGGTTCCAGCCTTCAGAGTACTCAGGGCAATACTCAATCAGTTGCGTAAACGTCGCCTCGGCCTCTGCCCACGCAAAGCTTTCACGCTGGGCTAGTCCTTGGGTCAAAAGCTCTTTGGCCCGCGCATCGGGGGCTTTGAACCACTCTTCCCAAAGCTGTGCTTGAAGCACTTGCGCGACTGCTGCATTCGGCGCCTCCAAAAGCCCCGCATGAAGTGCGCCGCGTTCGCGTAAGGTATCGGGCACCTCGGGGCAGGCATCTTGTGGCGCAGTTTGTGCCATCACGGGCGCCGTACATAAAACCACGGTGGCGATAAGGGTGGATGAAATGAGTACTCGCATGTTCCATAAGCTGGCACAGCAGCGGGATAAATCAAGCGTTACGACAGGCGCGCAATTTCACTTTTGACGTAAGGCACCGCCCACGAGGTATCAACGCCCATGGCAATGCGGGTTTTCTTGCGGCTTGGATCAGCACAGGTGCGACCCGACTCATCCCCTTCAAGAATGACCTGTAAGCCACTGTCTTCAAAAGTGAAACGCTCGGGGAAGGCAGCAACAAGAACCGCCATACTGTCATGCATCGCACAACCACCTTCAATACCAATCGAGCGATAAAACCGCAGGTAGAAATCTGAAATATCGCGGATAAATCCACCAACGCGCGGGGCATCTTTGCCCATCTGAACAAAGTCATCCCACGTCAAAAGAGTTTGCATCGTGGCATCAAGTCCCACCATCGTCACGTTCAGATCGCTTGCGAACACCGCATCTGCGGCAGCGGCATCATTGTAAATATTCGCCTCCGCATGGGGCGTAATGTTGCCCACATGCTGATAAGCGCCGCCCATCAGAATGATGTCTTTTACGTTGGCTGCAAAATTAGGATCAAGCTCAAGCGCGAGAGCAATATTGGTCAGCGGGCCAATGGGGCAAATGACCAGCTCACCTTTATGTTCAGCCGCTGCATCCACCAAAAACTGTGCCGCACTGCGCGGATCATCAAGACCAATCTGAGGAATATCCGTGAGCGCGCCGAACCCTTCGGGCCCGTGCACATAATCAGACGGGTCATGGCTGTTGCGGCCCAATGCAAACGCCGCCCCCTTGGCCACGGGTGCCTTATGTTTCAGCATGTCCAGCATATAGCGCGCATTGCGGGCAGACTGCTCAACATAGGTGTTCCCAAACACCGTCGTCAGGCCAATCAGCTCGATTTCATCCATCACGCAAGCCAGCGCAATCGCCAGTGCGTCATCTACGCCAGGGTCTGTGTCTATAATCATTTTCATATGCAAAGACCTAGAACCCGCACATCAAATTGACAACAACTTACGCTCACCGGAATGCGCAAACGAATGCGTGGGAGATTAGAAAAAACTCTGCGGATCAATATCAATCGCCAAGCGAACTGAATTTGGTATTTTGAACTGCGCAGTCCACCGCGATAGCGCCGCCTGTAAGGGCGCAGTTTTATCGGCCTTAACCAGCATCCGCACCCGGTGCCGCCCCCTGATCCGCGCGATTGGCGCAGGTGCAGGCCCGTAAACAGTTGCCCCGACTTGGCGCAGCGGGCCATCATTGCGGGCCATGGCCGCGCCAAGATCAAAGATCTCTTGTACGTTTTCAGACGACAGGATGATCCCCGCCATGCGCCCGTAAGGCGGCACACCTGCGGCTTCGCGCTCTGCGGCCTCAGCCGCCCAGAAACCATCTTCGTCCCCCGACAAAATACTGCGAATAACCGGATGATCCGGCTGGTAAGTTTGCAGCAAAGCAGTCCCAGCAACTTCTGCGCGCCCTGCCCGCCCTGCAACTTGGCGCATTAACTGAAACGTGCGTTCGGCCGCGCGCAAATCACTTCCCTGCAAGCCAAGGTCCGCATCAATTACCCCCACCAACGTCAGCTTGGGGAAATTGTGCCCCTTGGCCACCAGTTGCGTCCCGATAATAACATCCGCATCACCCGCTGCGATGCTTTCAATTTGCTCTTTCATGGCGCGCGCCGACCCAAAATGATCTGACGACAACGTGACAACACGCGCGCCCTCAAAAAGCGCTTCGGCTTCTTCAGTCAGACGTTCCACACCGGGGCCCACGGGGGCCAACTTATCCTCAGCCTCACAAGACGGGCATACCGCCGGCATGGGTTTTGTCTCGCCACATTGATGGCAAACTAGGCGTTTTAGAAAGCGGTGCTCAACCATGCGCGCGTCACAATCATCACACCCGATTTGATGACCACAGGCGCGGCACAACGTGATCGGCGCATAGCCGCGACGGTTGATAAACAGCAATGACTGCTCTGACTTTTCAATCCTGCTGCGCACCGCATCCGCCAAAGCGGGGCTAATCCAGCGATCAGACGGCAGGTCCTGGTCACGCATATCAACGGCGCGCATTTGGGGCATCACAGCGGGGCCGAAGCGGCTTTTGAGCTCTAACTTGGCATATTTGCCCTGCTCCGCGTTTACCCAGCTTTCCAAACTTGGGGTCGCAGTAGCCAAAACCACATGTGCCGCACTAATTGACGCGCGAAGCACCGCCATGTCGCGGGCATTATACAGCACCCCATCTTCTTGTTTATACGAGGTATCATGTTCCTCATCGACGACGATCAACCCAAGGTTTTGAAATGGCAAAAACAACGCAGATCGTGCGCCGACGACCAATTGCGCACCGCCCTCGCCCACCATTTTCCACGCACGACGGCGTTCAGCCATGGTCACGCCTGAGTGCCACTCGGCGGGGCGCGCACCAAAGCGGGCCTCAACACGGGTTAGAAATTCCGACGTCAGCGCAATCTCGGGCAGCAGTACCAAAGCTTGGCGGCCCTGCGCCAAACACTCTGCCACCGCTTCAAGATACACCTCGGTTTTGCCGGAACCTGTGACGCCCTTCAAAAGCGTGGTCCCATACCTGCCTGCCGCAACTGCGCTGCGCAATTGGCGCGCGCCAGCGTCTTGATCCGGTGAAAGCGTTTTACCTGCATAGCTCGGATCAAGCTTGGGATAGGCCGTGTCACGGGGCGCGTCTGCTTCGACCACAGCACCCATCTTAGCCAAGCCTTTAACTACAGACGGCGTAACCCCCGCCATATCAGCCACTTCTTTGAGCGAAAAAGACAAAGACGGATAGTCCTTGAGCACCTGCAATACCCGTTCACGGGTTGGGGTAAGACGGTCTGGTACATTTGCGCCAAGGCGATAGATTTTTCGCATCGCGGGCGTGTCGCCCAAACCCGGTGCGCGGGTTGCAAGGCGCAGCATCGCAGACATGGGTGTCAGAGTATATTCCGCTGCACGGGTCAGAAAAGAACGCATATTGGGCTGCATGGGCGTAGCTTCAAGCACCCGCTTGATGGAACGCACTTTGGCAGGATCCCACGTCCCTGCACCTTCTTTCCACACAACGCCAACAATCTTGCGCGGCCCAAGCGGCACCTCAACAAACGCACCAAGCCTACAGCCGCCCTCCGGCGCTTTGTAATCCAAAACGCGGTCGAGCGCACCTGCAGGCAAAACGCCCACGATCTCGCCTTGTTGAAAATACCTTTGCTCTCCCACGCTGCGCCCTTTCAAACGTGCCTCTACTGGGGTAAACGCTGACGCGACAAAGGCCAAGCCAGAGGATGCCACAATGAAGTTTTTTGTAGATACCGCAGATATCGATGCAATCGCGAAACTGAACGAAACCGGAATGGTAGACGGTGTAACAACCAACCCATCGCTGATCAAAAAGTCAGGCCGCGACATCCTTGAGGTGACCAAAGAGATTTGCGACATCGTCAGCGGCCCAGTGTCTGCAGAAGTTGTGGCGCTGACCGCAGATGACATGATCAAAGAAGGCCGCGAGCTGGCCAAGATTGCTGACAACATCGTTGTAAAGCTGCCCCTGACATGGGACGGACTTAAGGCGTGTAAAGTGCTTTCGGACGAAGGCAAAATGGTCAACGTCACCTTGTGCTTCTCGGTCAACCAGGCATTGTTGGCTGCCAAAGCGGGCGCGACTTTCATCAGCCCGTTCATCGGCCGCCTTGATGACATCAACATCGACGGTCTCGAGCTGATCGAAGATATTCGCACTGTTTACGACAACTACGGCTACGAGACTGAAATTCTAGCCGCTTCAATCCGTACAGTGAACCACGTGGCAGACTGTGCACGGATCGGTGCAGACGTCATGACGGCTCCGCCCGAAGTGATCGAAAAGCTGGCAGGTCACCCGCTGACTGCTGCTGGTCTGGCGACATTCATGAAAGACGCTGAAGCCGCAGGCATCAAGATCGTCTAAAATTTCGCCCTGTTAGGGCCTGCGAAGAAACACAAAAAGGCCGCACCGCATTACGCAGGTGCGGCCTTTTTGTTGCGTCAAAGCCATATGCGCACAAAACCCCTGCACGGCTCTGCGCAACCATGCTACAAGAGCAAAAAACAACGACAGCATTCGGCACGAGCAGGTTCCATGACTGACACAAACAAACTGACAGATGCCCAAGAGGCGCTGCGCAAAACAATCATCGAAACTCCCGAACTGGTTTTGGAGGATCATGACGTGATGATGGCGCTGGTCGCCGCAAACGATCGTGGGCAAGGTACCAATGTGGTTGATCTGCGCGGTGCTGCAATGGAGCGCCTTGAGGCACGGCTTGACCGGCTTGAAGACACCCACCGCAGCGTTATCGCCGCAGCTTATGAAAACCTTGCGGGGACCAACCAAGTACAGCGCGCAATTTTGCGGATGCTGGACCCCACGGAATTTGCGACCTTTTTGCAAAACCTTGGCGGCGAGGTTGCTGAAATCCTGCGAGTAGATTGTGTCCGCCTTGTTCTTGAAAGCAGCCAATCTGACAGCACAGTGGCCGCGCAAACACTTGCCGATGTCTTAAGCGTGCATGAAGCGGGCTTTATCGAGGACTATGTGACAGCCGGCAAAGGTGGTGAAAGCCGTACTGTTACCCTACGCCAAGTCAGCCCTAAAAGTGCGGCCGTTTACGGCGATAAGCACGAGTGGATACGGTCTGAGGCCTGTATAAAGCTGAACCTTGGGAAAGGTCGCCTTGGCGGAATGCTGGTGATGGGGGCGGAAGATCCGCACATGTTCAAACCACAGCAGGGCACAGATTTGCTTGCGTTCTTTGGTGGTGTTTTTGAGCGCGCTCTGCGCCGCTGGCTCGCGTGACCCAAGAAAAACCACACCTTGGCGTTCAGATCAGTCCGGCGGCCACGGAGGCCCTTGCGACGTTTCTAAGCCAAATGACAGCACTGCGAGGTGCTGCCAAGAACACAACCGAAGCCTACCAAGCAGACATCCTTGGCTTTCTGGCTTTCATCACCCAGCACACAGCCGCACCGCAAGGCTTGAACGCGCTAAAGGCGATCACTGTGCAAGACATGCGCGCCTGGATGGCGTTTGAACGCGGACGCGGCGTTGGCGCGCGCTCGCTGGCCCGGTCGTTATCTGCGGTGAAGTCTTTTTATGCGTGGCTGGCCGAGCGCGAAGGGTTTGAACCTACCGCCGTTCTGTCAACCCGCGCACCCAAATTTCAAAACAAATTACCCCGCCCGTTGACCAAAGATGCGGCTGTCAAAGTTCTGGATAATCTTGAGGTTCAGGCAACCGAGGCTTGGATAGGGGCGCGGGATGTGGCGGTTGTAACGCTGCTTTATGGCTGTGGTCTGCGTATTTCAGAGGCCCTTGGCCTTAAAGGACGCGACGCACCGCTTGCAGATGTTTTGCGCATCAAGGGTAAGGGCGGCAAAGAACGCATTGTCCCTGTGATAAACGCTGCGCGTGAGGCCGTTGACGCCTACATCAAACTTTGTCCCCATCCATCTGAACCTGACATGGCGCTGTTTCGAGGCGTGCGTGGAGGTGCGCTTAATCCACGGCTCATTCAAAAAGTGATGGAGCGCTCAAGACTTCAACTTGGCCTTCCCGCCACCGCAACCCCGCATGCCATGCGGCATTCGTTTGCGACCCACTTGCTCGGTGCCGGTGGAGATTTGCGCGCCATTCAAGAACTACTTGGGCACGCATCCCTTTCAACAACCCAAGCCTACACAGCAGTCGACACTGCGCATTTGATGGATGTTTACGAGCGCGCGCACCCGCGAAGGTGAGAAGGCGTTAAGAAAGCTTTGCAATTTAGCAAAAAACGATTAGCACCACCAAATGTCTATTAAAAATAAAGCGCTCGCTGTTCACCTGTTCACCGCCACTGGCGCTGTTTTCGCAATGCTCGCTATGCTTGAGGCCGTTAAGGGCGATTGGCCCATGATGTTCTTATGGCTGGTTGTTGCCTTTTTTGTAGATGGTATCGACGGTCCGCTTGCCCGTAAATATGACGTGAAAACAAACGCTCCCTTGTTTGACGGGGTGCTGCTGGATTTGATCATTGATTACCTGACGTATGTGTTCATTCCGGCATTTGCGCTGTTCACATCAGGTTTGCTCGAAGGGTGGACCGGCTGGGCCACAATCATCGTAATTACCTTCACATCCGCGCTTTATTTCTGCGATACACGCATGAAAACTAAAGACAATTCTTTCTCGGGATTTCCAGGGTGCTGGAACATGGCAGTGCTGGTTTTCTTCGCGCTGCAACCGGGGCACTGGGTCATATTGGCCGCAGTCATTGTGCTGGCAATCGCCATGTTTGCCCCTGTAAAATTCGTCCATCCTGTACGCACACAGCGTTGGCGGACACTAACGCTGCCTACCGCATTGGCGTGGACGTTCTTTGCAGGATGGGCCGCTTGGGTACAGTTTGATTTGCAGCCCGCCGTTTACTGGGGCTTGATCCTGACGACGTTATATCTGCTTTTCGCCGGCGCAGTGCAGCAAGTTACCGAAAAAGACACAATGTAATTTCGCCGCTGACTTCAGCAGCATTGGACACGAAAAAACGGCGGCCCGATGAAGGCCGCCGTTTGCTGTTTATGATACCAGAAACAAACGCGGCTGATGGTGTTTCAGCCGCGTCCGTTTTTTAGTTCATTGTGAAGAACTTGAACTTGGGATCATCCTCAGGAGACACTTCTGTGCCAACTGCATCGCTCATACCCCAGTTCAACACTTGGTGGTGGATCGGGATGTACTGCTGGTTTTCCTGAACCACGGCCCAAATATCGGCAATGGTTTGGTTCCGCTTGGCAAGGTCAGTTTCAGAGGCAAGGGATACAACTTTTGCATCAATCGCCGCATCAGAGAACCCTGTGTTGTTCCAAGAACCACGATCGCCGGAACGTGAGTGTGTCAGGAAGTTGAACACATATTCGGAATCGTATGTCGGAACGCCCCAACCCAACATGTAGAACTCTGTCTCGCCGTTTTGGATCAGCGGGAAGTGCTGAGCTTTGGGTTTCGCATCAAGGTTAACTGTAATGCCGATTTGCGCCAGCATACCAACGGACGCCTGACAAATGCCTTCGTCGTTGACATAGCGGTCATTCGGGCAATCCAGCTGGATGGAGAAACCATCTGCATAGCCAGCTTCTGCCATCAACGCTTTTGCGCCTTCAACGTCCGTCGCAGATGCGCCGTCCATTTCAGCAGTCCAACCGTTAACGAATGGCGGTGCAATCATGCCTGCTGGCTGTGACTGGCCACGCATAACAACCTGTTTGATCGCATCGCGGTTGATCGCCATAGACATCGCACGGCGGACGCGGACATCAGCCAGTGGGTTTGCACCCTCTACATTGTCGTTTTCCAGATCCGCTTTGCCCTGATCAATACCAAAGAAAATCACGCGGTTTTGTGGCGCTGTTTTCACGCTCAGGCCGTCTGATGAATCAACGCGGCCCAAATCCTGTACCGGTACGTCTTGGATAAAGTCGACTTCACCTGACAAAAGCGCTGCAACACGTGTCGCGGCGTTTTGGATTGGTGTGTAAACGATCTCAGTCACTTCCAGTGGGAACTCATCTGCGCCCCAATAGCCATCGCGCTTTTTTAGGACGGTTTTGACGTCAGGCTCGCGGCTTTCAAGAGTGTATGGACCTGTGCCCATTGCGTTTGTTGCGGCAAATGTTGTCTCGCCGTTGGCGATGTCTTGCACGTTTACAACACCGTTCGCTTCGGTCCAGCCTTTGTCCATGATGAACAGGTTGGTGAAGTTGTTGGGCAGGATCGGGTTTGGACCATCGGTGACAAATTCAACAGTCATGTCGTCTACGGCGCGTACTTCGACGATGGATGTCAGCAGCTCTTTCATGGCTGACTTTTCGGATTTTGCACGCTCGAAGCTGAACACAACATCTTCTGATGTGAAGGCAGAGCCGTCAGAGAAAGTCACGCCTTCACGCAGCTTGAAGACCCAAACATTTGCGTCGCCTTCTTTGGGCGCCCACTCGGTTGCGAGGGCAGCTTGGAACGCGCCGGCTGTGTCACGAATGATCAGTGGTTCATAGATTTGGTGTGCCAACGTGTGTGTTGGACCTTCGTTTTGCGCATGGGGGTCAAGCGTCAAGCTGTCACCAGCACGCGCCCAACGCAGACTCTCGGCTGAGGCCAGCGAGGTAGACGCCAAAAGAGTGGCAGCAAAAAGAGCGGTAGTCGTTTTCATGTAATCGTCTCCCAAAGTTACCCGAGCATCAAATGACTTGGCGGCACAAATGGCAAGAGGCTTGTGGGCCCAAAATCGATCAAACAGGATGACGGCAATTCAAACTCACGAACTGTCGCAAATAGACTGGACAGAACGCAAGTTGCACGTTTTTGTGGCAGTTATGAAAACGCCTCTGATTGATAACCTGCAATATTGCAACTGGTCCCGCAGCATCTTTGAACAGATGCGTGAAGGCGGCGTTGATGCTGTTCATGTCACCATCGTTTATCACGAGTCGTTTCGTGAAATGGTTCTGCAACTTGAAGCATGGAACCGCTGGTTTGAGACATGTGGCGATCTTATCATGCGCGGCACCACCGCCCAAGATGTGACACGCGCAATGGAGACAGGCCGCACAGCGATTTTCTTTGGGTTTCAAAACCCGTCGCCCATCGAAGATGACATTGGCTTGATTGAGATTTGCCACCAACTTGGCGTGCGGTTCATGCAGCTGACGTATAACAATCAGTCCTTGCTTGCGACGGGCTGCTATGAAGACGAGGACACGGGCCTGACCCGCTTTGGCAAACAGGCCATTGCCGAAATGAACCGCGTTGGTTTGGTTGTCGACATGTCGCACAGCGCTGATCGCTCGACTCTTGAGGCGATTGATCACTCGACCCGCCCCATTGCGATCACCCATGCAAACCCCGCTTGGTGGCATGCGGCAAAACGCAACAAGTCCCACGAGGTTCTTAGCGCGCTTACCTCTGCTGGCGGCATGTTGGGCTTTTCGATTTACCCCCACCACCTTAGCGGCGGCCCTGCATGCACGCTGGAAAGTTTTTGCCAAATGATCGCAGAAGCTGCCTCAAAATACGGTGCCGAGCATTTGGGCATCGGAACGGACCTTTGCCAAGATCAACCCGACAGCGTTGTCGAATGGATGCGTGTAGGACGATGGTCTAAGGTCATTGACTATGGCGAGGGGAGTGCCACCGATGCAGGTTTCCCCCCAATGCCAGCATGGTTCAAAGACAACAGAGACTTCGACAACATTCGGCAAGGATTGCTTGCGACGGGTATGACAACCGGCGAAGTGGACGGCATCATGGGCGCGAATTGGCATCGTTTTTATGCTGACGCGTTTGGGCCTGCATGAAGGATTTCGCACCCCCACCACAGGCTAAGCTGCGCCCCGCATCGGACGTGATGCGCCTGCGCCGTTTGGGTGCATCATTCCCCACAAGATTATCTTTTCTGCGCACGCTGTTGCGCAGGCTCTCGATCGAAAATGCAACTGTGACCTGCCCCGTCTGGCAGATGAGCACGGATGGATACGGCTACGCAGTCATTAGCGTGCCGCTTGGCGGGCACGTCTACTCCCTCGTTGCTGTCAGCACTGAACTTGATCCGGATGCACGCACCGACCGCGTGATTGCAACGGCGTGGGACACAGCATTTGTCCTTTATGACGGCATCCCATCCCAACCCGAAATCGACCGCATCGTAGCCACGGCACCCCATCAGGAAGCCTCGCGCTTCTCCGCTTCTGATTTGGTCTTAAGCCGTGCGAACAAATCTGTGCGGCTTTGGTCGCACGTGGTTGAACGCCTTCAGGCAGGTCTGCAGCCAGATGAGCAAATGGTTCGCGAGACAGGCTATTTGATGCGCACAACGGCCGTATACGGAAACGGTAAATTCGGGATCGCGGATCGCGCTGACATAGCAGAACGCGATGGGCTTTCGGGCCCGTTCCAAGCAGAAATGCTCACTGTTTGGCTGATCCGGCATTTCACGCATCTGTTGGTCGAACACGTGGGCCAAGCCCCCCTTGATGCGCATCTTAAGCGTCACCTTGGGATTGGCAATTCCACAGGGCTTGGGATGGCCCCGTTTTTAGTCACGCATCCTGTTTTGCTGAACAATTGGATCATGGTCCGCGAGACAGCACTGGCCCGTATCAGGGCATTAGAACAGCTGCCTGACGGTGCTGCCGTAACGTTGCAAAACCTTGCCAAGCGCGCAGCAAAGCACCTTTCAGAATGGATTGTCCCCGATGCCATCGCCGCAACGCGAATATCGACCCTGCGATCAGAATGGGAAGCGATTGTTGACTACCTTAATAGCGAAGCATGGCATGAAGCGGCCAAAAAAACTTTCCCGATAGAGGCGCTTTTACAGCAAGCCGAAGGCCTATCAGAGGACGCGCAAGAGTTGCTCTGCGCCATGATCATCGAACCGTTTGGTGACTTGGTCGACGGGCTGGAAGAGTGCATGGCCGACCCGTTCGGCCCGCCCCGCCTGACACCATGCGACACCTCAGAGCTACATGCGCTGATCAATCGAGACTGGGCTTGGGCAACTGCGCGCGACTACAACGCACGGGACGAATGCGCACAATTTTGGTACGTCTCGGAAGAGAAATTAGAACCCCGCCTTGGCAACCGTCACGAAGAAGATGGCGCTGACCTTGAAAGCCCCCTTGATATTGCGCGCCGCGTTGCGGCTTTGGCCAAAGACCTTCCTGCGTCCGGCTCATTGACTGCGTTTTTGGCCATACATCCAGAACACCGCTTTGCTGTCGAACGGGTGCAATGTCTGGACAAACATCCTTATTCTGAAATCCGCGATAACCTTATTGCCGACACATGCCTGCCAATTGATATGTTGCGGTGTAAGTTATCATTTTTTGGAGCCTCAAAATTTGATCCAAAGTCTGACCGCTGGACCCGCGTAACACTCTGCCAAGGCGCGCCGCTTGCAAATGAACTTAGTGCTGCTGATGACTGGTGGCTGCCAACATTTGGATCATGAGCGGTTCCTCTAAATCAGCAAATGAAGCAAGCATGTTGCTTCAAAAAGCTGCCCGCGGTGCAGGGTTTGGTGTCGCTCAAGCCCGTGATTTTGGCACAGCAGCGGCCCTGCATCTTTACGCGTCACGAGGCGAAGGCGACTTGTTCGACGCATTGAACGATCCTGTTGGCCCAATCACAACACTACCTGTCGTGATGGACGACCTACTTGACCCCACATCGGATGGATGTGGCGTCTTTACGGGACTGGCGCTGAGCTATTTTCAGACAGCAACAGCGCGTCCTACGATCCGGCGTATTATGATGTCTGACGGGCTCAACGCGTACCTCAACACGCTGGCCGCAAAAACATATGTCCCCGCAAGCGATGCGTCACGGCTGGCGGGTGCGGGCGCGGGCTTGACTGACAACGACTAAACTGGTGCGCGATGAATGGTCGTTGTTCCGTAAAATTGGCCCCATACAAAAAGGGCGCACCCAAACGGAGCGCCCTTTTTATTAGATTTTTTTGAGCGACCTCAACTTACTCAGCCGCGTCGCGGTAAGGGGCTGCGCCACCATAGGGAACGTTGACACCACCGTAGCGGCGCACGCGCACGTTGCACTGTTCGGCGTGACCAACAAAGCCTTCCATCATGCACAGGCGGCTGCCATATTCGCCCACAAGGGTCGCAGCTTCATCCGTCAGCACACGCTGATAGCTATGCGTTTTCAAGAACTTACCAACCCAAAGACCACCAGTATAGCGACCCGCCTTCTTGGTTGGCAGCGTGTGGTTTGTACCGATAACTTTATCACCATTTGCGACGTTTGTGCGAGGTCCAAGGAACAGCGCGCCGTAGCTGGTCATGTTTCCCAGGAACCATTCGTCACGGTCGGTCATGACTTGGATGTGCTCGGAACAAATCTCTTCAGAGACTTTCAACATCTCATCGTAGCTGTCGCACAAAATGACCTCGCCGTACTCTTCCCAACTCACGCGTGCCGTGTCGCGTGTTGGCAAAATCTCGAGCAAACGTTCAATCTCAACCAGTGTTTCTTCAGCAAGTTTACGGCTGTTTGTGATCAAAACTGCGGGGCTGTTGTAGCCATGTTCGGCCTGACCCAAAATATCCGTGGCCACAATTTCCGCGTCCACAGTATCATCGGCAATCACGCAGGTTTCAGTTGGGCCTGCAAACAAATCAATACCCACTTTACCAAACACCTGACGCTTGGCTTCCGCCACAAATTTGTTGCCCGGCCCTACGATCATGTCGCAAGGCTTCACGCTTTCAGTACCGATGGCCATAGCGGCGACAGCCTGAATACCACCCAAAATCATGATTTCATCAGCGCCTGCCAAATGCATCGCAGTCACAACAGCTGGATGGGGCTCACCATTCACGGGCGGGCTTGACGCCACAACGCGCGGCACGCCCGCCACTTTAGCCGTCAGAACGGACATATGCGCAGACGCGATCATGGGGAACTTGCCGCCGGGCACATAGCAACCCGCGGATTGCACCGGAATGTTTTTGTGACCCAACACAACACCCGGCATCGTCTCGACCTCAACATCCGTCATTGAGGCGCGTTGAATTTCGGCAAAATTACGAATTTGCGCTTGGGCGAACTTGATATCGTCAATCTCGCGGCTAGTCAGTTTTGACATGGCTGCTTCGATTTCTGATTGGCTCAGGGCAAAACGCTCTGGTGAATAGTTGTCAAACTTGACGGACAAATCGCGCACCGCCGCATCACCGCGTGCTTCGACATCGGACAAGATGCCCTCAACAATGTCACGGGTCTGCTTATCATCAGCCGCTACGTCTTCTGCTGATTTGCCGCGCTTAAGATATTCAGCCATTTTAGGTCCCCCAATTTGGTTGGCGTCATGTCACCTTTCGCGTGACAATAGAGCGTTCCGTCTGCGGCTCAAGCAGTTTTTGCAAAGGTATGCAAAGTGGTGTGCAGCCAAGCAGTTACAGGGCACGTGAAGCGCTCATTTAATCAATGCGGTCTTGAAGTTACAGAATCACAAGCGGGCAAGGCCCAATACGTCTTCGATTTGTTGCTCAATAATCTTGAGACAGTCATCATCGCTAAACGAATGATTTTTGCCACGGACCAGCATCAGCCGAACATTTTCGCAGCTGACATGATCCAGTAAACCAAGTGCAGTTTCCCGCGTGACTGATGCATCTTCGGTGCCCTGAACCATGCGTAATGCGAATGGCAATTCCAGAGGCCGACGCATCACCAGATGGTTGCGGCCATCTTCGATCAGGCGTTTGGTAATCGGGTATGGCGCGCCATAATCCGACGGAACATGCACGACACCTTCGCGCTCAAGCATTTCACGGGCTGGCGCATCAAAGCTTGCGAAAAATCCGTCCTCGGTAAAATCAGGGGCCGCCGCGACGGTGACCATGCCCGCGACATCCACCAAACCTGCGCGCGCGATTAGAAACGAAATCCAGCCGCCCATTGATGAACCGACAAGGACAACAGGACCAGAACTGACATGAGCAATCAAACCCTCGGCGTCAGCGTACCAATCACCGATTGCCCCATCAACGAACGCGCCCTCTGAAACACCGTGCCCTGAGTAGTCAAATCGTAAGAACGCGCGGCCTGAACGTGCGGCCCATTCTTGCAAATAAACTGCTTTGCTGCCGGACATATCAGACATAAAGCCGCCCAAGAAAACGACCAAAGGCCCTTTGCCTTCGGTCAGGTGGTAGGCAATTTTGCGGCCCGTGGGGGCCTGCCAAATAGACGGCTTAGTCACAGACCAAAACTCCGGATAGCGGGTCAATCAACGGCTCAAGATAGGCCCCGTCACTTCCACGACGGCTGACCGAATAGCACCCGTTAGGCGATTTATAGAGCGATGACGCGCCGACACCTTCGGGAAGCGCACGTACGGCCTTTTTAGAGATACTCGCCGGTGTGCTTGGGGATGTCCCTGCGACACTACCCGAGGTTTCGCCACAAGCTGTCAGGCCAAGGCACAGACCGAATGCGACTGCACCCTTCAACATGTTATGGCTTAAAATCTTATTCATCGCACAGCGCCCCAACTCATTGTCATACGCCCTAGGCTAAGACTTTCCCGCGTAAGTTCAACCGCAAGCAGGCGCGTAATGCTACTAAACCAAAAGCGCACTTGGATTATCTTGTGACTATATTGTCACCTGTGTGCACTAAGCGTATCCACTACAAATGGACAACATATTCAAAGCCATCGCTGACCCCTCACGTCGTGCACTGCTGCACGCACTTCTTGATCAAGACGGTCAAACGCTTACTGCCCTTGAAGAACGCCTTGATATGACCCGTTTCGGCGTGATGAAACACCTTAAAGTCTTGACTGCTGCAGGCCTCATCCAGACCCAAAAGAAAGGGCGGTTCAAGTATCACACCCTTACCCCATTGGCGCTTCTTGATGCGCTTGATACATGGCTTGACCCGATGCGTATTCATCCATCCGTTCGTGATGTTATGACCCTTAAACCACATCTAGCCGAAGCCGCCCTGCCCGATCACACGCCGGATTTTGAGATGTCTTGCACGCTTAAGGCAGCGCCAAAGCGGGTCTGGCAAGCGCTAATAAATCCAGATGAAATCCCACATTATCACTTCATCACAGGTCAAGTTCTGCGTGACAGCACACGACTGACCCACCACGCAAGTGACGGGGCAACATTGCTTGAAACGATTGACCTAAACGTTGATCCTGAGCGCCGGCTTGAGCAGTCTTTTCGCCCGCTTTGGGGCGGCGAAACACACATATCGCTGGTGGTATTTACGCTTCAGGACGCCGGAGGTCACACACGGCTTACGATCGCGCACGATAAGTTGGGCACGTCAGACACCGCGATGCCCGAAGCATGGGCGCGGTATATCACCAACTTGAATGCCTTTCTGACCCACGGCACATCACAATTCGCGACGTGACGTAGGCAAGCGTAAGTTCATCCAAACGCTGCGCCTGCCCCATTGCAGTCCGCTCACAACGGGTTAGGTCTTGGACAAAGATCATCACCGGCCAACCGGCTGGTCACAACCCCAAGAGGTCGCACATGAGTTACACGCCCCCAAAAGTCTGGACATGGGACAGCGCATCCGGAGGCAAGTTTGCCTCAATCAACCGCCCCATCGCGGGCCCCACCCATGACGCAGATTTGCCAAGTGGCGTACACCCGCTGCAACTTCACTCACTGGCAACACCGAACGGCGTCAAAGTCACAGTAATGCTCGAAGAGCTGTTGGCCGCAGGTCACACGGGCGCTGAGTATGACGCGTGGTTGATTAACATCCAAGAAGGCCATCAATTCTCTACCGGCTTTGTAGACGTAAATCCCAACTCAAAAATTCCTGCGCTTTTTGACAAAGACACCGGCGTGCGGGTGTTCGAGTCCGGTGCAATCCTTTTGTATCTTGCAGAGAAATTTGATGCGTTTCTCCCAAAAGATATCGAGGCACGGACCGAGACGCTGAACTGGCTCTTTTGGCTGCAAGGTTCAGCACCTTATTTGGGCGGCGGCTTTGGCCACTTTTTCGCCTATGCACCTGAAAAATTCGAATACGCCATCAACCGCTTTACGATGGAGGCTAAACGCCAACTCGACGTGCTTGAACGCAACCTTGAAGACCGTGAATATTTGGGAGGCGATGAGTACACGATTGCGGATATTGCAACGGTTCCGTGGTACGGCGCAGTGGTCAAAGACTTGGTTTACCCCGGCGCACAGGAGTTTCTGGATGCGGCAAGCTATACCAATGTGACCCGCTGGGCGGAAAACATCATGGCGCGCCCTGCCTATGTGCGTGGCAACAAGGTAAACCGTGCATGGGGCGAGCCAGAAAACCAATTGCATGAGCGCCACGACGCCTCAGACTTTGACACGAAAACCCAAGACAAGCTGGCGCAAGACTAGCCGCCAATACGTTTCTGCGCTGCGCCAGCTGTAGTCTTGGCGCAGCGCCGCGCACAGCCTCACGGCATAGCCGAAACCCGCGCTTGACGATTTTGGCAACAAACGGCACAACGGCGCCGAACCCCACCCGCAACCGCGCGCTTTTGTAGGCGCGAAACTGACGAAAGGGCACGCCAATGAGCGCCCAAATCACCCTCACCCTCCCTGATGGATCACAGCGCAGCTTCGACGCAGGCGTCACACCCGCCGAAGTAGCGACATCTATCGCCACAAGCCTTGGTAAAAAGGCTATTTCCGCAACTGTGGACGACCAACATTGGGACCTACAATGGCCCATCAACACCGACGCGGCGATTGCCATCAACACCATGAAAGACGCCGAGCCTGCGCTTGAGTTGATCCGTCACGATCTGGCGCACATCATGGCGCGCGCAGTTCAAGAGATTTGGCCAGACGTCAAAGTCACGATCGGACCAGTTATCGACAATGGTTGGTATTACGATTTTGACCGCAAAGAACCCTTCACACCCGAAGACTTAGGTGCCATCGAAAAGAAGATGAAAGAGATCATCAACTTGCGGGACGCAGTGCGCACCGAAGTCTGGGAGCGCGACGTTGCGATCAAATATTACGAAGATCGCGGGGAGCCTTACAAAGTTGAATTGATCGAAGCGATCCCGGGCGATGAGCCGCTTCGGATGTATTGGCACGGCGATTGGCAAGACCTGTGCCGCGGCCCGCACTTGCAACACACAGGTCAAGTGCCCGCAGATGCGTTCAAGTTGATGTCTGTGGCGGGTGCCTACTGGCGCGGCGATAGCGACCGCGCAATGCTACAACGTATCTACGGCGTGGCATTCCAAAACAAAGAGGACCTGCGCAAATACCTCAACATGCTTGAGGAAGCCGCAAAGCGCGATCACCGTAAACTGGGCCGCGAGATGGACTTGTTCCACATGCAAGAGGAAGCGCCAGGTCAGGTTTTCTGGCACCCTAACGGCTGGACGGTGTACACATTGCTGCAGGACTATATGCGCCGTAAACAGCGTGGTGGCGGCTACGTTGAGGTGAACACACCGCAAGTGGTTGACCGCAAGCTGTGGGAAGCTTCAGGCCACTGGGACAAATACCAAGAGAACATGTTCATCGTTGAAGTCGACGAAGAACACGCCCGTGAAAAAGCTGTCAACGCACTGAAGCCGATGAACTGCCCGTGTCACGTACAGATCTTCAACCAAGGCCTGAAGTCATACCGCGACCTTCCACTTCGCATGGCAGAATTTGGCAGCTGTAACCGCTACGAGCCTTCAGGCGCACTGCACGGCATCATGCGCGTGCGCGGTTTCACACAAGATGACGGGCACATCTTCTGTTCCGAAGACGACATCACAGCAGAGACCAAGAAGTTCATCGACTTTCTTGCTGAAATCTACGCCGACCTCGGGTTTACAGATTGGACAATCAAGCTCTCTACCCGCCCAGAAAAGCGGATCGGATCGGACGAAAGCTGGGACCGCGTTGAGGCCGCATTGGGTGATGCATGTCAGAACGCAGGCTACGCTTATGAACTTCTGGAGGGTGAAGGCGCGTTTTACGGCCCGAAACTTGAGTTCACATTGACCGACGCCATCGGCCGCAACTGGCAATGCGGCACGCTGCAGGTTGACCCCAACTTGCCGGAACGGCTTGATGCAACTTTTGTAGGTTCTGACAACGAACGTCACCGCCCCGTTATGCTGCACCGCGCCGTTTTGGGCAGTTTTGAACGCTTCATCGGCATCTTGATCGAAGAGCACGCTGGAAAACTGCCGTTCTGGTTGGCCCCTCGTCAGGTTGTTGTGGCAGCGATTATCTCGGACGCCAATGACTATGTGTTGCAAAAAGTTGAGGAACTGCGCGCAGCCGGCATCCGCGCTGAAGCAGACATTCGCAACGAGAAAATCAACTACAAAGTGCGCGAACACAGCTTGGGTAAAGTGCCCGTGATCTTGGCGGTTGGCGCCCGCGAAGTTGAAGAAGGAACCGTCTCAATCCGCCGCCTCGGTGAAAAGCAGACGTCTGTGCAAAGTTTCGCAGAGACCCTTCCACAGCTTGCCAAAGACGCAACACCGCCCGATTTACGGAGCTGAAACATCTGTAGTCATTGCACAGAGATGTGCTCAATTTGACGACTGTAAATGTTACAAAGGCCGCCTCATGTGCATGCACGGGGCGGCTTTTTGCTGTTTGCACTGACACAAACAGCCCCGATTGGCGCAAAAGCGTGGCACGAACCATAACGACAGATCACGGCACCGTGCATCACGCGCCCGTGAGTGGCAACTTATCGCCTTCAAGCGCAATCTGAAGTCATTCCTGATGTTTTAGGGACCTTGACACACACTCTTGAAAGGACGTTCACATGTCGACAACAGTAAAATCACTCGCAGTAGCCGCTTCTATCGCAGCAGCGCTGACCTCTCACGCAACCGTTTCTGAGGCCGCCGGCGCAAAAGAGAAATGCTACGGCGTATCGCTTGCAGGCAAAAACGATTGCGCCGCAGGCCCTGGTACAACGTGCGCAGGCACCTCAACAGTTGATTATCAAGGCAACGCATGGACACTTGTTGCGGCTGGCACATGTGACACCCTTGAAGTTGACGGCGACCGCATGGGGTCACTTGAGCCGCTTGAGCGTGACCTGCCGGCATAATCTGATACACTGGTACACGCGCGGGGGACTAACTTGCGCGTGTACATTCTAAAGATCGCCGAAAGTTTCTTCATGTTTGACCACTCCAACACCTCCGATTTTGCCAAGCTGCCGCACGGCGTTGGCGTGGGGTATAAACCGCAGCATTTTTCCGAGATTATGGCATCCGACGGCGCGGTCGATTGGCTTGAAGTACACGCCGAAAACTACATGGGTGACGGCGGGCGCCCCCTTGCACAGCTTGAAGCACTTGGCGCGAAATACCCTCTCTCCATTCACGGTGTTGGGCTGTCTATTGGCTCGGAAGGGCCACTTGATCCTGCGCATTTGAAACGGCTTCAGAAGCTTTGTGACCGCGTGAATCCCGCAAGTTTTTCAGAACATCTTGCGTGGTCGACCCATGACATGGGCTTTCTAAACGACCTATTGCCCCTCCCCTACACAGACCAAACGCTGACCACAGTCGCCGCCCATATCGATCAGGTGCAAAATGCCCTGGGCCGTCAGATGCTGTTGGAAAATCCATCTAACTATCTCGCGTTCAAAGAAACCCAGATGCCTGAGGTAGAATTTCTGGCAGAACTGGTCGAGCGTACCAGCTGCGGACTGCTGCTGGATGTAAACAATGTATTCATCTCAGCCACCAACCAGCAAACAGACCCGCTCTCGTATTTAAACGCATTTCCGCTGGTTCATGTGGGCGAAATACATATGGGTGGCCATGACCACGATCTTGATGACCACGGCGCGCCGTTGCTTATTGATAGCCACGGGCGTGAGGTGGCCGAACCCGTTTGGGTACTGCTAGATCATGTTTTGCGCACGGGTGGACCGAAGCCAGTGCTGATAGAATGGGATACAGATGTGCCCGAATGGCCCGTGCTAGCAGCCGAGGCCGCACGCGCCAAAACCGCTTTGCAAACAGCGGTCCCCGTATGATTTCCCCAGATGCATTCACGCAGGCGTTGCTTGATCCAAAAGCAGTAACACCTGCGGGATTGATCGATCCAAAAGGCGAAACGGCCCCCAAACGCTTTGCAGTCTATCGCAACAACGTTGCAGTTAGCCTGACCAACGCCCTGAAAGAAGGGTTTCCAGTTGTACACAAGCTAGTCGGCGATGATTTTTTCACGGCTATGGCCAGCATTTTCATTCGCAAACATCCCCCTCAAAGCCCACTGATGATGCATTATGGTGCAGAACTTCCTGCGTTTCTGACCAACTTTGCCCCCGCAGCGAAGCTTGGTTACCTGCCCGATGTGGCACGTCTCGAGTTAGCCATGCGCAGAAGTTACCACGCGGCAGATACGCGCCCAATTGCTGCTGACTTGATCAGCTCAATTGAGCCAGACGCGTTAATGAGTATGTATTTTACGCTGGCGCCAGCGGTCCAGATCTTACGCTCTAGGTGGCCTATTTACAGTATCTGGGCGGCAAATATGTTGGATGCGGAACCGCCCAACGGTGCGGGAGGCCAAGCTGTCTTGATAACCCGCGCCGAATTTGACCCAGTGCCACATCTACTTGGTGTTGGTGCGGCGACCTTTATTGGCGCCCTCGCAGAACATAACTTCGGCACCGCCCACGACACGGCTCTAGCCGCAGCACCCGACTTTGACCTAACCGCAGCCCTTGGTGCGCTGCTGGCAGGCAATGCGATCACTTCCATCACAGAAAGCCCCCTGACATGAATACGCTTATCTCTCTGCATAACGCGATCTTTGCGCGTCTCTCTGCCGCTGGTAACATCATCACCCCCACGTTGGCGCGGTTCGTGTTTGGCGCTGTGCTACTGCAATATTATTGGGCATCAGCGGGCACAAAACTTGACGGCTTTCTCACCCCATCTGATGGCGGCTACATCCAGATATTCCCCAAAGCTGTTGAAGCTGCTGGCTATGATACGTCACAACTCGGAGTTTTTCACTGGGTGGTTGTGATGGCGGGGACATACGCGGAATACATCCTGCCACTTCTTATTATCATTGGCCTTCTGACACGCCTCGCAGCAATTGGTATGATCGGCTTTGTGTTGGTACAATCCATCGTCGACATTACCGGACATGGTGTGGGCGGGGCAGATCTTGGCGCATGGTTTGATAAAGCTTCGGGCGCGTTGATCATGGATCAGCGCACCCTTTGGGTCTTTGTGTTGCTCGTTTTGGTTGTACGCGGTGCCGGTCCGTTTTCAGTAGACCGGTTATTAAAGCGCACCGTCGTCTAAAGCCAAACTGCCTTCGCAGCCGCATCCCAACCAATTGTTGTATGGTCTTGGGACACAATAATCGGTCGCTTCATCAATGTGGGATGCGCTAGCAACAGCTGGGTCGGTGCGATCTGACGCTCCTCTTCCGACAAGCCGCGCCACGTGGTTGAGCGCGTGTTCAACAGCTTTTCACCAAACAGGTCGTGGAAAACCTTAAGCTGTGCCTCGCTTAGCGGAGCATCACGGACATCGTGCAGCACAGAACCCTCAATCTCTTTGAGCGCTTTGCGGCACGTATCGCACGCCTTAATCCCGTAAATAGTGATGGTCATTTATTTCGAAGCTCCTGCATTCTTGTTACTTGATTTTCAAACTACGGTGCTAGCTCATTCATTACACAGTTCGTTCCAGCGGCGCACCGCTTGAATAAAATCACGATTGCCGCCAAGCGCGGTTCGACACTAAGGAGATAGCGGATGGCTACTGGCACCGTAAAATGGTTCAACCAAACAAAAGGTTACGGCTTCATCGCACCGGATGATGGCGGCAAAGACATTTTTGTTCATATTTCGGCTGTTGAAGCCGCTGGCTTGCGCGGCTTGAACGACGACCAAAAAATTCAGTACGAAATGATTTCAGGTCGCGATGGCCGCGAGAGTGCTGGTGAGTTGGTTCTGCTGTAACTGACAACCACGCGTTACCAAATCCGAAGGCCCGCAACGATTGATCGTAGCGGGCTTTTTTGTTTTCAACGGGGTACCTGTACCTAGTGACTGTGCGAAGTCCCACCATGCGAATGATATGTGACATGGCTGTGGCGCTTTACATGGCTGTGCGTGATCACGTGTTTGTGCCGCTTCCGAGCGTGCGAAACAGGGTGCATCATCGCCTGCTGATAGCTTCCAGCATTTGGCTTACCGCAGCAAATAACACCACTAATCGTGACTGGCTGCAAACCCGCAGGGCAATAGTTGGCAGCACTGTCATAGCGGTAAACACGGTCTCCCGCTGATGCTGCGACGGTCGTTGTAAAAACCAGTCCGGCACATATTGCAATTGTTTTGATCATAGCAACTCTCTGCACTGACGCGCATTACTCGTTAACATTCCTAAGGTGCCGCGTTGCACCGCATAGGTCAAACTCTACAACGGAAACGGTCTGTTTCCAAAACTGCGACGCTCGGCCTAGTCGGGCTTAGCGATCGCCATGAATTCGCGCCACTCACCCTTGGACATGCCGGATGTTTCTTGGGTCACTTCTTCACCTGACAACATACGGCGCAAACACTCAACGCCGCGACCAGACAACTGTGCGCCGCCCATACGGTAATCTTCAAACGCACCATAAGCAAAAGGCACCCAGTCTTTGACCACATCACAGATCGCATCGGCGTAAACACGTATTTCATATTGTGCATGGCTGTCTGCGCGCAGGCGCAGGAAATGGAAAAGATTGTGCAAGTCCACTTTCCAATACCACTGGGTATAAATATTGGCAGGCAGGTTCATCCGCGCAAGCTCTCGTGCCAATCCTTGCTGGCCATCTTCACTGATCATCTCTTCGTAGTGGTCATAAGCGCGGTTGCTATCGGCTTTCAGGAATTCAAGCACCCGTGCCGCCTCATCCCCCTGAAGTGCTTCGCCGCGACCTTGGTTGTTAATCACAGACTGCGCTGCAAGATGCTCGGGTGCGGGGATATAGAACTCACGGTCAAGAATTGAATAGCGCGCAGAATACTCATTAACGTTCGCTGTGCGGTGACGGATCCATTGACGAGCTACAAAAACCGGCAACTTCACGTGCAGCTTGATCTCACACATTTCAAACGGCGTTGAGTGCCAGTGGCGCATCAGATACCGGATTAGGCCTTCGTCATTTTGAACTGACTTGGTGCCCTTACCGTAACTTACTCGTGCCGCTTGTGTAATTGCGTTATCATCGCCCATGTAATCAATGACGCGGATAAAGCCGTGATCCAGAACAGGTTTCGCCTCATACAAGTGTGCTTCCATACCAGGCACTGTGGCGCGCGCTGTTTGGTGACGCATAGCGCGTTGTGCATCGATTTCGGCTTGTTGCTCGGGCGTTACAGGCATGGTGTTGTCTTTCTGTCCAGATTCGCATCATCACTATATCTGGGAACTGCCCATCAATAAACGCCCATATGCTGGGGTTTTTCGCCGCTGGCTTGTTGACTTAAATCACCAGAAATTAGACTATCGGGCTGTGTAGTGATTGCCAGTGTAAGGGTTGAAATGTTGGGTATTTTTCCGCGATTGATGATTGCAACCCTTGGCTTTGCGCCACTTTTGGGATGTGGCGGTGACGGGACGAACCCGTTCATCATCGACAGCATTCCAGCACAAGACACCACAAGCGACCCAAACACCGGTGCAGAAGCCACGCCAGACAACCGCTTTTTATTCAGCCCATCCGAGAACCTCATTCTAAACTCAGTCGATTTTGATGAAACAACCAATCAGTTGGTCCTGAATAACCTTCCGTTCGACAACTCTGACATAACGGGCGGTATTTACGAGCAGGTTCAACAGATTAACGCGCGCACCATCGAATACCGAAACGAGCGCGCAGGCGATCAACCTTTTGACACCTACTACGCCGTCTTCATCCGCTCACTCGAATACGAAGCAACTTCGGTTGCTTCAGGCGATTACCTTGGCTTTGGCTATGGCGGCGCGAACCTTCGGCGCATCGGCAACACGATCACCCTACCGGGCGTTGCCACCTACACCTACGCGGGCGATTATGCGGGGTACCGCACGTTTGATCAGGGGCGCGGCGGGATTGAACTGGTGACCGGTGACATCCGCATTGATGTCGATTTTGCAGATATTGATGTGGTCGAAAACATTGGCGGCACCCTGCGCGGCGTAATTACAAATAGGCAACGTGCTGCCCCTGGTGGCGGCGCTGCGATCCCAAGTGCGCTACCTAATGTATTGCTTGTGGACACTGAATTTAATCGTGATGGAGAAATCAACGAAGCCGAGGCCGGAACTGCCTTTGAAGGCGACCCGCGCGACAGCGGTATCTATGACGGCGGCTTTAACGGCGAAGATGCCGCAGCCGTTGCAGGGTTCATAAAGATTGAAGGTGTCGCAGGTATTCAGCGTGTGGGGTTCGATACGGTCACATATTCGCAGGTCATTGATGGACAAGCACAGCTCTTTACTCAAACAAGTCTGCCGAATGATTTGCGCGATGTCCGTGAACGTATTGGGCGTGGCCAAGTCATCGCAGACTTCGCATTCCAGCTGCCTGCGGGTGCTACTTTGGTTGAACGTGAAACCGATACGATTGTGCTCAGTTCAGAGTTCAACGCCCGTGAAGTTGGTGTTTTCAGCACAGACAGCGTCAACCGCGATCCGTGACGTGGTGAGGTACCCTGTTTTATTGTGCATTTGCCTATTGGCTTTCGCCATGAGCACACCCCAAACAGTGATGTCTCAAAGCGCCGGTCAGTTACGTCTGAGCAAAGAAGAAGCACGGGTATTTGCGCAAACCTTGGTTAATCAATCCGAGCCGCGCGCCGCACGTGAGGTGGCACTTGGACTTTTGCGTGCCGACCCTAACGATGTTTCAGCACTTTTTTCACTGGCGGCAGCTCAGCGTTTAATGGGTCGGTCCACTGCCGCACGGTTTGCTGCCAAAAGAGCGTTCAGCAAAACCGCAATCGGGTCAGAGAAATTTGCAGCGGCGATACTTGTTGCTGAAAGTCATCTTCGTGATGGGCAACATACCCGCGCCCAAATTTGGCTAAGACGTGCCGAACCTTTTGCGCGTGGTGCAGCGCAACAAGCGGCACTTGCCAGAAACTATGCGCAAGTTGCGCGAGCAAACCCGCTTACTTTTGAGTTGGAATTTCGCGCAGGACCGAACAGCAACATCAACAACGCCCCCAAGTCAGACAGCCTAATTTTCAACGGGATCGAAATTGCTGCACGCGGTGCCAGCCTTGCGCTTTCCGGAACCGAAATTTCTTACGGGCTAAAGCTTCGTCACAAACGCCCATCAAATGACGGTAGCGCGTTGTCTTTTGGGGCGCGGCTGAACGCCATCAATTACCGGCTTTCAGATTCCGCAAAAGCCCAAGCCCCTGAAGCGCGCCCAAGCGACTTTGCATTTTATGAGCTTGGAATTGACGCGCGCTACGACGCAAAGCCCACAGCAAATGCAGTCAACACCCTCAGATTTGAAATTAGCGCAAACTGGTACAGCGGCGAAAGGCTGACCAATTTTGCAAAAGTAGAAGCAGAGCGGCGCTTTCGCTGGGGGAGCGCGGCGACTGGCGCAATTGGATTGGGAATTACGCGCAATGAAAGGCTAGACGCCGATGAGCGGTCCTCGACTGTGGCCTCGGCAACGCTGAAAAGAATACAGACCTTAGCGGGTGGTTCACGCCTAAGCTGGTCAGCAAGCATTTCAAACACAGCGTCACGTTCAGCCCTCATTGAGCACTCAAGCCTGTCCGCAAATATCACCTACGCCCCAGCGAAACCGATATTTGGAGCCACAGCGGAATTTGGCGTTTCATTTGGTCAGCGTGATTATGCACAAGTCGTCAGCATTTTTGGCCCCAACAGCCGCAAAGACACGCAAGCGGGGATCCGCGCGCAGTTTTTACTGGAAAAGATCAATCTCTACGGATTTGCACCGCTAGTAACTCTGTCCGCCTCAAGGACTGGATCAAACATCAACCGCTATGATATCCGGCAAACAGGTGTATCATTGGGGATAGCGTCGGTCTTCTGATCGGCAATTTGAATTCTCAAAGCGAAGGAGCCAAAAATATGGCCTTAACTTACCTGCACACGATGGTTCGCGTGAAAAACCTCGAGGCATCAATGGCTTTTTTCGAGCTGTTAGGCCTGAAAGAGACGCACCGCACTGACCACGAAGGGGGGCGCTTTACTCTGGTTTTTATGGCCGCCCCCGGTCAGGAAGAAACGCCAGTTGAGTTGACCTACAATTGGGATGGCGATGATGAATTGCCTTCAGATAGCCGCCATTTTGGACATCTGGCGTACCGCGTAGACAACATCTACGAAGCCTGTCAGCATTTTATGGATAACGGCGTAACGATAAACCGCCCGCCCCATGATGGGCGCATGGCTTTTGTTCGCTCACCAGACAATATCAGTATTGAATTGCTACAAGCAGGTGAGGCGTTGGCGCCTGCAGAACCATGGGCCAGCATGAAAAATACTGGTCACTGGTAAAGACACCACGTTCTAACCAGCCCTACTGCGACTAACGTCAGGTTGGTTCTGCTGAACATTCGTTAATGTGAAATCAAAGGAGTGCGGACATCCCGCGCTCCTTTTGCCTAAGTGGACGTAGCCAACACTTAATAGATGTATCGGATTTGATCAGTCCAATAACGTTCCACGCGTTTCAGGCCATGCGTTATGTCATCCAGGCTTTCAAGATCAAGCACCTGATGCGCCTGTAGACCATCTGCGTGGCGTGCAAACAACTCGTCTACCACTTTACAGACATGCCGGCCGTTCTTAGATAGCTTTACCCGAACTGAGCGACGGTCGATTTCGCACCGCTGGTGGTGCATATATCCCATCTCAACGAGTTTTTTGAGATTATAGCTTACATTACTGCCTTGGTAGTACCCGCGTGATTTAAGCTCTCCGGCGGTGACTTCATTATGACCGATGTTGAATAACAGCAGCGCCTGAACAGCGTTGATGTCGAGCAAGCCAACCCGCTCAAACTCGTCTTTCAAAACATCGAGGAGCAGCCTATGCAGCCGCTCCACCAGTGACAACGCATCAAGGTAACTTGAGGCAAATGGGTCTTTTTGCTGGGTAATGCCCGATCCGGGAAGATTTCCTTGCATGCTCATGGCCGTGCCTCCGTCAACTAAATGTTGCGCAAGGCTTAGAGACCAATCGCTAATTACCGGTTAAAACGCAGCCATCTTTCAGCATATGCGCGGAAATCTCTGAAATCATATCCAAAAATGCAGGCGGTGTTTCGACCTGACCCGTGATCCACTGATACAGATCGTGGTCATTTTCAGCCAATAGCGCATCATATGTGGCCAACTCACCGTCGGTCATTTCACGCAGTTTACTATCCGCATAGTCCATCAAAATGACATCCATCTCTTTGATGCCCCGCCGGATTGAGCGCATGTAAAGACGCTTGATTTGCGTCTCACGCGGCTCGTCGGCAGGCGGGATCGGCTGTGGAATTTGGGGGAGTTCGCTCATGTGCCAGCCTTAATCGCTGCGCGCAGGCGCTTTTCAACAATGCCCATTCGCTCGGTTTCGCGGTAGATCCGTGCTTTGATGGCGCGAAGTTCCAACAACAACTCATCAACACCGTCAGGCAAATCCTGCCCCATATCTGGGGCCTCTACACCCTCGCCTTCGCCGTTCAACAACCAACTGAAAGACACGCCGATAATGCCCGCCATCATGGTCAACCGGTTGGCGCGCGGCTCGGACAGATCCTCCTCCCACGATTGCATTGTGGTTAGTTTCACACCAAGGCGCTTGGCCAGCTGTGCTTGGGTCATGCCAGCCGCCTCACGCGCGCCGGCAAGACGATCCCCGAAAGTAGAGGTGTCCTCGCTAAACCAATCTTCGTTTTGCTGTGTCACATCTTCCATTACATGCCTCTTCCGTCTAAGGGATATTTTAATCGTTCTAACACATTCTTATCACCGAGCAAAACGGAGCCTACAATGTCTTTTCTGTCCAAAACACTCGATCGCGTCAAACCGTCACCGACGATTGCCGTGACGACCCTTGCTGGTGAGTTGAAGGCAAAAGGCATGGATGTGATCGGCCTTGGTGCAGGTGAACCGGACTTTGACACTCCGCAAAACATCAAAGACGCAGCCGTTGCAGCAATCGCCGCAGGCAAAACCAAATACACAGCCCCCGACGGCATTCCTGAGTTGAAGCAAGCAATCTGTGAAAAGCTAAAACGCGACAACGGACTTGAGTACACCCCCGCACAGATCAGCGTGGGCACTGGCGGCAAGCAGACGCTTTATAACGCCTTCATGGCAACACTAAACGAAGGCGACGAGGTCATTATCCCCGCCCCATATTGGGTCAGCTATCCAGATATGGTTTTGCTGGGTGGCGGCACACCCGTGGCCGTTGAAGCGACCCTTGAGAACAACTTCAAAATCACTGCGGAACAGCTTGAAGCAGCGATCACGCCTAAAACAAAATGGTTTATCTTCAACTCACCCTCAAACCCAACGGGTGCGGGCTATTCAGCGGATGAGCTAAAAAAACTCACAGACGTGCTGCTAAAGCATCCGCATGTTTGGATCATGACAGACGATATGTACGAGCATCTGGCATATGATGATTTCAAATTTGCGACCCCTGCGGAAGTAGAGCCTAAGCTTTATGATCGCACCCTGACATGCAACGGCGTTTCCAAAGCCTATGCGATGACCGGATGGCGCATCGGATATGCGGCGGGTCCAGAAAACGTGATCAAAGCGATGCGTAAAGTGCAGTCGCAATCAACATCGAACCCCTGCTCTATCAGCCAGTGGGCCGCCGTTGAGGCACTGAACGGCACACAACACTTTTTGCCCGAGCATAACGTGGTCTTCAAACGCCGCCGTGACATGGTTGTGGACATGCTGAACGCAATTGACGGCGTTACCTGCCCCACACCCGAAGGTGCGTTCTATGTATATCCCAACATCGCCGGTCTGATTGGAAAAACTACACCCAAGGGCACCGTCATTGAAAACGACGAGGCTTTCTCGACCGCGCTTTTGGAAGACACAGGGGTGGCCGTGGTGTTCGGTGCAGCATTCGGACTTTCGCCAAACTTCCGCGTCAGCTACGCTACGTCAGACGAGAACCTGAAAGAAGCCTGCACGCGTATCCAGACTTTCTGCGCAGCCCTAAGCTAAGCGAGAGACCTTATGAGTAGCGATCTACCCGAGTACTATTTCCGCATCCGTGAAAACGGCGCGCAGGTATTTCGGGTGGACGCAGAAAACCGTCAACGGCGCATCGAAATGGAGCCGCTGGCGGTTCTCAACATTCGCAACAGCGAGATAAAACCGCAAGGCGACCGTGAGTTAAGCGAGGCTGATCTTGCGGTGATCCGTGAATGGATGGAAGAGCGTCAAGAGTTGCTCGCAGCCCGTGATATGGATGACATCCACCGTGCGATTGACAGTCTGAACCTGACTGCACAATGGGCACAATCCAAAGCCAGTGACGATCAGCTTGAGGAAGTAACCGACGCGCTGCTACTCGCCATGCACGACCTGCGCAGCGTATTGGTGCGCAAAAAAGCAGATCGCATCGTGGGCAAAGACTAGCCCACCTGCTGGTGTACCTCGATCACATTGCCTTCGGGATCGTGAAAAAACACCTGATGCCATTCCTTGGCAAAGGCCGTTCCGTAATCTGAGTACGGCACATCATTCGCATCCAAAAGCTTCAAAAAGGCCGCGATATCATCAGTTCGAAATGCGATGTGCCCCCGGTCCACTGGGTTGATGGTTTGGCCGTTCTTAAACGCTACATCCAAGTTTCGCTCGGCCAGATGCATCTGCATCCCACCATCTGTGGCAAAGCGGATTGAACCACTGTAGCCCGCCTCTTCAGTCTCATCCGTGCGCGGAAAATTATCTTGAGGAATGTCATCAAGCCCCAGCAGACCAGTGTAGAAATCATGCATGCGGTCAACGTCGCGGGACACAAAATTGATATGGTGGAATTCAAGCTTCATCGAAAACGCTCCTCAAATAAGTGCGCGCAGCCTAGCCCCAGTTCAGGGCGCCGTCACGCCGTGATGTAGACGCCGCGCCGCGCTGTAAATCGCCAAACCAACAAAACCGCCGCCCCTAGCAAGCCAACGATCAATCCGGCCCATACCCCAACACCGCCAAAGTCCAAGACAAATCCAAGAACATATGCTGCGGGCAATCCAAGCCCCCAATAGCTTAGCGCCGCCAGCCACATGGGCACACGGGTATCTTGCACACCGCGCAAAAGGCCCAAGCAGATAACCTGCAGCCCGTCTGCAAACTGAAACAGCGCTGCCATATAAATCAACGACACCCCAATCGGGATAATCACATCACGGGCCGGATCATCGGGATCCAAAAACGCTGTGACGAACAAATCTGGCACGCCAAAAAACACAACCATTGTCGCCGCGGAAAACGCAAAAGACGCACCAACGGCGACTTTACCGCCCAAGATCAAACCCGCCGCATCCCTGCGACCAACGGCGTTTCCGGCGCGGACAGTCGTGGCTTGGGACAGGCCCAGATGAACCATGAACGTGCCCGTGGCCACCTGCAGTGCGATGCCATGTGCGGCCAAAGCATCAGTACCAAGCCAACCCATCATTGTGGACGCCGCCGTAAACAGGCTCGTCTCAGCCAAGGACGTCAGCGCAATCGGCCAGCCTAATGCAAAAACCTGCCGCAACGCAGACGCATCAATTTTCCACAGGCTGCGGAACAGATCGTAGTGCGGCAGAACCCGTTGGGCATAGCCCATAAAGACGACAAGCATCGCAACTTGGACCAAAACTGAGGCAATCGCTGCCCCCTGGATGCCAAGTTCCGGCAAGCCCAAATTCCCAAAGATCAGGGCGTAGTTGAACACAACATTAATAGCTGCCCCGAAAAGAGTGACCCACAGCACTGGCCCTGCGCGGTCAACGGCACTTAGATAGCTTGCCAAAACCCGCACCAGCAGTGCAGGAAAAAGCCCCCACCCCGCGATACGTAAATACGTTTGCGCGCCTGATGCGACCTCAGGGGTTTGGCCCAGCCCGATCAACCAACCTTCCGAAAACCAAAGCGCCGGCATCACGGCAGCCGCAAATGCAACGGACAACCACATTCCCATGCGCGTGGCGCGGCGGACCTGAACCGTATCTGATCTCGCGTCCGCTTCTGCCACCAGCGACGTGACCGCCCATGCAAAGCCCGAGCCCACAACCTGCAGCGTCATGAAAAAGCTACCCGCAATCGTGGCCGCGGCCAGTGCCTCAACCGAATACCAGCCCAGCATAATCGTGTCGGTCAGTCCCAGCAAAAAGCCCGCCAGAAAACTGCCAATCAACGGAATGCCGAGGCGCAACAAAGCGCTAAGATGTGCGGATGCGTTCATCGCAAAACCGTTGATCTATCCCAGTGGGCCTTGCAACAAAAATCTGACTGTCCAGATGAACGAGACGCACTTCCCCCGATGCCCACGGCGTGTCATAGTGGAGCCAAACACGTATAAAAGAAGCAGTACCATGGCCAATGATCTTCTGTCCGGCGCCCAAGCCGATGACTATAACGCAGACAGCATCGAAGTGCTCGAGGGCCTCGAGCCCGTTCGCAAACGTCCCGGTATGTATATTGGCGGCACGGACGAGCGCGCCTTGCACCACATGGTCGCCGAGGTGCTCGATAACTCTATGGACGAAGCCGTTGCAGGCCATGCCAACCGCATCGAGGTCGAACTGAACGCAGATTACAGCGTGACCATCCGCGACAACGGTCGCGGCATCCCGATTGATCCGCACCCAAAGTTTCCCGACAAATCTGCGCTTGAGGTGATCTTGTGCACGCTTCACGCAGGCGGCAAATTTTCTGGCAAAGCCTATCAAACATCAGGCGGTCTGCACGGTGTGGGGGCGTCCGTTGTCAACGCACTGTCTGACAGCATGGTCGTGCAAGTGGCCCGCAACAAAGAACTCTACGAGCAAAGCTTTTCACGCGGTGTACCGTTGGGTGGGGTCGAGAAAATCGGCGCAGCCCCCAACCGGCGTGGCACCACTGTGACGTTCCACGCGGACGAGCAAATCTTTGGCTCACACCGCTTTAAGCCTGCGCGGATGTTCAAATCGATCCGCTCTAAGGCGTATCTGTTCTCTGGCGTTGAGATCCGTTGGAAATCAGCGATTGATGACGGTGAAACACCCACAGAAGCGACCTTCCATTTCCCCGGCGGCCTTGCCGACTATCTGGGCGAGACCCTCTCAGGGCTGTCAACTTATGCCGAGCGGCCCTTTGCGGGCACAGTTGATTTCCAAGAAAAGTTCAACACACCGGGCAAGGTTGAATGGGCCATCAACTGGACGCCCTCGCGCGATGGTTTTATCCAGTCCTATTGTAATACCGTGCCCACCCCCGAAGGCGGCACCCACGAAGCAGGCTTTTGGGCGGCAATCTTGAAAGGCATTCGTGCCTACGGCGAATTGGCCAACAACAAAAAGGCCGCCTCCATCACCCGTGAAGATCTGACAACTGGCGGCTCTGCGCTTGTGTCTTGTTTCATCCGCGAGCCAGAGTTTGTAGGCCAAACAAAGGACCGCCTCGCCACTGTTGAGGCGCAACGATTGGTAGAAAACGCCATACGCGATCACTTTGATACGTGGCTTGCTGCAGACACCAAATCAGCGGGTGCAATTTTGGATTTCCTCGTCCTGCGTGCCGAGGAACGTCTGCGCCGACGCCAAGAAAAAGAGACAGCACGAAAGTCAGCCACCAAAAAATTGCGCCTACCGGGTAAGTTGGTCGACTGTTCTGCGACCAACCGCGAAGGCACCGAACTGTTCATCGTTGAGGGTGACAGCGCGGGTGGGTCAGCCAAAATGGCCCGAGACCGCAAAACCCAAGCACTATTGCCACTGCGCGGTAAAATCCTGAACGTGCTTGGCGCAGCGTCCTCTAAACTTGGCAGCAACGCCGAAATTTCTGATTTGACCCAAGCGCTTGGAGTCGGTCTTGGCACCAAATTCAACGTCGATGATCTGCGCTACGACAAGATCATCATCATGACCGACGCGGACGTAGACGGCGCACACATTGCTGCGTTGCTAATGACATTCTTCTTCACACAAATGCGCCCGATGATTGACACAGGCCACCTCTATCTGGCCTGCCCGCCGCTTTTCCGACTTACCCAAGGGGCTAAGCGTGTCTATTGCCTTGATGAAGCTGAGCGCGACGCATGGCTTGAAAAAGGTTTGGGCGGCAAGGGCAAAATCGATGTGTCACGCTTCAAAGGCTTGGGCGAAATGGACGCCAAAGACCTTAAAGACACAACGATGAATCCCATGACCCGCAAGCTGATCCGCGTCACGATTGACGAGGATGTTGCCGGTGAAACCGGTGATCTGGTCGAGCGTTTGATGGGTAAAAAACCAGAAAAACGCTTTGAATACATTCAGGAAAACGCCCAGTTCGTTGAAGAGCTGGACGTCTAACCAAGGGCGCTGTTACGCGCCTTTGGCCAACTCCTGAACCCGTGTCCACAGGGCTACAGGAACCTCGACGTTGCTCATCACGTTGCGTTTTTTGCCTGGCACACGCGCACCTTCGTCGGCGGCGATTGCGTCACTCACCCGCGCGATACGCGCTGCAAATTCAGGTGCGCCGCTTGGGTCAATCATCAAGTAATACTGCCCTAAATCATGTGGCCTGCCTTCAGCTTTTTTAAGCCCGCCCACATCAAGCGAGTTAACGGAACCTGTCATACCAGCGGCCAGAATCTCGACCATCAGACCAAGCCCCCAGCCCTTGTAGCCGCCAGCTGACACAAGCGAGCCTGCCAATGCGGCCTCCGGATCAGTCGTTGGACCGCCCTGTGCATCAACCGCCCAGCCAAGCGGGATCGGCTGACCTGCGGCTTTAGCCATCGCGATCTTGCCCAATGCCACTGCGCTGGTCGAAAAGTCAAAATGCATCGCCACGCCGCCAGCGCCGTCCGGCACTGAAAGAGCGATCGGGTTCGTACCGATCACTGGCGTTTTGCCACCTGGAGCCGCCACTACAGGCGAAGCATTCGTCATCCCGATACAAATCACGCCTTTCGCGGCGGCTTGTTCGGTAAAGTACCCAAGCGACGTGCAAGTATGCGTATGCCCCACCGCCAAACTGGCGACGCCATTTTCTTTGGCTGCAATGACAGCCGTTTCAAGCCCTGCAGCAAAGGCAGGCTGTGCAAAACCAAAGCCACCGTCGACGAAAATTGCACTGGTTTTTTGACGCTCAACCCGTGGCTCAACAGACCCGTTTACACGCCCACTTTCCAATTGAATGCAGTAGCTTTCCAAATACGCCAGACCACAGATCACGTTGCCAAGGCTCTCGGAACGCGCGGTCGCATCTGCCACATGATGGGCAACGCTTTGCGTTGCGCCATAAGCCACCAGTGCTTCTTTCGCCGTTTGATAAATGTCAGTGATCGACTGGGATGTTGTGGTCATCTGGCGAAATCCTTGCGCGCTGTTGGAAAGTGGTTCGTGATTTTGGCCGCAGGTTTACGCCCTAATCCCGAAATGGCAATGCCGCTGCGTATGCCATCTGATGTGGCTACGCTTGAACGTCAGTCTCAAGCGGTGCGAAGCGCGCCTGCATCCAGCCTAATTTGGCGGTCCATTTTTGCGGCTAATTCAAGATTATGCGTCGCAATCAAAGCGGATAACCCCGTCTCACGCACCAAGTCCAACAATGTTGAAAAAACCCGTTCAGAGGTTTCAGGATCAAGATTGCCGGTGGGTTCATCAGCCAGAAGTAACTTAGGCTGATTGGCCAACGCACGACAGAACGCAACACGCTGTTGCTCACCCCCCGACAGTTCCGCAGGGCGGTGGGCTGCCCGGTGCGCAACCCCAACACGCTCTAGCAGCGCCTGACTTCGCGCGTCAGCCGCCCGTCGCGGTGTACCGGCTGCAAGTTGTGGCAAGGTCACGTTTTCAGTCGCCGAAAACTCAGGTAACAAATGATGAAACTGGTAAATAAATCCAACATCATCGCGGCGCGCGGATGTCCGCGCTCGGTCATTCAGCCGTGTCATCTCGCGCCCCGCCAGCAAAACATCTCCGCTTGTGGGCGTATCGAGCAGCCCCGCAATATGCAGTAACGTCGACTTGCCTGCACCCGACGGTGCAACAAGGGCCACCACTTCACCGGCCGAAATAGACAGATCAATACCCCGTAGCACGTCAATCTGGTTTGGCTGACCCGCGTTATAGGTCTTGGTGACGCCCTTAAGTTCCAGCACAGCATCACTCATAGCGCAGCGCCTCAACGGGGTTCATGCGCGCCGCTTTACGCGCAGGAAAAATTGTTGCCGTGAATGACAGTAGCAGCGACAAACCGACAGCTGACAAAACGTCTTCAAGCTGTAGTTTTGCGGGCAATTGATAAATGCCACGGATCGATGGATCCCACACACCACCGCCAGCGACCGTGTTCACAAACCCAAAAATCGGATCAATATAGAGGGCAAACAGACACCCCAAGATCACTCCAAGCGCCGTAGCGATAACGCCCGTAAACGCACCACATATAAAGAAGACCCGCAAAACTGCACCTTCCGTCAGGCCCATCGTGCGCAAAATACCAATATCGCGACCCTTGTTTTTCACCAACATAATCAAGCCACTGACAATGTTCATTGCTGCAATCAACACGAGGATCGACAGGATGATGAACATTACGTTGTCTTCGATATCAAGCGCCTGAAGGAACGACCCACTTGCATCTTTCCACGTCCACAGCAGCGTGCGATCCCCGCCAGCGGTCATCAATGGGCCCGCAAACCGCTCAATCTGTTCGGGCGTGTCCACCATCACTTCAATTTCATCCGCTACGCCTTCACGGTTGAAAAATTCCTGTGCTTGGGCAAACGGCATATAGACGCGGGTTTGGTCAATGTCATAGCGACCGGCGCTAAAAATATAGACCACTTCAAACGCGCCAACCCGTGGCTTCGTGCCAAAAGGCGTGCGTGCGCCATTGGGCGATATGATTTTGATCCTGTCACCGACGCCCAGACCCAATTCACGCGCAACACCTGAGCCAACGGCCACACCTTTTTCAAAATCCGAAATCACGCCGATGCTCTGCTCGGGCGCGGCGATGCGCGGGATGGTCAGCAGGTCAGGCAGACTGATGCCATAAACCTGAACGCCCGTATTACGATCGGCCTGATTGGCCATGACATTGCCACGAACAAGGGGGGCTGCACGGGTCACACCATCGATTTGGCGCAAGCGTTCGGCCACCGCGTCATAATCTTCGATCACACGGCTGGCGCCACCGTTCGGTGTGATCTCAGACGTTTGATAGACAGTCACATGGGCGTTCGCACCAAGGATCGTATCAACAAACTCTGCCCGAAAACCTGCGCGTACTGCCAATGTCGCAATAAGCGCAAAGACGGCTAGGGTGATCCCGATCAGCGAAATCCATGTCATTACAGACACGCCACCCTCTGCCCGTTTGGCGCGCAAATAACGCCAAGCGATCATCCATTCAAATGGCGCAAAGGGTTTGGGCATGAAGATCGACCCCTGTATTAATTACTCAAAATGTGTCGACGCGCTTACTATCACAAAGCGCGCCAACTTGGGATTTAAGACGCCGCCTTGCCATAGATTTGTGCAATCTTCAAAAGCGCCTGCTCGGGTGACAGCTCCTCACTTTCGCCGGTACGGCGCGATGTCAGCTCAACAACACCGTTCTTCAAGCCGCGCGGCCCGACGGTAATGCGCCATGGCAAACCGATCAGATCCATCGTGGCAAACTTACCGCCTGCCCGTTCGTTGCGGTCATCATAAAGCGGTTCAAGACCCAACGCGACTATGCTTTCATAGAGCGCTTCACAGGCCGCATCAGCCTCTGCATCACCTGTCTTGAGGTTGACGATACCACAGTGGAACGGCGTTACGCCTTCGGGCCAAATGATGCCGTTATCATCATGCGAAGCCTCAATAATTGCGCCCAACAGACGCGAAACGCCGATACCGTGGCTGCCCATGTGCACAGGTACTTTTTGCTGTTGATCGTTCACAACAGTAGCGCCCATGGCTTCCGAATATTTGGTGCCAAAGTAGAAAATCTGACCCACTTCAATACCGCGCGCAGTGCGCTGACGATCAGCTGGGACTTGGGCAAACAACTCTGCATCGTGGGTTTCATCCGTGCGCGCGTAGCGTGAGGTGAACTCATCCAGCACTCCAGCACAGGCCGCAACATCATCAAAATCAATCGCGCGGTCGCCAAACGTAAGGTCTGTGATCTCGCTGTCGTAGAAGACTTCGGACTCGCCTGTTTCAGCCAGCACCAAAAACTCATGCGTGTAATCGCCACCAATCGGGCCACCGTCCGCACGCATCGGGATCGCTTGTAGCCCCATCCGCTCGTAGCTGCGCAAATATGTCACCAAGTGACGGTTGTAGGCGTGAAGCGCGTCTTCTTTGGTCAAGTCAAACGTGTAGCCATCTTTCATCAAGAACTCACGGCCCCGCATAACACCAAAACGCGGACGGCGTTCATCACGGAATTTCCACTGGATTTGATAAAGGGTCAGCGGCAGATCTTTGTAGCTGCCCACGTGAGCGCGGAAAATATCGGTAATTTGCTCTTCGTTGGTGGGACCGTACAGCATGTCATGACCGTGGCGATCTGAAATGCGCAGCATCTCCTCGCCGTAGTCATCATAACGTCCGCTCTCCCGCCATAAATCAGCCGATTGCAGCGTTGGCATCAAAACCGGAATATGCCCAGCGCGCTGCTGTTCTTCGTGGACGATGGTCTCGATATTGCGCAGAACTTTCAGGCCCATCGGCAACCAAGAATAAATCCCCGCAGAAGCCTGTTTGATCATCCCCGCCCGCAACATCAAACGGTGCGACACGATTGACGCCTCAGAAGGGTTTTCCTTGAGGACGGGCAGGAAATAGCGGGACATACGCATGTGTTTGGGGCCTTTGTGTGTTGAATTAAAGCAGGTCTAGGCAATGTGGCCAGCGTTGGCAATCGACGATTGTTAGTGGCCAGTGAGGCTCAGCAGCAAATGGCTTTGGCAACTCATTGTGATCCATTCTCCTTGCCCACCGTAACACTAAGCACAACAGGTACCGCTTAACTTGGTTGCCGTTGGTGTAATTTATGGGAGTTAAAGAGTATGAACCGTTTTCTAAAAGCCGCCGCAGCAGGTGCAGTCGCCGCAACAATGGCAACAGCAGCGTCCGCACAGTCAATCGTTGATATCGCCGTCGGCGATGAGCGGTTCTCAACCCTTGTGGCCGCTGTTTCTGCCGCAGGCTTGGTCGACACACTGTCCGGACCTGGCCCCTTCACCGTTTTTGCGCCTGTAAACGATGCGTTTGCGGCCCTACCCGAGGGCACTGTTGAGACGCTATTGCTGCCAGAAAATAAGGGTGATTTGACGAATGTGCTGCTCTACCATGTGGATGATCGCAACCTGACCGCCGAGCAAATCCCTGCTGGTTCAAACTACTTCAAGCCGATTTTGGCTAGCGAGCGGATGTGCATCACCAAAGGTGCGGGCGGCGTCAGCATTGCCGATGGAACAGGCGAAAGCGCCAATGTCATCATCGCCAACATCAAAGCAGACAACGGTGTGATCCACGTGATCGACAAAGTGTTGCTACCCGGCACACGGCCCGCTTGCCACTAATCAATCAACCGTAAACTGAAAAAAGCTCCGTCGGTGCAAACTGGCGGGGCTTTATTTATGTTGTGGGCGGCTTTCGGTTGTTCGACAATGGATCAAGCTACGTGAAAGAGGATGGGACAAAACTATGAACGGTAAACGGATATTGATCACCGGCGCGTCACGCGGCATTGGCGAGGCGGCCGCACGGGTTTTGGCTGAACGCGGTGCAAAAGTTGCCGTGCTGGCGCGGAACGGCGCTGCCCTTGAAACCCTTGCCGCAGACATTGGCGGCATCGCAATTACCGCAGACGTCAGCGATTTCGCCTCAATGGAAAAAGCCGTAGCAACAGTGGTTGCTGAATGGGGCGGCTTGGATGTTTTGGTCAATAACGCAGGCCTGATCGACCCGATTGCGCGCATTGAAGACAGCGATCCTGCCGCTTGGAGCCAGATCGTCGATGTGAACCTTAAGGGCGTCTACTATGGTATCCGCGCGGCGCTTCCTGCGATGGACCAAGGCACGATCATCAATATTTCCTCAGGTGCGGCCACAGGCGCGCTGGAAGGCTGGTCACACTACTGCGCCACCAAAGCCGCAGTGCTGAGCCTGACCAAATGCACCCATCTGGAAAACGCATCCCGCGGTATTGTCTGTGTAGGTCTTAGCCCAGGAACAGTCGCCACGGATATGCAGCGCGACATCGCCAAAAGTGGCATCAACGCAGTCAGCCAAATGTCATGGGACGCGCATATCCCTGCTGAATGGGTCGGCAAAGCGATCGCCTACTTGTGCGGGCCGGACGGCGCAAAATACGCAGGCACAGACTTCAGCATCAAAACCCCAGAAGGCCGCGCAGCCGTCGGATTGCCAGCACCCTCTTAACAGGTGATATTGCTTGAAACCGCTCGTGCAAGACGCGATGTAGGACCAAAGGAGACGGCAATGGCGCTGCCCATCGAACAACAAGCAAAGTACTGGGGAATTGCAACGGCGGTTGTCTTTGCGATCCTGTGGTTTTTGGGCGACGTAATCCTGCCCTTCGTGCTTGGTGGCGCAATTGCCTACTGCCTGGACCCCCTTGCGGACCGGCTGGAAAAACTTGGCGCAAGCCGCGTTTTGGCGACTGTAACCATCACCATCGTCGCGATCTTGATCTTCTGTCTCTCCTTCTTGTTGGTTATTCCGTCATTGCTTGAGCAAGCAGGGCAGTTGGTGAACACCGCCCCTGATGTGTTTGAGCGCCTACGTGTTGCATTGACCGAGCGGTTCCCGTCGTTGATTGACGACCAGTCCGTGATACGCAAACAACTTTCAAGCATTGGCGAAGCAATCCAAGCCAAGGGCGGCGCATTAGTCGAAGGGCTTTTGACCAGCGCAAAGGGTCTGATCAATATTTTGGTCCTGCTCGTATTGGTGCCTGTGGTTGCATTCTATCTGCTACTCGATTGGGACAACATGACCGCCCGCGTCGATGAGCTTTTACCCCGTGACCACGCCCCTACGATCCGCAAACTTGCCGGTGATATTGACGCGACCTTGGCAAGCTTCATTCGCGGCATGGGCACGGTGTGTTTGGTTCTTGGTGCATATTATGCCGTGGCACTTATGACAGTGGGGCTGCAATTTGGTCTGATCGTCGGGTTCATCGCGGGGCTTGTGACGTTCATTCCCTATGTGGGCGCGTTGGTGGGTGGCATTCTGGCAATCGGGTTGGCCCTTTTCCAATTCTGGGGCGGCACACAAATGATCGACGGCACCAGCGTTGAGGTAGCAACTGACTGGTTCCGCATCGGGGCTGTGGGAGTAATCTTTGTCATCGGTCAGGTGGTTGAAGGTAACGTTCTTACCCCAAAACTCGTCGGCAAATCCGTGGGGCTACATCCAGTCTGGCTTATTTTTGCACTGTCGGTTTTTGGGTCAATATTCGGCTTTGTCGGCATGCTTGTCGCGGTACCATTGGCCGCAATGATCGGCGTTTTGGTACGCTTTGGCATTGAGCAATACACCGATGGCCGGCTATATCGCGGCCTTGATAAGCAGGACTAACCCCTTTCGATGCCACAACAGCTAAGCTTTGATCTGCCGTCCCGCACGGCGCTTGGACGTGATGACTTTTTCATCAGCGAGGCCAACGCGCTGGCCGTTGCCCAAGCAGAGCAAGACGATCTGTGGCCAAACGGTAAGCTTGTCCTGAGTGGGCCAAAAGGTGCGGGAAAAACCCATTTGTCCCACGTCTGGGCCAGCCAATCAGGTGCCAAGATCATACATGCCGCCAGCCTTGAGATGCCTGAAGAAAATGCAGTTGTGGTTGAAGACGTGCACACCATTGCGGGCCAACATGATGCCGAAGAGATGCTGTTTCACATCCACAACGCGGTTTTGGGCCGTGGGGGACGGCTGCTTCTTACGGGGATTGGCGCGCCAAACCACTGGCCTATCGCACTTGCGGATTTGGCTAGCCGTTTGCAAGGCACAGCACTCGTACAAATAGATGAGCCAGACGACATGTTGCTGATGGCAGTCTTGGTCAAAGGCTTTGCAGACCGACAGTTGCAACCCACACCGGCTGTGCTGACCTATCTTTTACGCCATTCCGAGCGTAGCTTTGCCCACGCCCACCAGATCGTCGCCGCCATGGATAAACGCGCTCTGTCAGAGCGCCGCACAATCAACCGTGATCTGGCGCGGGATGTTTTGTCTGACCTTGCACGCTAAATCGCGCTGCACGTAACCAAAGTGGCAATCGTTACTTCGGTGTTACAAATATCCATGTATAACTAGGCCATGACTCACGCAAATTTCCTTGACCATCCCTTTCCTGCGCCCATCGAAATCGACGCAGACATAAGCGGACCAGATCGCTTTTTTAACCGCGAAGTCTCGTGGTTGGCGTTCAACTGGCGGGTACTTGAGGAAGCGGCAAACCCTAAAGTCCCACTGCTTGAGCGGCTTAGGTTCGTGTCCATCTCAGCAACCAACCTGGACGAATTTTATACCGTGCGCGTGGCCGGACTGCGCGAGCTTGATGACGCAGGCAACCTGACACCCGCCGCGGACGGGCTAACGCCCGCGCAACAGCTGGCCATGATCAACACCAATGCCGGTGCTTTGATGGCCAAACAACAAGACGTGTTCAGTGTGCTGCGCGATCAGATGGAACACGAAGGCATCACCATTCTTGAGCGTGATGAGCTGACCCCTTCTGATCTGGAATTTTTGAACGAGCATTTTCTCAGTCAGGTTTTTCCGGTCCTTTCACCGCTGGCCATTGATCCAGCACACCCGTTTCCATTTATCCCAAATGCCGGTCTGTCGCTTGCCCTGCAACTTGAGCGCCGCCGCGATAAAGAACCCCTTCAAGCTCTTTTGCCGATCCCCGCGCAGGTTGACCGTTTTGTCCGCATGCCCGGTGATGCCGTGCGTTTCCTGCCTGTCGAAGACCTTATGCTGCTGCGCCTTGATACGATCTTTCCCGGCTATGCGACTGTTGGGCAATGTCTGTTTCGCATTTTGCGCGACAGTGATCTGGAAGTTGAAGAAGAAGCAGAAGACCTTGTGCGCGAATTTGAAACCGCACTGAAACGCCGCCGCCGTGGTGAGGTTATCCGCGTTGAATTGTCTACCGGCGCCCCCGCAGCACTGCGCAAGATGCTGATGCACAACCTCGATGTCGAAGACAGTGAGATCGTTGATGTATCAGGGGTTGTTGGTGTTGCAGACCTGTCAGCACTGATCATCAAAGATCGAAGCGACTTGATGTGGCCGGGGTTCAAGCCGCGCGTTCCTGAACGGGTTATGGACCACGACGCTGATATGTTTGCGGCTATCCGCCAGAAAGACATGCTGCTGCATCACCCCTATGAGACTTTTGATATGGTAGTCAGGTTTGTTCAACAGGCCGCCCGTGACCCCAACGTGTTGGCCATCAAACAAACACTTTATCGGACCTCCAAGAATTCCCCGATCGTGTCAGCACTTTGCGAAGCGGCAGAGGACGGCAAATCCGTCACCGCACTAGTTGAACTGAAAGCACGGTTTGATGAGGCCGCCAACATTCGCCAATCGCGCCGGCTTGAGCGCGCAGGCGCTCATGTTGTCTACGGCTTTATGACGCTTAAAACCCACGCCAAGATCAGCACCGTCGTTCGCCGCGAGGGTGACCAACTGGTCACCTACACCCACTACGGCACTGGGAACTACCACCCTGATACAGCCCGCATTTACACTGATGTATCGCTCTTTACCTGCGATCCCGCCTTGGGACGCGATGCAACCAAAGTGTTCAATTTCCTTTCGGGCTATGCAGAGCCCGAAGTTTTGGAAAACCTGTCGATCAGCCCCATGACACTGAAATCAACGCTGCTTGAGCGGATCGAGGAAGAGGCAAAACACGCCCGCGCAGGCCGCCCTGCCGCTATTTGGGCCAAGATGAACAGCCTGATCGAGGCAGATGTGATCGACGCGCTTTATGCTGCCAGCCAAGCGGGTGTGCAAATCAGCCTCGTGGTGCGCGGTATTTGCGGGCTGAAGCCCGGTATCAAAGGGCTGTCAGAAAATATCCGTGTCAAATCAATCGTCGGACGTTTTTTGGAACACAGCCGCATTGTGTGTTTCGGAAACGGCAAAGGCCTGCCCAGCAAAAAAGCGCGGGTCTACATCAGCTCTGCAGATTGGATGGGGCGGAACCTTAACCGCCGCGTTGAGACGTTGGTTGAGATCGATAATCCCACCGTAAAAGCACAAATTGTCAGCCAAGTGATGGCGGCTAATTTGGCTGACGTTGCGCAAAGCTGGGTAATGGACGGAAACGGCAACTGGACCCGTCCCGACATCCCCGAAGACAGCTTTGCGTTTAATTGTCACCGTTTCTTTATGGAAAACCCGTCACTTTCAGGACGGGGCTCCGCAGGTGCAGCAGACGTGCCCAAATTGACCCACACCGAGGACTAACGTCGCGGAGCTGTTTCTAGGATTGTGCGCCACGGCCAAAATCGGCCATACAAGAGGCGCAAGTGGCCAAAGACGGATGCGCAATGACCAAAACCAGCACCCCCAAAAGCGCTCCGCGTCAAGATAGCACTGGCGATGACATCTCCGAATGGGGCCCGTTCGGCAGACCCCTTTTCCAAGAAACGTCTGCACGTGCTTTGTCACGGGTTGGTGTGATTGATGTTGGCTCAAACTCAGTTCGATTGGTCATTTTTGACGGCGCTGCGCGATCGCCTGCGTATTTCTACAACGAAAAAATCATGTGCGGTTTGGGGGCGGGGCTTGCCGAAACGGGTCATCTGAATCCCGAAGGACGCACCCGTGCGCTGGCTGCTATTTTGCGCTTTGTGAAACTTGCCGAAGGCTTGGGGATCCCACCGCTGACAACTGTTGCGACAGCCGCCGTGCGCGAAGCCTCTGACGGGCTGGCCTTTCGAGACGAGGTCGAGGCGCAAACCGGCCTGAAGCTTTGGATCATCGACGGCAAAGAAGAGGCGCGCCTTTCTGCACAAGGTGTGTTGCTTGGCTGGCCCAAGTCATACGGGCTGGTGTGCGATATCGGTGGCGCCTCGCTTGAGTTGGCCGAGTTGCGTGACGGACGCGTTGGTAAGCGCGAAACATCGCCTTTGGGTCCGCTCAAGCTGCGCGATATCAAAGGCGGCAAGAAAGGGCGCAAGGCCCACATCGAAGCGGTCATGGATGAGCTGCACGCAAAAATGGGCGATCAAAATGACCGCTTATTCTTGGTAGGCGGTTCGTGGCGGGCCATCGCACGCATTGATATGGAGCGTTTGGGCTATCCGCTGCACGTGCTGCATGAATACCGGATGACATCAAAATCCGTGCGTGCAACTGCCGAATTTGTAGCTGGCCACGATCTTGAAGAACTGCGCCAATTGTGCGGCATTTCGGGCAGCCGCATGGCGCTTGTGCCCTACGCGCTTGAGGTGCTCAAAGTGCTGACAAGCCGTTTCAAGCCCAAAGACATCGCCATCTCAAGCTATGGGATCCGCGAAGGCATGCTCTATGAGCAGATGCCGCAGCGCCTGCGCGAACGTGATCCTTTGATCGAAGCCTGCCGCTTTGCAGAAGATAAAGACGCCCGCCTACCCGGCTTTGGCCGCACGCTTTATACCTTTATCAAACCGCTGTTTCGTGCCCTACCCGATGGACGCAAGCGTATGGTGAAAGCCGCCTGTTTGCTTCATGACGTCAGCTGGCGTGCCCACCCTGACTACCGTGCCGAGGTGTGTTTTGATACTGCAACACGCGCAAACCTTGGTGGTTTGAAGCACGCAGAGCGCGTCTACCTTGGCCTTGCCCTGCTGCACCGCTACCGCAACAACCGTGAAGGCACGCGCTTTGAGGAGCTGTCTTCCCTGCTCCCTGTTGAGGCCCAACGCGAGGCTGAAATTCTGGGCAAAGCCATTCGTTTTGGCGCGATGCTTTGGATGCAGGCGGACACGCCCATGGGCGAGCTGAAGTGGTATCCCAAGAAAAAGGTTTTGGAACTGGTTCTATCGGCGGATGCGCAGCCCCTTTACGGTGAGGTCGCCGAAGCTCGCTTTATGTCTCTGTGCAGCAGCCTAGATGCTAAGCCACAAGTGAACATGCGCCGCCGCTAAATCTCGATCTGCCCGTCTGCTGAGGGTGCGTCCGTGTTTGGCGCCGCGTCTTCTTTGCGGCGGATAATGATGTCGCCGTTCGGTAAAACCTCGGGCGCTTCATAACGTGTCGCGTCGTCGATCTTGTCTGCCAAATCGCGCAACGCAGGGCCAAACTCTTCGATCAGCGCCTGCAAAGATGGCTCAAGAGCGTCGGACAGCTGATCCAAATCTTCCTTAAGCGGCTCTACTTCGTTCAAAAGCCCCTCAAAGAACATCTCAAAACCGCGCTGCATCAACGATCGTTCATCTTGCTCTGGCTGTTCTTGCGCCACGTCCTGCGCCGTAGCCGAAAGCGTCAAAGCAAAGGTTATCGCAGCAACATAAAGAATACTTTTCATACCATTCACCTAAAATCGATTGTCCAAATTTGAAGTCCCAAAAGGCTCAGTGTACTTTTTGGCCCGCAATTTCGTCCCAAGCAGCGTTAACATCTATCAGACGTTTTTCAGCCATCCGCACAGCCTCTGCCGGCAAGCCGCGCGCAGCCAAACGGTCTGGATGGGTATCGCGCACAAGGGCGCGCCATGCGGTTCTGATTTCGCTCAGAGGGGTGCTCGGTGTGACGCCCAGAACATCGTAGGGGTCTTTGTGCGCGCCTTCCACAAATCGCGCGCGAAGCTGTCGGAACTGTGCCTCGGACAGCCCCATAATGTTCGAGACTTCGTGCAAAAAATCATCCTCGTTGGGATGATAGACACCGTCCGCAAGTGCGATATGGAACAGCCCTTCCATCAGGTCGTAAATCACATGACTATCGCGCTCAAACATCTTTGCAATCCGCGCGGCGTAAATATCAAAGCCCGCAACGTCTTGACGGGCAAGGTTAAAAACCCGTGCTGCCTGATCTTCTTCTTGTGCGGGAATATGGAAAACTTCGCGAAAGGCAGTGACCTCGTCACGGGTAACATGCCCGTCAGCTTTTGCCATTTTTGCCCCCAAAGCGATTACCGCGATGGTAAAACCAACAGTCCGCTCAGGCGGGGTGCGCAGCTTTTCAAATACGCTCGACAGGCCCTCACCCAAGGTGAGCGCAGATAATGCATCAGCTATTCGAGACCAAATCGACATACCGCCAAGTTACGCCTTTTTGAGACCTTTGTCAGTGCAAAGCGCCCTCCCAACACATGTAAATCAGGCAGGCCTGCTGAAACGGTCAAATTACGGTTAATTTCGGACGATTTCGCAGGTCAGATATCTTGAAAATCACCCGCTAAACACCATTTTGAGGACTATGTGACAGCAAAAGCTGTTACCCACAACAATAACCAAATGGACAGTCAAATGCCCTTACAACGCGCTATCGATCGCTTCTTTTCCTCCGAGGCCTCCGGAGGGATCTTGCTTATGCTCTCTGCCGTGGCGGCGCTTATCGTCGCAAACTCGGCGCTCGCACCGTTTTATGAGAGCTGGTTGAACTCCTATTTCTCAGTCAAACTTAATGATGAGGGCATCGCCAAGCCTCTAATCTTGTGGATTAACGATGGTTTGATGGCGATCTTCTTCTTTCTAATCGGTCTTGAACTGAAGAAAGAGCTGCTTGAGGGCAAACTGAAAAATCCGCGCGATGTGGTGCTTCCGGGTATGGCCGCTGTTGGTGGAATGGTTGTTCCCGCACTTGTTTTCTTCGCCTTGAACTCTGGCCTTGTCAGCATCAAAGGCTGGGCCATCCCTGCGGCAACAGACATTGCCTTTGCCCTTGGTGTGCTTGCACTTATGGGTGACCGCGTGCCGTCCTCGCTTAAGGTGTTTTTGCTGACCCTTGCGATTTTGGATGACATGGGTGCGATCATTATTATTGCGCTGTTCTACACAGCCAATCTGCAGGTCGATTATCTCTACCTCGCGCTGATCCCGCTGGCTGGTATGGTGATGCTTAACCTCAAAGGCGCGCACCGTATTGCGCCGTTCATTTTGCTTGCGACAATCATGTGGGTCTTTGTTTTGAAGTCCGGTGTTCACGCAACGCTGGCCGGTGTTGTTGCGGCGTTCTGTATCCCGCTCAAGGACAAATGGGGCAAGTCACCGCTACACTCACTCGAGCACGCTTTGTCGCCTTACGTGCTGTACCTGATCGTGCCGATCTTTGCTTTTGCCAACGCAGGCGTGGTCTTCAAGGGCATGTCTGTGACGGACATCTTCCTCCCACTGCCACTTGGTATCGCACTTGGTTTGATCGTCGGTAAGCAGGTCGGTGTCTTCGGCATCACATGGCTGATGGTCAAATCGGGACTGGCAAAATTGCCCGCTGGTGCCAATTGGTTGCACATCTACGGCGTTGCCTGCCTTGCCGGTATCGGCTTCACAATGTCGTTGTTCATCGGCTCACTCAGCTTTGATGATCCGGCCTTGATGAACCAAGTCCGCGTAGGTGTTCTGGCAGGCTCTGTCGTCTCTGCAATTTTGGGCTTTGCGGCCCTCAAGATTGCCGCACGACGCGACGAAAAAGAACAAGCCGTCGCCGCCTAGGCCACGCTCTTGAACGAACAACAAAAAGCCCACGCATCACGCGTGGGCTTTTTTCGTTTCCGACCTTCACTTCAGACAGCTTAGCTGCGCGTCTCTTTGATGATACGCAGGATATCTTGCGCGGCTTCGGGGATATTTGTCCCCGGCCCAAAGATCGCCTTCACGCCTGAGTTGTACAAGAAATCATAGTCCTGCTGCGGGATCACGCCACCACAGATCACAATGATGTCGCCAGCACCTGCAGCTTTCAGCGCCTCAACCAGTTTGGGCGCAAGCGTCTTATGACCCGCTGCTTGGCTGCTGATGCCGATCACATGCACGTCGTTGTCGATGGCGTCTTGTGCCGCTTCTTCCGGCGTTTGGAATAATGGGCCAACGTCCACATCAAACCCGATATCTGCAAAGGCGGTCGCAATTACTTTGGCGCCCCGATCATGTCCGTCTTGGCCCATTTTGACGACCAGCATCCGTGGGCGGCGGCCCTCCTCTTGGGCGAAATCTTCGACAGATTTCTGGATCGCGGCGAACCCTGCGTCACCGTCATATGCGGCACCATAAACACCCGCCAACGTCTTAACTTCAGCGCGGTGACGGCCAAACGCTTTTTCCATCGCCATACTAATTTCTCCTACAGTCGCCCGCGCACGTGCGGCCTCCACCGCCAAAGCCAACAAGTTGCCCGTACCATCTTCTGCTGCTTGGGACAGCGCATGCAGCGTGTGATCCACATCGGCTTGGTTGCGGGTCGCTTTGATCCGCTCAAGTTGTTTGATCTGGCTGTCGCGCACAGACGCATTGTCGATATCGCGGATGTCGATCTCGTCCTGTTTATCCAGCTTGAATTTGTTGACCCCAACGATCACTTCGTCGCCGCGGTCCACAGCCGCCTGACGGCGCGCAGCGGCTTCTTCGATGCGCAGTTTTGGCATGCCTGAGGCAACCGCTTTGGTCATCCCGCCCATTTCCTCGACTTCTTCGATCAGCTTCCACGCTTCATCCACCAAGTCAGCGGTCAGTTTTTCAACGTAGTAGCTGCCCGCCAGCGGATCGACCACATTGGTGACACCAGTTTCGTTTTGCAAAATGAGCTGGGTGTTGCGCGCGATCCGCGAGCTGAACTCTGTCGGCAGCGCAATCGCCTCATCAAACGAGTTGGTATGCAAAGACTGCGTGCCGCCCAGCACCGCTGACATCGCCTCGTAGGCCGTGCGAACGATGTTGTTATAGGGGTCTTGCTCTTGCAGTGACACACCAGAGGTCTGGCAGTGTGTACGCAGCATCAGTGAGCCCGGCTTTTTGGGCTCAAACTCTTCCATGATGCGGTGCCAAAGGAAGCGCGCTGCCCGCAGCTTTGCCGCTTCCATAAAGAAGTTCATGCCGATGGCGAAAAAGAACGAAAGCCGCCCTGCAAACGCATCAACATCAAGCCCCTTGGCGATGGCCGTGCGTACATACTCGCGCCCGTCAGCCAGCGTAAACGCCAACTCCTGCACAAGGTTCGCACCCGCCTCTTGCATGTGATACCCGCTGATCGAGATCGAGTTGAACTTGGGCATATCGGTGCTGGTGAACTCGATGATGTCCGCCACAATCCGCATCGAAGGCTCCGGCGGATAAATGTAGGTGTTGCGCACCATGAACTCTTTGAGAATGTCGTTTTGAATGGTCCCGGACAACTGCTCGGTCGGCACGCCCTGCTCTTGGCCCGCCACAATGAAACTTGCCAACACAGGAATAACCGCGCCGTTCATCGTCATAGAGACCGAAATTTTATCAAGCGGGATGCCATCAAACAGCGTTTTCATATCTTCAACACTGTCAATCGCCACACCTGCCTTGCCGACGTCTCCCTCAACACGTTCATGATCGCTGTCATACCCGCGGTGCGTTGCCAGATCGAACGCAACCGAAACGCCTTGCTGGCCCGCATCAAGTGCTTTGCGGTAGAAGGCGTTACTTTCTTCAGCAGTGGAAAAGCCCGCATACTGACGGATCGTCCAAGGACGGCCTGTGTACATCGTCGCACGCGGCCCGCGCGTAAACGGCGCGCTGCCAGGCATGCCGCCCATATGCTCAAGCCCTTCGGCGTCATCACTTGTGTAAACCGGCTGCACTTCGATACCTTCGGGCGTCTGCCACTTTAGATCATCAAGCGGACGGCCACGCAGTTCTTTGTTGGCCAATTCAGTCCATTCGGTTTTGTTTTCGGTCTTTTTCGTCATCTGAGCCTCCTTGGGCTGTGCAACGGGAAATTGGTAATTATATCATTACGTATGAAACGAGTTTTAGCTTTCGCGCTTGGCGCATTTATCAGTTGTGGTCCGGCCCTTGCGGCTGACGCCCCCTTGTCACCCGTGCTGTCGCCAGTGGATGAATGGCGCGCTGATCGGGCGGTGGTACTGTCCACAGATGCAGTTAGCCTTGATGATTTCAAATGGCTCGCACGGCCCATTGTTGTTTTCGCCGACAGCCCGAATGACCCGCGTTTCATCGAGCAAATGGAACTGCTTGCCGCCCGCGCAGATGACCTGGCCGAGCGCGACGTGGTTGTGATGGTGGACACAGCGCCTACTGCCAACTCTGCGCTGCGCAAAAAGCTGCGACCACGCGGATTTATGCTGGCGTTGATCGGCAAAGACGGTGGCATCAAACTGCGCAAACCGTTTCCGTGGGACGTACGCGAACTGTCGCGGACCATCGACAAAATGCCCGTGCGCAAGCGTGAAATCCGTGAAGGTCTGACGGCGGAATAACTCATACGCCCTCCTCGGCAAATTCGAAAACCGCGTCCCGCGGTAATCCTTTTTCCCACAAACGAAGCGCCACAGTTAGCGACGTCGTAAACGCGGGATCAGCTGCATAAAACTGCACCTCTGCGCCGCCCAGAAAACCAGCGGGGTTTTGCATGCGCAAAGCACCAAGCCGCGTCCAATCACGGCCCAGCCCCTCATCAATCCAGTGATCATAGACCATCACCAGCGGGACATTCTGCGCGCGTACCAACTCGCCCGCCCAGCCATCTTGCGGCTGGCTCAGGCGCATCTCACGGACCTGCGCATTGGCGAGGCCCCATAAATCCAGCACATAATTGTCATTGCCCCACGCCACGCGACCCAAGTCATTTACCGCTACAGAAGTTTTCGCAAAATCTTGGGCGAACCGCGCCATTTGCGTGTGCTGAAGGTGGATCGCTCGCGGATTGTCGATGAAATCCTTTTGTTGCCAAAGCAGCAGGCCCGAACACGCCGCAATCACCGCCACATTGGGCACACGCCACTGCCCCGCCATGATCAATCCCGCAGCCAGCATCAACAACGCATAGGCCTCATAGCGGTCCATCCAGCCGATCCGTCCTAGCACCAGATGCGCGAACCCTGCCGCTGAAATAGCCAAAGCCGCGCCACGCATCCGTCCAGAGACACCGCGTACCGACAGCAACAGAAAACCGCTGAGCGCAGCCAAAAACAGCCCGCCCGTTTGATTGAGGTTTTGCGCTACACCGCCAAAAAACTGCGCCAAAGCCCCGCCACTTGGGCTGATCCCATCACTAAGTTTTGACACCACCGAGCTTGGCAGGGGTTCAAGTCCCAGACTGCTTAAAAACACCATAAATGCAGTAATCGGCAAAAGGGCAGCGGCACCCATTATCACACCCAGCTTTGGCCGATCAACACCAATCACAACCGCTGCAGCAACAGCCAAGGCAAGCCCCTCAAGACGCAGCGCCGGCGCAAGCAAAATACCCGCCACCAACATCCACGACACACCGCGCCCTTGCACCCATTTTTGTAAACCGGCCACAATCATCAACGTTGCAGCAATGTGGGGGGTGTGTTCCATCGCGGTCATTGTAGCGCCCGCAAGGTTCAATCCCGCAGGCGCCAGCCCGGCGCCGATCAACACCCACACGCGCCCCGCGTTGTCCTCGGGCAAAGCCCGCCAACAGATCAGCGCCCAAACCAAAACCGCCCCAACCATCGCGATCAGATTAAGCGCAAACGGCACCATCCGCCCGATGCTATCTTGGGCAAAAGGCGCCAGAAGAAAGGGATAAAGGGGCGATGAGGCCGCGCTAGCAGCCTCATTTGCGTTCACCCCGTAACCACCAAGCGCAATCTGCTCGGCCATGGCGAGATGGATGTAGACATCATCAAGGGGGTATTCAAACACGCCACCGGCGCGCAAAATTCCCCCACCGATCAGAAAAACCCAGACTGCAGCAACGGGCACCAGCGCCACGAAAGCAACCACCGAATACGGCATGTTATGATACAGCCGTTGCGCAGACATTTGGGTTATTCGAACTCCATGATGATGTCATCAACCGCCAGATTGTCACCCGCAGCGGCGTTGATTTTGGTGATCTTCGTGGTCTTTTCGGCGCGCAGGATGTTCTCCATCTTCATCGCCTCCACGGTGCACAAAGCTTGGCCTTCTTGCACTTCGTCACCAACCGCTACGTCCACTTTCACAATCAATCCGGGCATCGGGCACAGCAGCAGCTTTGATGTATCAGGCGCCACTTTTTCAGGCATCAAACGGGCAAGCTCGGCCTGACGCGGGGTGTAGCACTTCAAGATCACTTCAGCACCACGCCACCGCATGCGGAAACCGGCAGTCACTTTGTTCATCTTGATCAGCATCGGCGCACCGTCAACAAAGACTTCCGCAAGCGTGTCGCCCGGGGTCCATGTGCTTTCAATACGGTGCGTGCTGCCATCATCAAAACGGACACTGGCCCCAGCTTGGTCTGCATCGATGTGCACGGGCATTTCCGTCCCGCCTGTCACGACGACCCAATCTTGGCCAACTTTACGCTCGTGATTGTCCATGCGGCCCGAGACGCGCGTGCGGCGAATTTCGGCAACACGGTACATCGCTGCCGCCGACGCCGCGAGACGCTTAAGATCAGCCTCCGCAAGGGTCACACCTTCAAAACCGTCAGGATATTCTTCCTCAATGAAGGCCGTCGTGATGTTGCCACTTGTGAATTTCTCGTGGTCATAAACCGCTGCAAGGAACGGCAGATTGTGACCAATCCCCTCCATCTCAAAGCCGTCAAGCGCGTTGCGCATATGCTCAATCGCGGTCGCACGGTCAGGGCCCCATGTGCACAGCTTTGCGATCATCGGGTCGTAATACATGCTGATTTCGCCGCCCTCAAAAACACCCGTGTCATTGCGCACAACACGGGTTTCCTCGGCCACTTCAAGCGGCGGGCGGTAGGTTTGCAAACGTCCAATTGACGGCAGGAAGTTGCGATACGGATCTTCCGCATAAAGGCGGCTTTCCATCGCCCAGCCATTCAATTTGATGTCTTCTTGCTTAAGGGACAGTGCCTCGCCGTATGCCACGCGGATCATCTGCTCAACCAAATCAACACCAGTGATCAACTCGGTCACAGGGTGTTCCACCTGAAGGCGTGTGTTCATCTCGAGGAAGTAGAAGTTGCGGTCGCCGTCCACGATAAACTCAACCGTACCAGCGGACGTATAGCCCACAGCAGCGGCCAAGGCGCAGGACTGTTCGCCCATGGCTTTGCGGGTCGCCTCATCCAAAAACGGCGAGGGTGCTTCTTCAATGACTTTTTGGTTGCGGCGCTGAATAGAGCACTCGCGTTCGCCCAAATAAAGCGTGTTTCCATGCGCATCCGCCAGCACCTGAATTTCGATGTGGCGCGGCTGTGTCACAAACTTCTCGATGAAAATGCGGTCATCACCAAAACTGTTGGCCGCCTCATTCTTGGACGACTGGAACCCCTCACGGGCTTCGGTGTCATTCCACGCAATACGCATCCCCTTGCCGCCGCCGCCAGCAGAGGCCTTAATCATCACAGGGTAGCCCACTTGGTTAGAGATTTTGACCGCGTCGTCCGCGTCCTCGATCAGGCCCATGTACCCGGGCACAGTCGATACGTTCGCTTCTTGGGCCAACTTTTTGGATGTGATCTTGTCGCCCATCGCCTCAATCGCGCCAGCGGGTGGCCCGATAAAGGCAACGCCTTCTGCCGCAAGCGCCTCGGCGAAAAGTTTATTCTCAGACAAAAAGCCGTATCCCGGATGGACCGCTTCCGCGCCCGTTTGGCGAATTGCATCCATCACTTTGTCGATCACGATGTAGGACTGATTGGCCGGTGCAGGCCCGATGTGAACCGCTTCATCGGCCATCTTCACGTGCAGCGCGTTGCGGTCAGCGTCCGAATAAATAGCGACAGTCGCAATGCCCATTTTGCGCGCGGTCTTGATAACACGACATGCAATTTCACCGCGGTTGGCGATCAGGATCTTTTTAAACATGGGGTGTCCTTTCATGGGCTGGCCCAAAGGCAGCACCGGTCTTAAATGTCAGAAATTCAAAAGCAAAAGAGCGCATCACACGATCACCTCGGGAAACGAAGCCTGCGCGCGGGCGACATCAATCACCAACATCGCCTCGTAACTTTCAGGATCAAACGGGTCTTCCGCAGGGATCACTTCACGCCCGAAAAACCAGCTTAGGCGGCCCGCATCAAGATTGCCGCGCTCAAAAGGTTGATCGCCGAAATGCTCCCAAAGGGCGCGAATAAAGCCTTCGTCTGCGCGCTTATCGGGCGGACGGCGGTCGCGAAACCGCTCACGCGAGACAAGCTTGGTCGGCCCTGCTTTTGCAGGACGGCGAATGACAAATTGGAAATCAGTCCCAGGTAAACGGCCCGGAAAGCCGCGGTGTTTCAACATACCGCACCCCCTGAATAAGATGCTGCATGGAAGCGGGAGGGCGTAACCGCCATCCCGCGTGAGTAATTACTTGTATTTGCCTGTGAAAGCAGGCTCTTGGCTGATCGGCTCTTGCTCAATGATGACAACATCATCCGCTTGCTTGCCAGCACATGCTGCCAAGAATGCAGTAACCCCAAGAACGGCGACGAGTTTAAGTGTTTGCGACATGAAATACTCCCAGTGCCCAATGCATCTGTACCGGCGTTGCGCCAGCACACTGCGTGCGTGTTAAAGCCTGCCCATGCAGACATAGCCAAAACCATAGTCACTCCAGAGATCAAAAGATACTTTATTTGCAAAATCGCGCGAAATCCCGCTGCAAATTGGTCACAGGTCGGGCGTAGGCGCGCATCAGGATTAATTGCACAGGACCGCATCAGAATTGCTCCCAAACACAGCGCGCACCATCGCGCGAGAACGCCTCAAAGAACTGCGTCGCGCGTGCATCCGCAGCCCCAAACGGCACCGCACGATCCGCAAGGGAGATCACAATCTGCTCAGGACGCAGCGCTTTTTCGTCAAGCCAATGAAGCGCATATTCCTCGCAGAGTTGCTGAAAATCTAACTCAACATCCGCATATTTCAGACCGCCAGCGTCGCGCGTAATCTCAGGGGCAATCAAACGGAACCGCACCACATCCTCTAGGGTCAAAACCTCATGCATCTGCACGGTCTGCCCTGACGGCAACGCTAAATCCGCCACATCCGCCATCGCGAAAGCAAACGATGGCAGCAGCGCCGCGCCCATCAGATATGGCAGACAAGTTCGGATCATAGCGGAATGTTATCGTGCTTTTTCCAAGGGTTGCTTAGCTGTTTGCCGCGCAGGGACGCAAACGCGCGGCACACGCGGCGGCGCGTTGATTGGGGCATGATGACCTCGTCAATAAAGCCCTTCTCGGCGGCCACGAACGGGTTGGCAAAGCGGTCTTCATATTCCGCTGTGCGCGCCGCAATCTTATCCGCGTCACCCAATTCAGAACGGTACAGAATTTCCGTCGCGCCCTTGGCACCCATCACAGCAATCTCCGCTGTGGGCCATGCATAGTTAATGTCGCCGCGCAGGTGCTTGGACGACATCACATCATAGGCACCGCCGTAGGCCTTGCGCGTGATCACTGTTACTTTCGGCACCGTCGCCTCGCCGTAGGCAAAGAGCAGTTTTGCACCGTGCTTGATGACGCCACCGTACTCCTGACTGGTCCCCGGCAAGAAGCCCGGCACGTCAACAAGGGTCAAAATCGGAATTTCAAACGCATCACAGAAGCGCACAAAACGGGCCGCCTTGCGCGAGCTATCAATGTCCACACACCCCGCCAAAACCATCGGCTGGTTGGCCACAACACCAACGGTTGAGCCCTCAAGACGCACAAAACCGGTGATGATGTTCTTGGCGAATTCTTCTTGGATCTCGTAGAAGTCGCCCTCGTCCGCCAGCTTGGTGATCAGCTCTTTCATATCATAAGGCGTGTTCGGGTTGTCAGGGATCAGCGTGCTGAGGCTGTCGTCAATGCGCTGCACGTCGTCATAAAACGGGCGAACTGGCGGCTTTTCTTTGTTGTTAAGCGGCAGCAAATCCACAAGGCGGCGCACTTCGGTTAACGCCTCGACGTCGTTCTCAAATGCCGCATCCGCAACACTTGATTTACGCGTGTGCGTCGACGCACCGCCCAACTCTTCTGCGGTGACCACTTCGTTCGTGACGGTTTTCACAACGTCGGGACCGGTTACAAACATGTAGCTGGTGTCTTTAACCATAAAGATGAAATCAGTCATCGCGGGGCTATAAACAGCGCCACCCGCGCACGGCCCCATGATCACGCTGATTTGCGGGACAACACCGCTGGCCATAATGTTGCGCTGGAACACCTCGCCGTAGGCGGCAAGACTGTCGACACCCTCTTGGATGCGCGCGCCGCCACTGTCATTCAGGCCAATCACGGGTGCGCCGTTTTGCACGGCCATATCCATGATCTTACAGATTTTCTTGGCATGAGTTTCCGAGACCGAGCCACCCAAAACTGTGAAATCCTGTGAAAACACATAGACCATGCGGCCATTGATCGTGCCCCAACCGGTGATGACGCCATCACCCGGATGCTTGGTCTTTTCCATGCCAAATTCGGTGCAGCGGTGCGCCGCGAACATATCAAATTCTTCGAAGCTGCCTTCATCAAGCAACAGATCAATACGCTCGCGCGCGGTCAGCTTGCCTTTGGCGTGTTGTGCTGCGACACGGCGTTCGCCACCACCCATGCGGGCCTCGTCACGGCGGGCCTCAAGTTCACTCAGGATATCTTTCATCGGGTGTCCCCTTTATCAACGCATGGAGTGTCACAAATGCTGCGACTGCACAAAGTTGCGCTGACCATAGGCTTAACCGCGCCCCAACAGAAGGCTTATTTCGCCAAGCTGCGTAGTTTGCATATAATAGCATATGCAAATTGCAAAACTGCGAATATATAAAACCGCTTCCCCTTGCCGCCCCAAACCCGCTAAAGCAAAGTCATGAAGTTTACCATGCAGCCAGCGCGTAAGGCTCCCCACATCGCAACCCTCATCTCGCTCGCAGGCATCTCTGCGCTGACGATGAACATCTTTCTGCCCTCGCTGCCAACGATGACGGCACACTTCGGGGCGGACTACGCAGTGATGCAGCTGTCAGTCGCGCTTTATCTTGCGGTAAGTGCCGCGCTGCAGATCGTTATTGGCCCGCTGTCTGACAGATACGGCCGCCGGCCGGTGCTGCTGTGGGGGCTTTCTCTTTTTTGTCTGGCAACGCTTGGCACCCTTGTGGCCCCAACGACCGAATGGTTCCTGGCCGCGCGCATGGCACAGGCAGTGATGGCCGTAGGGCTAGTGCTGTCGCGTGCCGTGGTCCGCGACATGGTGCCCACGGATCAAGCCGCCAGCATGATCGGATATGTAACCATGGGCATGTCGATCGTGCCGATGATTGGCCCCGGCATCGGCGGCGTTCTGGATCAAGCGTTTGGATGGCAGGCCAATTTCTGGCTGCTGCTCGGGCTTGGTGTGGCGATGCTTTACGCCGTTTATGTGGATCTGGGGGAAACACTTCCCGCAGACCGTTTGGGCGCCGGCCAAAGTTTTCGCGCCCAAATCCGCGACTATCCCCATTTGCTTCTCTCACAACGCTTCTGGGGCTACTGCCTTGCGTCTGCCTTCGCATCGGGCGCGTTTTTCGCCTACCTTGGTGGCGCGCCGTTTGTGGGCACGACCCTTTTTGACCTTGATCCAGCAATGCTTGGCTTTTTGTTTGGCGCACCAGCGTTGGGGTATTTTGCAGGCAATTGGATCACAGGCAAATACGCAGCCCGCGTCGGCGTGAACATGATGGTGCTTGTGGGCGCTATTTTGATCACCCTTGGAATGACACTTTTGTTCCTGACCTTTCTGGCGGGCATCCAAACGGAGTTGGTCTTTTTCGGCTTCATGACAACCGTGGGATTGGGCAACGGCATGGTCATCCCCAACGCCACTGCGGGCATGCTAAGCGTGCGTCCACAACTTGCGGGCACTGCATCTGGTCTGGGAAGCGCCATCATGATCGGCGGTGGTGCTGCGTTGTCGGCCATGGCGGGCATCATGCTGAATGAAGAGACCGGCGCATGGCCACTGCTGTGGATCATGATGCTGACGTCGTTCGCCGCACTGGCGTGTATCCTCTACACAATTCACAGAGAGCGCCAATTGGCCCGCCAAGCGTAACTTTGCAAACCCATTGATTAACCGCAGCGTATTTGCAAATATTTTGGGATGGCACAGCAAAAACTCTACGCTGGCGTAAAGCTACGCGACATCCGAACCAAGCACGGCCTGACCCAAAAGCTTTTCGCTGAGCGGTTGGGCGTGTCCTTGAGCTATCTAAACCAGATGGAAAACAACAACCGCCCCCTTGCGACGGGGGTTGTCTTGGCGCTGGCGTCCGAGTTTGGGTATGACGTGCGCGGCCTATCCATGGGCGAGGCCGAGCGGATGGTCACGGATATCCGCGAGGCCTTGGCCGATCCCGTTTTCCCCGATCAAGTCCCCCTGCCCGACCTTCAATTAATCAGCTCAAACGCACCTGCTTTTGCCAAGTCGTTTCTGGATTTGCACAAAGCCTACCGCGAAGTGCACGACAGGCTTGCCTCGCTCGACGAGGCCCTCGGGCGCGATGGCACGGGGCTGCGCCTGTCGCCGTGGGAAGAAGTGCGCGACTTTTTTCACTATTGCGACAACTACATTGATGCAGTCGATGTGGCTGCTGAAAACTTTGCATTGCGTAAACTGACCCTGGATGAGGCATTTGACGAGATCGGCGTGATGTTGCTGCGCACGGACGCAGGCCCGTTGCGGCGCTATGATCCGGCCACGCGCTGTTTGCGCATTTCTGAACGCGCAAGCCCCGCCACTTACCGCTTTCAGGCACTGGTGCAAATTGCCCTACTGACCCACGACAAGCTGCTTGAGGCGACCCTTGATCTGGCCCGCTTTCAAACGACTGAGGCGCGCGACATTGCCAAGATTGGTCTTGCTAACTATTTCGCGGGCGCTGCGATGATGCCATACGGCGAGTTTTTGGATGTGGCGCGCAGTACTCGCCATGATCTTGAACGGTTGGCCGCGCATTTCGGCGCCTCAATCGAGCAGGTCGCACACCGGCTTTCCACCCTGCAGCGGCCCGGTGCCAAAGGGATTCCGTTCTTCTTTGTGCGCGTTGATCCGGCAGGCACGATCACCAAACGTCACTCCTCTACAAGGCTGCAATTCGCCCGCTTCGGTGGGGCCTGCCCACTTTGGAATGTCCACCGCGCTTTTGAAACGCCGGGGCGTTTCTTGCGCCAACTGGCCGAAACCCCTGATGGGCATCGCTACATCAGCATCGCCCGTGACGTCAGTAAATCAGGTGGTGCTTTTGATGCACCCACGCGCCGCTATGCCATTGCCCTTGGCTGCGAAGTGCAGCATGCACCGCAAATCATTTACGCCGACGGAATGGATATTTCGGGGCCCCATGTTTTTGAACCGATCGGCGTGTCGTGCCGTATTTGTGAGCGGTCAAATTGCCACCAACGATCTGTTCCGCCCCTTGAGCGCAGCTTGAACGCGGACCCAAATAGTCGTGAAATCCTGCCTTACACGTTGGACCCGTAACCGCGCATCATTGCCCCGCACGCCGCCAACCTGCGCGCTGCGCTTCAGATGCCGAGCAAAACCAGCGCTCGCCGCGGTTTTCATTGATGCCCGTGCGCGCGTAGAACCGATCGCCGGGCATGTGATAGATGTGGCCGTTCTTTGAGATGTTGCCTTTGATCGCACAGTTTGGGTCCGGTGCATCACGGCCACGGGCCGCTTGTTGGCGCGCCACGGCGGGACGTTCGTAGGTACTTGACCAGAGGCCGCGGTTTTGCACGGAAGCCGATTTTTCAAGGGTGACGTAATCGCGTGAGTATTTCACGTAGGCCAGCGCCAATCCACCAGCCACAAGTTCTGCGCCCACGTCGCGGCCCGCTACGAAACATTTGGCCACGATTCGGCCATACCGGTCCACATCACGGGTTTTGCAGGTTGCGCGCTGGCCTTGGTAACGGGCGCGCACTTCGTCTTGGACATAGGTGCCGCAGTCCCACCGCACGCCCTGTGCAGAGCGGCAGGTTTGGCCTACTTCGACCGCATCAATGCCGTGCAACCGCACACGTTCGCCGCCCACATCGAAGGTGTCGCCATCAATCACACGAATGACACCTGACGGGTCAGCCGTAGCAAGTGTTGCTGAAAACAGGGTCAGAAAAAGGAAAAAGGCACATCTTACCATTTCGTTAAGATGTGCCCCAACGCCCCATGGCGCAAGTCAAATCGGGCGAAAGGTTAACCGTTTAAAACGGGGCCTCAACGTCCCCCATTGCCACGTAGACGGTCTTTACTTCCGAGTAGTGATTGATCGCCTCTTTCGAGTTTTCGCGGCCCACACCGGAGGCTTTCGCACCGCCAAAGGGGGCCTCAACAGGGGCAAGGTTATAGGTGTTGATGTAGCACGTGCCTGCCTCAAAGCCTTTCACCACGCGGTGCGCGCGGGTGATGTCTTTGGTAAACACCCCTGCGGCCAGCCCGAATTCCGTGTCATTTGCGCGGGCCAGAACTTCTTCTTCGGAGGTGAATGACAACACGGACATCACGGGGCCGAAAATTTCCTCGCGGGCAATTGTCATGTCATCTGTGACGTCCGCGAACACAGTCGGCTGAAGGTAGAACCCTTCTTGGTCCAGCTGTTTGCCGCCATAGACCAGACGCGCGCCATCGGCCTCGCCTTTGGCGATGAAGCCTTTGACGATCTCCATTTGCGCGGCGCTGACCATGGGGCCGAAAGTTGTTTCAGGGTCCATCGGATCACCGATGATTGCCGTATCGAGGCGCGCGCAGAGCCGCTCAAGAAACTGCTCAAGAATGTCTGCATGCACAAAGACACGGGTGCCGTTTGAGCACACCTGACCTGAGGAATAGAAATTGCCCAAGATTGCGCCACTTACGGCGTTTTCAATATCAGCGTCCTCAAAAACGATCATGGGGGATTTGCCGCCAAGCTCCATCGTGACGTGCTTCATCTGCGTCGCAGCGGCCGCGTAGACCTTGCGTCCCGTTGGCACAGAGCCCGTCAACGACACTTTGTTGACGCGCGGTTCGCCCACCAGTTTTGCCCCCACATCACCCAAGCCTTGGACCACGTTGTAAAGGCCCGCAGGGGCGCCTGCTTCGATCATGATTTCCGCAACTTTCAACGCACAAAGCGGTGTGGTTTCGGATGGTTTGAAGATCATAGCGTTGCCGCAGGCCAAGGCGGGCGCGCCTTTCCAGCACGCAATCTGCGTGGGGTAGTTCCACGCGCCAATCCCAACGCAAAGCCCCAATGGCTCACGCACCGTGTAGACGAAATCATCGCCCAGCTGGATGTGCTCGCCTGTCAATGAGCCTGCCAGCCCGCCGAAATACTCAAGCGCGTCCGCACCAGACGTGGCATCCGCGACAGAGGTTTCCGAGTAGGGTTTGCCCGTGTCATAGGTCTCGAGGACAGACAGATCATGGTTGCGCGCGCGCATGATGTCAGCGGCCCGTCGCAACACGCGGCCACGCTCTGTGCCGGTCATCGCGGCCCACTCTTTTTGCGCCCGAAGACCGCTTTGCACCGCCGCTTCGATCACCGCATCAGTGGCCGAATGAACTGTGGCCACTACTTCGCCAGTTGCGGGGTAAATCACGTCGATTGGCGTGCCCGCAGTATCTTCGAGGTATTTGCCGTCCACAAAATGGCTCGCCTTGGGTTGGGTTTGCATGATGCTCTTCTTACTCGCCGCGCGGGAAGCGTTTGTTTTCTTCCAGCACGTTCAGATCCATATGGTTGCGCATGTATTGCTCGGATGCGCGCTTGAGCGGCTGATAGTCCCAAGGGTAGTAATCGCCGTTGCGAAGCGCCTCGTAGACCACCCACCGTTTGGCCTGTGAGTGGCGCACATCTGCATCAAAACGGGCAAGGTCCCAACGGGCTTCTGACTTGGCGCGCAGGGTTTGCAACGTGCCTTGATGCGCAGGGTCTTCTGCCAAGTTCGTCAGTTCGTGCGGGTCATCTTCAAGGTTAAAAAGCTGATCCGCATCAAGGGCACAGCGGTTGTATTTCCACGGGCCATAGCGCAGCGAGACAAGCGGCGCGTAAGAGGCCTCGGCGGCGTATTCCATTGCAACGGGCTCGGTCCGCTCAACGCCCTGCCCCATCGGAACTAGCGACTGACCTGCGGTCCATGGCATAACCTCATCCATACTGACACCCGCCAGATCACATAAGGTCGGGCATACGTCGATGTTGCTAACGGGGGTCTCGTGAAGGCCCGCCTCCATTTGCGGGGCACAGATCATCATAGGCACCCGCGACGATCCTTCATAGAACGACATTTTGAACCACAACCCACGCTCGCCCAGCATATCACCGTGGTCTGAAACAAAGACGATGATCGCTTCTTGGCGGGTATCTTCAAGCACCTGAAGCAGTTCCCCAACTTTGTCATCAAGGTACGAGATGTTGGCAAAATACGCTTGGCGCGAGCGGCGGATATCTTCTTTCGTGATGTCAAAACTGCGCCAATCGTTCGCATCGAAAATACGCTTGGAGTGGGTGTCGTGATCTTCGTAATCCATCGCCGGAATTTCCGGTTCAAGATGCTCACAATCCTCATAAAGGTCCCAATATTTCTTGCGCGCCACATAAGGGTCATGGGGGTGCGTGAAGCTGACGGTCATGCACCACGGACGCTCATCAAGCCCACGGGAAAACTCGTAAAGTTTGGTCTTTGCGTTATAGGCGACCTCGTCATCATATTCCATTTGGTTGGACGTTTCAGCCACCCCAGCACCGGTCACAGAGCCCATATTGTGATACCACCAATCAATCCGCTCACCGGGTTTGCGGTAATCGGGGGTCCAGCCGAAATCAGCGGGATAAATGTCTGTGGTCAGACGTTCCTCAAAGCCGTGCATCTGATCTGGGCCAACAAAGTGCATCTTGCCTGACAAGCAGGTCCGGTAGCCAGCGCGGCGCAGATGATGCGCATAAGTTGGCACGCTTGACGGAAACTCGGCCGCGTTGTCGTAAACACCTGTGGCGGAAGGCAACTGCCCCGACATGAACGCAGCCCGGCCCGGCGCGCAAAGCGGGCTTGCCGTGTAGGCGTTTTTGAAACGGGTTGAACGCGCCGCAAGCTTTTTGAGGTTTGGTGCATGAAGCCACTCTGCGGGACCATCGGGAAAGAGTGTGCCGTTCAACTGGTCAACCATAAGAATTAGGATATTCGGCTTCATTATTTATACCTTCGTTTCATGAGTAACTGGCGTGACGGCGCGCTTTTTCTGCGCCTCGCGCCACGTGATAAATATGACGGATGCGACAATGACTAGCCCGCCAAAAACGACCCAAGCATCAACAGGTTCGCCAAAAACCACAACCCCTAGAAGCGTCGCCCAGACAAGCTGTAGGAACGTTGCGGGCTGAGTCACGGTGACCGGGGCCGCCGCGAATGCAAGCGTCATGGTGTAGTGACCAGCGGTGGCAAAACACGCAACGCCAAATAAGATAACGATGTCGTGAAAACTGACCGGCACCCAGACTGCATAGGCAAAAGGCGCAAGGCCAATTGTCACCGTGATCGAGAGCATGCCAACAATCACCGCCGGTCCAAGCTGTCCGCTGAGTTGTTTGGCCAGAAGATATCCTGCGCCGAAACCAAAAGCCGTAAACAGCATTGCGATATGGCCGATATCAACTTCCCGAAATCCCGGGCGCAGAATGATCAGCGCGCCAACCAGCGCACAGATAATCGCAGCGATCCGCGGCAGGGCAAGCTTTTCACCCAAAAACAGCGCCGCACCGATGGTGACATAAACAGGTCCTAGGTAATTCATCGCCGTGACCTCGGCCAAGGGGATGCGCGTCATTGCATAAAACCAACAGATCACCGCAAGCGTGTGTACAAATCCGCGAGCTGAAAACAGGACCAACTGGCGCTTGGTCAAATGCGCATCAAGGATCGGCTTGATCATTGGGATCAGGAACACCAACCCAAGCAGATACCGCAAAAACGCGCTTTGTGCGGCGGGCACGCGGCCATCCGTGTATTTGACCAACGCCGTGACAGTCACGAACATCACACCCGTGACAACCATCCAGAAAATACCGCGGCGCGCAGAAGGTTGGGTCATGGCAGCAACAACTTAAGCGCAATCGCCCACATCAACAGCCCCACACCGGCATCCAAGATTTGCCAACTGCGCGGCTTGGCAAAGAAAGGTGTCAGCAACCGCGCGCCATAGCCGAGGGTGAAGAAAAACGAAAAGCTGGCCAAAATTGCCCCGATGCCAAAAGCCATTTTATCATCATATTCCGCCGACACCGATCCGATCAGAATGACCGTATCAAGATACACATGCGGGTTTAGCCATGTGATGGCTGCTACCGCGGCCAAAGCACCAATCAGCGGTATGCGTTGCCCTTCCGATGGTACCAGCGCTTGCCCGCCTTTATAAGCAGACAGAAAACTACGCGCGCCATAGGCGATTAAGAACGCCGCACCACCGTATGTGAAAAGCGGCTCAACCCAAGGTGCCGCATTCGTCATGGCTGTAAATCCCATGACCCCTGCTGTGATCAAAATGGCATCTGAAGTTGCGCAGAACAGCACCAGTGGCAGGACATGCTCGCGGCGTACGCCAAAGCGCAACACCAAAGCGTTTTGCGCCCCAATCGCCACGATCAATGACAAAGCAACACCATAGCCCGCGAAAAACGCACCGTTCACCATGGGCATACCCTCTTCTTCTCTTGTTCAAAAATATCCAGAATAAAAAATGCCGCGACCCAGAGCCGCGACATTAGAACCTTACAGAGCTAGTAGCTGGGTTTACTCACTGCCCAGTTGCTCCATGACCTCGTCGCTGGCCTCGAAGTTGGCGGTGACTGTTTGCACGTCATCATCGTCTTCAAGCGCTTCGATCAGGCGCATCAGCTTTTGCATACCTTCAAGATCAAGTTCTGTCGTCGTTGTGGGTTTCCAGATCAGTTTTGTGCTGTCTGACTCGCCCAATTCAGCCTCAAGCGCTTGGGATACCGCGTGCAAATCTGTGTCGGCGCAATAGACCACGTGGCCTTCTTCATCGCTTTCCACATCTTCGGCACCAGCTTCAATTGCCGCCATCATAACTGTGTCGTTGTCGCCTACGGATGCTGGGTAGCTAACTGCGCCTTTGCGGTCGAACATAAAGCCCACACTACCGGTTTCGCCCAAGTTGCCACCTGATTTGGTGAAAGTTGAACGCACGGTGCTGGCTGTGCGGTTGCGGTTGTCGGTCATCGTCTCGACGATCACAGCAACGCCACCTGGGCCGTAGCCTTCGTAGCGGATCTCATCGTAATTTTCCGCATCACCACCTTGGGACTTCTTGATCGCGCGATCAATTACGTCCTTGGGAACCGATTGTGATTTGGCTTCTTTCACCGCAAGACGCAGGCGCGGGTTGTTGTCTGGATCAGGGTCGCCCATTTTGGCGGCCACGGTGATCTCTTTTGCGAGCTTGGAAAACAGCTTTGAGCGCAGCTTATCCTGACGGCCCTTGCGGTGCTGAATATTCGCCCATTTTGAGTGGCCAGCCATGTGCCATCCTCCCTCTTTAATCTAGTGTTGCTGCCTTATAGCCCCGCGTGAAAGCGGGTTGCAATGGGCAGGGGCTTGCTTTCACATGACCCAAACGGAGCGTGCCTTATGACGATTGATCAAATTATCCTTTTCACTCTTTTTGGTGCCGTGTTCGGCATGCTTCTTTGGGGGCGGTTTCGCTATGATCTGGTGGCATTTGCTGCCCTGATGATCGGGGTAGTGTTGGGCGTTGTGCCTACCAAGGATGCGTTCAGCGGTTTCGGTCATCCAGCCACTTTGGTGGTAGCCCTCGTTTTGATTGTGTCTGCGGGTCTGGTCAGATCAGGCGCGGTTTACTTGATCACCCGCACTTTGGTGGACGCCACACGGGGACTTGGCGGGCATATCGCGTTGATGGGCGGTATCGGCGGGGTGTTATCAGCCTTTATGAACAACGTGGCGGCGCTGGCACTTTTGATGCCAGTCGACATTCAAACCGCGCGCAAAGCAGGCCGTGCGCCGGGGCTATCCCTGATGCCTTTGTCGTTTGCAACAATCCTTGGGGGCATGGCCACGCTGATTGGGACACCCCCGAATATCATCATTGCAACGATCCGCGAAGAAAGCCTTGGTGAGCCGTTCAAGATGTTCGACTTCGCCCCTGTTGGCGGGATAACGGCCATCGCCGGTTTGGCATTTGTGGCGCTAATCGGGTGGCGATTAATCCCCAGTAAAGCCGGTAGCACCAACACCGCAGATGAGTTTGCCTCATATATCGCCGAGTTGACTGTACCTGAGGACAGCAAACATATCGGCAAAACCGTGGCCGAGCTTGATGAGGTGGCCGAGAAAAACGACGTGGCAATTTTGGGACTGATCCGCGATGGCAAACGCCTGCGCGGGCTGTCCAAAACCCGCACGTTGAAAGCGGCTGACGCCTTAGTGATCGAAGCCTCCCCCGAGGCATTGGATGAATTCCGTGCAGCCCTTTCGTTGGATTTTGCAGATGAACGCCGCGAAGAATTACTACGCGCCGATGGGGCCGGACTAAACGTCATAGAAATTGTTGTGACCGATGGGTCACGTCTGAACGGCCGTACCGCGCAGGCCGTGGGTATGTCATGGCGACGGCGGGCCATTTTGATGGGCATCAGCCGCGAAGGCCGCGCAATCAAAAGCCAAATCCGCCAAACACCCCTTAAGCCCGGTGATATCTTGCTGGTGTTACTGCCCGATGGAACCGAGGCTGATGTCACTGATTGGCTTGGATGTCTGCCCCTTGCGGACCGTGGTCTTAGTGTGACCCAAGACAATAAAGTGTGGGTGGCGATTGGACTTTTCGCAGCTGCGGTCATTGCCGCCTCTCTTGGCTGGATTTACCTGCCCATCGCCCTTGGTATTGTGGTCATCGGTTTTGTTTTGTTGAAGATCATTCCGATCCGCGAAGTGTATGACCATATCGAATGGCCCGTGGTGGTCCTGCTTGGTTCAATGATCCCGCTTGGCGCTGCCCTTGAGACATCGGGCGGCACAGAATTGATCGCGGACGGCTTGATTGATCTGACAACGGGCCTGCCCGCATGGGCTATTTTGACAGTGCTGATGATTGTAACCATGACCCTGTCTGACGTGCTGAACAACACCGCAACGACCATTGTTGCGGCCCCGATTGGCATCCAGATGGCGCAGTCTTTGGGCGTGAACCCCGATCCATTTTTGATGGCTGTAGCAGTGGCCGCATCATCGGCGTTTCTCACCCCAATCGGGCACAAGAATAACACCCTTATTCTGGGGCCTGGGGGCTACAGTTTCGGGGACTACTGGCGGATGGGATTGCCGCTTGAAATTCTTGTTGTCGGTGTGTCCATCCCAGCCATCTTGGTGTTCTGGCCGCTATAACTAGGCAGCTAGAACGGCCACAAGATTGGAATAATCGCACTTGCCAGCACACCAATTGACAGGTTCAGCGGAATACCCACCCGCATGAAATCTTTGAAATGATATCCGCCGGGACCATAGACCAGCATATTCGTTTGATAGCCTATTGGCGTGGCAAAACTGGCGCTGGCCGCAACCATCACGGCCACAACCAGCGGGCGTGGATCAATCCCTAATTGGGTCGCGACACCAATGGCCACGGGGGTGACAACCACTGCAACGGCGTTGTTGCTGACCAGCTCCGTCAAAACAGAGGTGATCAGATAAATCACCCACACCAACAAGAAGGGTGGCAAGATCGCCAAAGCGGGCTCAAGAATGCCAACGATCAACGACACCGCCCCCGATGATTGCAACGCAGCACCCACCGCGAGCATTGCAAAAATTAGCGCCAACAAACGGCCATCCACAAAACCAAAGGCCTCCTCTGCATCGATGCAGCGGGTGGCCAAAACAACTGCAACTGCAACAATCGCCAACAAGAAAATCGGCGCAACACCAAGGCCAGCAAGAGCCACGATCGCGACAAGGGCCGCTAGGGCGATGGGCGCTTTGCTGCGGCGTAAGGCGCGGTCCGATGGCTGGCTGACGTCGACCAAATCCATCTCTTCGGCAAGGCGGGAAATATCTGCTGCCGCGCCCTCAATCAGCAACGTGTCCCCGACCCGCACCACAATATCATCAAGGCCGCGCCCGATGTTTTGGTTACGGCGGTGTACGGCCAAGGGATACACACCAAAACGGCGACGCAGCCGCATCGCCCCGAGGGAGCGACCAACCATTTTACACCCCGGTGTAATCAGCACCTCAACGGTGCTTGTCTCAACAGAGCTAAGCTTATCGACTGTTGCCACATCTTTACTGGCTTGGATGCCCAGCAACTCGGACATCTCGGTGCGCAATACCACGCGGTCTCCTGCCTCAAGGCTGACGGATGGCAGATTGCGGCGCAAAGACAGATCACCGCGCAGAACATCAACCAGGCGCACACCTTCACGCTTGAACATATCCACGTTAACCACCTGCTGGCCGATCAACCCCGACCCTTCGGGCAGTGCGACTTCGGTGAAAAACTTCATCTTACTGCGGCCGCCCAGAAGGCCCGCCATGCTGTCACGGTCAGGTAGCAACATCGGTGCGATCACCCCAAGATACACCATACCCCACGCCACCAAGATGATACCAAGAGGCGTGATCTCAAAGATTGTGAAAGGCGCCAGCCCTTCCGCCCGCGCAACACCGTCCACCAGCAGGTTTGTCGACGTGCCGATCAACGTCAGCGTGCCGCCCATCACCGCCGCATAGCTAAGCGGGATCAGAAGTTTCGAGGGTTTCTTGCCAAGCTTTCTGGCCAACTGGATAAACACAGGGATCATCACAACAACCACAGGCGTGTTGCTAACAAACGCGCTGGCAATTACCACGAACCCGATCAGTCCACCCACCGCGAGAGCAGGGTTTTTATCCGCATGCCGCTCGGCCAAATGGGTAAAAGCCGCCAGAGCTCCGGTTCGCACCAAAGCCCCCATCACGATAAACATCGCGGCAATTGTCCACGGCGCAGGGTTGGCCAACACATCCACCGCCGCCTGATAGGGCAACACACCCAAAGCCAACAGTACCGCAACGCCCAAAATCGCGACCACTTCGGTGGGAAAGGCTTCGCGCATAAACAGCACAAACATCCCCACAACAACCGCCAGCGTGATAACCGCTTGGCCCGTCTGCCCAAGGGAAAAAAGTTCAATCATGATGCTACCTTACTCAATAGACTTGTCCGTAAGTATAGCGCGTCTGTCTTGCGCGCAAAAGAAATGCTTGCGCGTGCTTGGGGCTTATTTTTGCGAGGTAAAAACGATCTAAGTCAGCGGGCTTGGCCCAGATTGCTGAAGCCGTCCCCCGATGCGCACCATCTCGACGCGCAGCGCCTTGCCCGTGGCATCATCAGTCTCAACATAAAGGCCCGCGCACGTGCCCGCCTCAGCCGCCGGTTCAAAACGCCCCTTACCCATGCCCGTCACAAAACGGCGCAACGGTTCTTTTTTGTCCATGCCAATTACTGAATTGTAATCGCCGCACATGCCCGCATCTGCCTGAAAGGCTGTACCGCTTGGCAAAATCTGCGCATCACCGGTTGGCACATGGGTGTGCGTCCCCACAACGACGCTGGCGCGCCCGTCACAAAAATGCCCCATGGCCATCTTCTCGGATGTTGCCTCGCAATGCACATCGACCAAAATGGCCTGCACCTGACCGCCCAGTGGGTGGCGCGACAACACCGCATCGATGGCCGAAAACGGATCATCAAACGCACGCTTCATGAAGACTTGTCCCAAAACCTGAGTAACCAAAATGCGCTTGCGGCTAGCGGTTTCGAAAATGCGCACGCCGCGGCCCGGTGCTTGCTTGGCAAAGTTCAAAGGGCGAATGATGCGGGTCTCTTTTTCGGCGTATTGCAGCATGTCTCGCTGATCAAAAGCATGATCACCAAGCGTCAGACAATCGGCCCCTGCTTCAAACAGCAACTTGGCATGGGCTTCGTTCAGACCTGCGCCATTGGTTGCATTTTCGCCGTTCACCACAACAAAATCGAGGCCCCATTGCACGCGCATCTTTGGCAGATGTTCGACCACAGCACTGCGGCCAGAGCGGCCAACGACGTCACCTAAAAAGAGTATCTTCATAGGGCCCCTGCCTAGGCCTAGTCGCCGGTGTGAGCAAGATGCGCGCTCAAATAATCCAACAAACGCCTATGGCGTGATCACGCCCTGTTCGGTCACAATCATGTTGAGCGGCTGATCTGTTGGCTCAAGCGGCAAGGCGGTTTGCTGTTGTGCGCTATAGGCAAAGCCAATCGCCAACGTAGGACGCGCAGCGCGCAGCAACTCAAGAGTGCGGTCGTAAAAGCCGCCACCGTAGCCCAAACGCCCGCCAGCGCCATCAAATGCGACAAGCGGCACAATCACAACTTCGGGGATCAACGTATCGCCCTTTTCGGGCACCATCGCCTTAAACGGGCCTTCGATCATGGGCGCGTCAGGTACCCACTCACGAAACGTCAGCGGTTTTCCCGCAGCCTCGATCACGGGCAAGCACACTTTACCGTGTGCAGCGGCCTCGGACATTGCAGGGCGCGGATCAATCTCGGTGTTGATGGGCCAGTATCCGGCGACGCAAGAGCCACGGTATCCTGCAAGAACCTCACTTAGCACACCCGCAGCCGCGTCTGTGCTGGCCTCATGGGCAATGTGGCGGGCGGCAAAAGCAGTGGCGCGGGCGGCCTTTTTCAACGAAGCAAGTTCGTTTTCAGCGCTGCTCATAGTAGCACCATCGCGGCCAAGCCGAGAAACGCGAAAAAGCCTACAACATCCGTAACGGTGGTCACAAAAGCACCGGAGGCAAGCGCAGGATCAACGCCCAGCTTTTCTAGCACCACCGGAATAACCGTGCCCGCAAGCCCCGCAATGACCAAATTGACCACCATGGCTACACCGATGACAGCCCCCAACACGGGCGAGCCAAACCACAGCACACCGACCACGCCCATCACAACCGCAAAAATCAAACCGTTCACCAAGCCCACCAAAACCTCGCGGCGGATAACGCGCCATACGTTGCTGCCGGTCAAATCTTTGGTCGCAATCGCGCGCACAGCCACGGTCAATGACTGCGTGCCCGCATTACCGCCCATGGAGGCAACAATCGGCATCAAAACCGCAAGGGCCACAAATTGCGCGATCACATCTTCAAACTGCGCGATCACGAGCGAGGCCAAGATCGCCGTGACCAAATTTACAGCCAACCAAGGGAAACGGCGCTTGGTGGTCTCGATCACTTTGTCCGACAGCGATCCCTCGCCCACACCTGCAAGCCGCAGGATATCTTCTTCGTGTTCTTCATCTAGCACGGCCATGGCGTCATCTATCGTGATGATGCCTACAAGGCGCTCGTCAGCATCCACAACGGGGGCCGAAATGAGGTGATATTGGTTAAACGCATAGGCCACATCGCCTTCGTCCTGATCCACGCGGAACGTGCGAAAACTGTCCTCAACGATCTCAGTCAACTCTGTGTCGCGGCGTGAGCCTAAAAGCTTGCCAAGTGTCACATAGCCCACGGGCTTCATGCGCGGGTCCGTCAGAACGACGTGATAAAAATCATCCGGCAGATCATCTTCATTTCGCAGAAAATCAATAGCTTGGCCGACTTTCCAATGCTGCGGGGCCATAACGACCTCACGCTGCATCAAACGGCCAGCGGATTCCTCGGGGTATGAAAGTGACTGCTCAACCGCGACGCGGTCCGCATCATCAAGCGCCTCAAGCACCGCGCCCTGTTGCTCGGCGCCCATGTCCTCAAGCAGGTCAACAACGTCGTCAGTTTCAAGATCGCGCACCGCCGAGGCAAGCTCTTGCGGCTCAAGCCCGTCAATGACTCCTTCGCGCAGACTTTCTTCCAACTCGGACAGAACATCCCCGTCCACGCCGCCCTTCCAAACCGACAACAAACGCGACCGCGCGCTGTCATCAATTTGCTCAAGGTAGTCGGCAATATCGGCGGGGTGGAGCGGCTCCATCAGAACCGAGATTGCATCCCCGTCTTGCGCCTCAACAGCCTCGCGCACCGCCGAAGCAAACCGTCCATCAAGGGCGAAATCACCGGCGTCACTCATGGATGCTGTGCTGTCGTGCTCGGCCATTGTTGCCCCCATCGCCCTCGTCGCTGCGCCTCTTGTATGAAACGCGCGGGCCAATCAATCAACCGCGCAATCGCCCGAACCTAGCGGCAGGGGGCGGCCAAAACCATTACCCAGTTGTCGCCGTCTTGCGCCAAACCAAAAGCGCGGGCTTTGGGGTTCAAAATATTGGCGCGGTGCCCCGCAGAGCCCAGCCATGCGGCCAGCACAGCTGCCTCACTGGGCCACGTGTTGGCAATGTTTTCTGCAGCAAAACAGGCATCGTAACCGGTCATTTTCACCCGCTGCAGCACGTTGGAGCCGCTTGAGCCGCGATGCGAGAAAAAACCAACCGTGCTCATGTCAGAGGCATGGGCCAGTGCTGCGCGGTCCAATCGCGTATCACGCACAACCGAGGGCACACTGTTGCGCAACCTGTTTTGATTAACCGCGAGCAGAAAGTCACCCTGTACCGCGGACAGCTCTGCGTATTGCTCACCCTCAATTACGATGGGCCGTAAATTACCGCCAACAGCGCATCCGCTTAGGGTCAAAATACACGCCCCGATCCATACTCGTAACATCTTTCACCCCTTACTAAACGCTATCGTTAAACGGCTCCAAAATCTTCAACGCCTCAGCGTGTACCTGCGCATTTGCAGCAGCTACTACCCGCCCGCCGTGATGGGCTACCCCCCCATCCCAGCTGGTCACAACACCACCCGCGGCCTCGATCACCCCGATCGGACCCGCTACATCATAAGCATTCAACCCCGCTTCGATTACTAAATCAACCTGACCCGTCGCAACCAAAGCATATCCGTAACAATCCATGCCAAACCGCGTTAGTTTGCACAGCTTCGAGACGGCCTCAAAACCTGCGCGTTCAACAGGACTGCCCACTTCGGGGAAAGTGCTGAGCAAAATCGCATCGCCAAGTGCTGTCGTCTGGGTCGATGTACGCAGCGGCATTTCGCCGTGCGGGCCGCTCATCCGTGCGGTGCCAAACCCACCAACGAAACGCTCGCCAATATACGGCTGATCAATCACGCCAAGCAAAACACCGCTCTCATCTTGCAGAGCAATCAACACGCCCCAAGTCGGCGTGCCACTAATGAACCCGCGTGTGCCATCAATCGGATCAAGCACCCACGTCAGCCCCGATGTGCCAGCGGTCGCGCCATATTCTTCACCCAAAATCCCGTCATCGGGCCGCAGATTTGCAAAAACGTCCCGCATCGCACGCTCGGCGGCGCGGTCTGCTTCGGTCACAGGGTCAAAATCGGCTGGGCGCTTGTTGTCCACCACCAGCGGCGCGCGGAAATACGGCAGGATCACATCACGCGCAGCACCTGCTGCCGCATGTGCGGCTTCGATCAAAGCGCGTTGCAGGTCTGGATCAATCGTGCGGCGGTCCATGTGCGGCGCTCCATCAAAGCAAAAAGGGCACCCTACGGCGCCCTAGAGACCTACAGCAGACCCACTGCCCTATTCAAGTGATCCCGAAAATGAGGAAGCGTAAGCTGCGCTAAGCAACGTCGCTGAGGACACGCGCGAGATCAAACAGCTTGCGGCGCTGGTTTTCTGGAATGGCGTAATATGTGCGCACCAATTCCATCGCCTCTTTTTCAGCGAACATGTCATCAACCTCAGTGGTGGGCGTGTCTGCGCCATCAAAGAAAAAGCTAACAGGGCAATCAAGAGCACCGGCAATGTCCCAAAGTCGAGACGCAGAAACCCGATTTGCACCGGTCTCGTACTTTTGGATCTGCTGGAACTTGATCCCGACAGCTTCCGCCAATTGCTGTTGGGTCATCCCCACCAGCCAGCGCCGGTGACGGATCCGTTTCCCAACATGTTCGTCGACGTGATGCGTCATAAATTCATTCCACCTCTGATTGCATAGCAATTACCACAAGCAACCCATGCGACAAATCACAAAAAATTCACGCTGCTGTAGCCAAAAAATTTCAATGTAATGCAATACATTGATAATGTTATAAATAACTAGCCTCTATTGTTGAATATGTGCGCGAATATCTTTCGAAACGAGAAAATATTCAAAATCCTGCATTTGTGGTACATATTTGACACCTTGCCCCTACGTCACTTCACTGTATCCATTGGTATGCAATTAAAACAGCATACAAAATTGTATGGGAAATTTTACAAAAGCACCCTTTTGTCCCTAACGATTCGCCTGAATGCTTAACCAATGAGGCCCGATATGCGCGCTTTTCAAATTCACGACCTCAAAACACCTCCCACTTTGTGTGACGTGCCCCGCCCCGCTGCAGCCGCTGGTGAAGTGGTCGTGAAAGTTGCGGCATGCGGACTAAACTTTGGCGACTTACTGATGATGACGGGCCGCTACCAAGAACGCCCGCCCTTGCCTGCTACATTAGGTATGGAAATCTCTGGCACGGTGGCAGAAGTGGGTAATGGTGTGCACCATCTTCGCGTGGGTCAACGAGTCATTGGATTTGGTGGCCACGGCGGTCTTGCAGATTACTGCGCACTGGCAGCAGACCGTTGCGCCCCGCTTGATGACACTATGGACGACATAACCGCGGCCGCTTTTCAGGTGGCCTACGGGACCAGCCACCTAGCGCTCACCAAGCGCACGCGCCTTGCCAAGGGCGAAACCTTGCTGGTGACTGGCGCCGCCGGTGGTGTTGGACTAACCGCGGTTGAATTGGGGGCCAAGCTTGGCGCAACAGTGATTGCAGCCGCGCGCGGAGCACAAAAACTCGAAATCTGCAAAGCGGCAGGCGCACATCATGTGATCGACACAGATACTGACGACCTAACAGCCCGCGTCAAAGCGCTTGGCGGCGCGGACGTTATCTATGAAACCATCGGTGGTGATGTTTTCACGTCGGCTTTCAAAGCGTGCAACCGAGGCGGGCGTATCGTTGTGATCGGCTTTGCTGGTGGCACTGTGCCCCCCGTTGCTGCAAATCACCTCTTGGTGAAGAACATTGATCTGATCGGTTTTTATTGGGGTGGATACCTACCCATAAATCCGGGCGCGCTGCATGAAAGCCTGAGTGATCTGATGCGTTGGCACGCTGCCGGCAATCTTGCGCCCCACGTCAGCCACGTTCTACCGATTGAGCAAGCAGCAGACGCCTTTGAGTTGTTGCGTGCACGCAAATCTACAGGAAAGATCGTTATTACGCTCTAGCGGTGCGGCTTAATGCAGGCCTTACAACGCAATTTCAAAACACCGTGATTAAAGGTAATTTTGAACCGGATATTCCATACTACACACCAATATATTAGACCGATATCCCTTGAAAACGGGTGGTAGTATGACAATATGACAAGCAATCGCGGCGGGGGTTTTAACCCTTCCCGACGCGGCGTCAGGGAAACTTAAGCGAAAGGGCCAATGGAAATGGCACAATTCGACACTGCCCGCGCAGGCGTGGGCATCCGCACCGCAGAAATCGACGAGGGTCTGCGCGCACATATGAACAAAGTCTACGGCACAATGTCCGTGGGCATGCTGATCACATTCGCAGTAGCTTGGGCCGTGGGTACATCCCCTGCCTTGCTGTCTGTGTTCCGTGACCCCGCAACACTGCAACCAAACATCCTCGGCTGGATCATCATGTTCGCACCGCTGGCGATGGTTTTCGGCTTCAGCGCCATGATTAACCGCTTCTCGGCGGCGGCTGCACAGCTGTTCTTTTACGCCTTTGCGGCGGTGATGGGCCTGTCAATGGCTTGGATCTTCGTGGCCTTCACAGGCATGAGCATCGCGCAAGTGTTCCTGGTAACATCGATCGCCTTCGCGGGTCTGTCGCTTTACGGCTATACTACAAAGAAAGACATCTCAGGCTGGGGTAGCTTCCTCATCATGGGTGTGATCGGCATCTTGGTGGCAATGGTCGTCAACATCTGGCTGCAATCACCAGCGATCATGTTCGTGGTCTCTGTTCTGGGTGTTCTGATCTTCGCGGGCCTCACAGCTTACGACACACAAAAGATTAAGACAGAGTACCTCGCACACGCCCACCACGGCGACACAGAGTGGCTCGGCAAGTCAGCGATCATGGGTGCGTTGAACCTCTACCTCGACTTCATCAACATGTTCATGTTCCTGCTGCAACTGCTCGGCAATCGTGAATAATCAAACGCTAGTTTGACGAACGCAAAGCCCTCCGCGCACATCGCACGGGGGGCTTTTTTCTGTCTGCGATGCAGGTTTAACCTGCAACTAAAGCAGGTGCTCTGAGAGAAGGTACAGAGGCGCAGTAGGTCTCTTTGAGGGGATCCGGAACGTGTATCCCATTGCATCCACCCAAACTGATCTACACACTGTTGAGACGGCTAAACAAAAACCAGCGAACAAAAAAAGCCACGCAGATCTGCGCGGCTTCTTGAATTAGATTAAGTAGTCGGAAAACCAGTAGCGCGAAGCTTACTTGATTTTGCCTTCTTTGTACTCAACGTGCTTGCGGATGACCGGGTCGTATTTGTTTACAACCATTTTCTCAGTCATCGTGCGGGCATTCTTTTTGGTCACGTAGAAGTGGCCAGTGCCTGCTGTTGAATTCAGGCGGATTTTAATCGTGGTTGGCTTCGCCATTTGATCTCTCCTAAAAGGGGGCCGCGCCACACCTCGGGGGCCGCTCCGGAAACTTGAACCCGCCTTCTATCCGCAACAGGCCCCAAGTCAACCTGATTCTGCGTCCAAATCGGGCAAATCATCCGCCGCTTGAAAAATACCTGCGCTAAACTGGCTGATTGGCGGATTGCGGATGGGATACCACCATAATTGCCGTGATATCATCAGGTCCATACGTGATCGGCGCAAGCACCGCCGCCATAATCTGCTGACGCCGCTGCTGTCTACGCGCTTGTGCTCAACGCGCACTGTAAGCCCATCTGCACTGCTACAAATCGCTGCTGCTATCGCCTCTCGCACCGAAGCAGGCCAAAGCATCTTCCAATGCAGCCCCTTGCGCTCACCTACACCGAAGTGGCTTTGGCTCATGTTATTTTCGCGGATGATCCTGCCATCCGTTTCAAGAATTTCGACGGACAGGTTCGTTTCGTCCATCATCAAATCCATGCGCGCCTGAGCGCGCGCTCCGCTCAAATCGCACGCATAACTATCGATTGTTCGAATTACATTTAACGCTGCCATAGCGGCAGACCCCAATCATAAACAAAGTATGAATATACTTAGAAACAGCGAACATGCCGCCTCATTGTTTGAACATACACCGTCAACTTTTAACCACACATGAATGTGTAACGTTTAGTTTACATTTTACTTTCAGAATACCGAAACTCATGCTGAGTAAAAATGTGTGGAGGGTCTATAAGCCGGATTTTGTCCAAGGCGTTGCCACCTCTGGATGACCATTCCTCTAGCGGACCTGTCACCAAGCCCGTCAAGCTGCCAACCCGAACCTGCTGGGGCCGATGGCGCCCCGCCCGACCGAAATCAGGCACGCGGTTCCTATTTGGCATTGCTCCTGGTGGGGCTTGCCATGCCGTCCCTGTTACCAGCGACGCGGTGGTCTCTTAAACCACCGTTTCACCCTTACCTTGCATGCAAGGCGGTCTGTTTTCTGTGGCGCTATCCGTCAGATTGCTCTGCCCAGGCGTTACCTGGCACCATTCCATCACGGAGTCCGGACTTTCCTCGATGCGCGCCCCCGAAAGGGCGCAACAGCGCGGTCATCCGACCCTCCACACATAGACTCGCGCTTACCCCTGTGCCTGTCTCAGGTCAACGACAAGCTGCGCGCGCTGAACCGTGCCGCAAGATCGTCCATCATCGCGCAGTCCGTCGCATCAAGCGGGCCAACGTGCCACGGGCGAAACCTTTGGCGGAATGCCTCAAAGACCGCATCCACACCCGCCTCGCTCACAGGATAGCCGAACTGTGCAGCAGTCTGCGCAAAATCAGCTGTGTCGCGCCCAATCGATGCATCAGGCCAAACAGAAAGCCCTTTTTGGGCCAAACGTTGCCAATCAAAAAACCGGCCCGGGTCTTGCTTGCGCGCAGGCGCCATATCCGAGTGGCCAATAACGCCGTGTGGTGCGATGCGCCAACGATCCATCACACAGGCCAGCACCACTTCAAGACGATGCATTTGGGCGTCACTAAAACGTACCCGCCCGCTGTTTAGCAGTTCAATCCCGATTGAGCGCGAGTTGATATCACTCACCCCCGCCCAACTGCCTGCCCCTGCGTGCCACGCGCGCATAGTACCGTCCACAAGCGTAAAGAGGCGACCATCCTCATCAATCAGATAGTGACAGCTGACCTCATGCTCGGGGGTACAGAGCCGTTCAAGCACCTCGTCCAAATCTGTCATCGCTGTGTAATGCAGCACCACAAGCTGGGGCGTCAGCCCATCCCGACGGGGGCCGAAATTAGGACTTGGGTGCCAAATACTATCCGCCAGCATTCTGTGCGCGGACCCTAGTTAATTGCCCGACTGTGCCTGAGCACGGGCGCGGCGGTAGGGGCTTGGATCCCAATCACAAGCAAATCCATCACCGTCAGGATCAAGTGCTTTGCGATCACGACGCGGGCCGCCTAACTCCAAAAATTCCTGCTGGGCCAGATCGTCGGATAAATACTGCGCACAATTGCGGGCATTTTTAGCCGCGAGGGCAATGCCGCGACGGGTGTAAAGGCTCTCACCCCGCGCGTTGGTGGTCTGCAGCGCATACTGCACAATGTTCGGCCCAGACGCGCCGTCCCGCGTGGGCAACGCAGTTGGCGCGACCTGCTCGAAGCGGCCTTGGTTTGCCGTGCGCCGTGCCGCGTCCGCTTCAATATCGCGTAACTGCGAAACCGCGTCAAAGTCGTTCTCACGGCTGATACCGGTCACAGCAACGGCTTCGGGGGCGGGATTGCTCGGGGATGCCTCAAGGGGTGCTTGGCCCGAATTATTCAACGCAGCCGTTGTGGCCGCTGCAATCTCTTGGGCGTCAGTCAGGCCTGAGGTTTGTGCGCCACTGACCCCTTGCGCGGCCCCGTTCACTGGGCCCGTTCCTGCGGGAACTGTGATGCCATTTACCTGCGGGTTAAGCGAAGCGGTGGTCACTGCGGGTTCGTTTTCAACCGGCAAGCCAACAGATCCTGTGCCGCGCAATTCTGCATCGCGTTGCTGGCTGCGCAATTTGAAATCATCAAACCCAACGCCGCGTGCACTGTTGGGCACTGCTGGCTGACACGCCGCCAAAAGAGCCACACCAAGCCCCAAGATCACAAAGTTTTTCACCGCAAATACGTCCTTACACTCAATTCAATTGCGTGCGTGGATCACGTGGCGGCTTCGGGCGACAAAACGTCAAAGGCCACGCGATTTTTTACCGCACGGCCAAGGGATTACCACCATTTGGTTGGTTTTGCTACAAATCCTGCGGCGCGTTCCAACGCGTAGGCGGAATTCAACAAATCGCCCTCTTCCCAAGGACGACCGATCAGCTGCAAACCAAGCGGCAGCCCTGACGCATCTGTCCCCGCAGGAACAGCGATGCCCGGCAGACCAGCCAAGTTAACTGTGACGGTGAAAACGTCATTAAGATACATTTGCACTGGATCCGCTGACTTCGCCTCACCAAGGCCAAAAGCCGCAGACGGGGTCGCAGGGGTCAAAATGGCATCCACACCCGCATTAAAGACGTTCTCGAAGTCTTGCTTGATCAACGTGCGCACTTTGCGGGCGCGGTTGAAATACGCGTCATAAAAACCTGCAGACAGCACATACGTACCCACCATGACGCGGCGCTGAACTTCGGCGCCGAACCCTTCGGCACGGGTCTTTTCATACATCTCAGTAATGCCATCACCCGCATCAAGCGTGGCGCGATGGCCGAACCGAACGCCATCATAACGGGCAAGGTTTGAGGACGCCTCGGCAGGGGCAATCACGTAATACGCAGGCAGCGCGTATTTGGTGTGGGGCAGCGAAATATCAATGATCTCGGCACCTGCGTCTTTGAGCATTGCTTGGCCATCGGCCCAAAGCTGTTCAATCTCGGCGGGCATGCCCTCCATGCGGTATTCTTTGGGAATACCAATCTTTTTGCCGCGAATATCACCAGTTAGCGCCGCTTCAAAGTTTGGTACAGCAAGGTTGGCTGATGTGCTATCCTTGGCGTCAAAGCCGCACATAGCCTCAAGCATAATAGCCGCGTCGCGCACATCTTTTGTCATAGGACCCGCTTGATCGAGCGATGACGCAAACGCCACAACACCCCACCGCGAGCACCGCCCGTACGTAGGCTTGATACCGGTGATGCCCGTAAAGGCCGCCGGCTGACGAATTGAGCCACCAGTATCCGTGCCTGTTGCCCCAAGGCACAAATCAGCAGCAACCGCAGCTGCCGACCCACCAGAAGAACCACCCGGCGTCAGCGCACGGTCATCGTGTTTCCACGGATTGATTGCGTCACCATAAACAGAGGTCTCGTTTGAGGACCCCATGGCGAATTCATCCATGTTCAACTTACCAAGCATTACCGCGCCCGCGTCGAACAACTTGCCAGACACCGTGCTTTCGTACTCGGGGCGGAAGCCTTCAAGAATACCCGAAGCGGCCTGCGACGGCACGCCCTTGGTGCAGAACAAATCTTTGATGCCCACAGGGACACCGTTCATATCCGGTGCATCTGCACCGCGACGCGCATCAGCGGCTTTGGCTTGCTCACGGGCGATCTCGGGCGTGTTGTGAACAAATGCGTTCAGCGCCGAGGCACCTTCAATTTCAGACAGGCACGCATCAGTCAGTTCAACGGACGTCAGCTCACCTTTGCGCATGGCGTCACGGGCAGCGGCGATAGTAAGTTTAGACAGATCAGACATCGGGTTTACTCCACCACTTTGGGCACGGCGAAAAAGCCTTCGCGTGCATCGGGGGCATTTTTCAAAACTGCTTTGGGTTGGTTGCCATCAGCGACCACATCTTCGCGGCGATAAAGGCGCTGCGGCGTCACGGATGTCATTGGCTCAACGCCTTCAACATCGACCTCGTTGAGCTGTTCGATAAAGCCCAAGATATTGCTGAATTCCGTGGCGAGCGCGGGCAGCGCGTCGTCTTCCACTTTGATCCGGGCCAGCTTGGCCACTTTGCGGGCGGTATCTATATCAATCGACATTTGGGGTGCTCCGAAACCTATTTAGGGCGGTTTAGCGGGGCGCGCCGGAATTGCCAAGCACGTGCCGCGCCCGCAACGTGCAATAGAGCCTAAAAACGTCAATTACCGTTTTGTTTTCGCACATTGATCGGCTTGAGGTAATCTTCGCCCCAACGCACAACGCATCAGGTCGTTTATTTAGCCGCGCAAACCAGAAAAGAAACGAGTTAACATATCTTGGGCCGCAGAGGCGTTGATGCCGTCATAGACTTCAGGGGCGTGATGACATTGTGGGTGGCTAAAGACGCGCGCGCCTTGGGCAACACCACCGGATTTCGGATCAGCCGCGCCATAATAAAGCCGCGCAATCCGAGCGTTGGAAATAGCCGCTGCACACATCGGACACGGCTCAAGAGTGACGTAGAGATCACATCCCGTGAGCCGCTCAACCCCCAACATTTTACACGCGTCACGGATGGCTAATATTTCCGCATGTGCGGTGGGGTCCGATCGCGCACGCGTCTCATTGCCCGCAGCCGCGATCACATCTCCTTGCCGGACAATCACTGCACCTACGGGAACCTCGCCGCGCTCTGCCGCGGCCGTTGCTTGGCCTAAGGCCACATCCATATGAGTTTGAAACCGCATAGACGCAGTTTACGCCCGCCTGTGCCTGCGTGAAAGCTCTTTGTGAAGTTTCCGCCATCCCCGCCCGCCGTTTCACGTGCTGCCCACAAACGGATCAACGCAGCAAAGGTTATGCGCTAGCCGTGGGCGGGCTTGCGTGCTACGAGCGCGCGTATGAGCAACACACCCAAAACGCCCGCCGACAAAACCGCCGCGAAAACGCCCTCCTCTGCTGCTGAGGCCATTGGTGCGCCGCGCCCTGACGCCAGCGGTGAACCAGTCAAAGGTGAGCGCATCGCCAAGGTTCTGGCTCGCGCCGGTGTTGCCAGCAGGCGCGAGGTGGAGCGTATGATTGAAGCCGGGCGCGTAAGTGTGAACGGTAAGATTATCGACAGCCCCGCGTTGAATGTCGGTCCCGGCGCGCGGTTGATGGTGGATAATGCCCCCATTGGACCCGCTGAAAAAGCCCGTCTGTGGCTATATCACAAGCCAAGCGGCTTGGTGACAACGGACCGTGACGAAAAAGGCCGCACAACTGTCTTTGACGATTTGCCCGAAGACATGCCCCGCGTGATGTCTGTGGGCCGGCTTGATCTTACATCCGAGGGGCTTTTGCTGCTGACCAATGACGGTGACATCAAGCGCCGTTTGGAGCTGCCAAGCACAGGCTGGCTGCGCCGTTACCGCGTGCGGATCAAAGGTAGCCTGTCGGAGAGCAAGTTGGATGAGTTGCGTGCAGGGATTACCGTTGACGGGGTGAAATACCTTGGCATGGACGTGCAGTTTGACCGCCAGCAAGGGGCCAATGCGTGGCTAACGGTGGGTATCCGCGAGGGCAAAAACCGCGAAATTCGCCGCACGATGGAAGCGATGGGCGTGGTGGTGAACCGCCTGATCCGCATCAGCTACGGTCCGTTCCGCCTTAACAATCTCAAAGCCAGCGAAGTAGAAGAAGTCAAAGGCCGCGTCCTGCGCGACCAACTCGGGATCGAGGCTGACGACGACACAGGCTTCGCCAAAAAGGCAGGCAAGAAGCCAGCGTTCAAAGGCAAAGGTAAGCCAGCCTTCAAGTCGCGCGGCGATACAGATGACGCAAGCGGCAAGCCAAAGCGCACCGTAACGCGCAGCGCGCAACGTGATTTTGACCGATCCGGCCGCGTAGCACCTGGCAAGCGCGCGGGCAGTGCAACACGTGTAGGCCGGATGGAAAATCCGAATGGACCCAAAGGACCGTCCAAAGGACCGGGACGCGGACCAGCCAAAGGCCCCCAAGGTGGTGGCAAGCCAAAAGGCCGCCGGTAAACACGGGCGTTAAGCCAAACTGAACAGCCCTGTTCCTTTCTCCGCCAAGCTGCTTTACCCATAGGCCAAGTGTTTATGGTGTGAGGAGCCGCGTTTTATGGCTGATATTTTAACGATCGAAAACCTCGGTAACTTGTTGATGCTGTGCTTTTTGCAAGCGGTACTGGGCTTTGACAACTTGCTCTACATCTCAATCGAGAGCCAACGCGCCCCCGTCGCCAGCCAGAAAGCCGTGCGATTTTGGGGAATCATCATCGCTGTGGCGCTGCGCGTTGTCCTTTTGTTTGTGATGATCCGGCTGATCGACGCGCTGGCAGAACCGTTCTTCATTATGAACTGGGACGGTGTGCTAACGGGCGGCGTAAACTTTGCCACCTGCGTCTTTTTGTTGGGCGGTATTTTCATCATGTACACAGCCGTAAAAGAAATCAGTCACCTGCTGACTGTTGAGCACCTTGATCACGACGTTGAGGGCAAGTCGGGCAAATCTGCAATGAAAGTCGTGATGCTGATTGTATTGATGAACCTGATCTTTAGTTTCGATTCCGTGCTATCGGCATTGGCCATCACAGACGTGTTCTGGGTGCTTGCCACCGCGATTATTCTATCAGGCATCGCCATGCTGGCCCTTGCAGACGCGGTGACTGCGTTTTTGGAAAAGAACCGCATGTACGAGGTTCTTGGCCTTTTCATCTTGTTGATCGTCGGCGTTGTCTTGTTGGGCGAAAGCGGCCAAGCCGCAGCCCACGCCATGCATGACGACAGCCTTGCCTTGATGGTGTTCGGATATGAAGTCATCCCAATGTCTAAAACCACGTTTTACTTCAGCGTCGTGGTGCTGTTTGCGGTGGAAATCATCCAATCGGGCTATACCCGCAAACTAAACGCCGAGCGGCGCACAGGGGCGCGGCCTGGTGGGCACTAAAGGGTCCACAACCGGGCGCCATTGGTAGTTTTGCAAACCGTACATATGTAATCTGGTAAGAGAGTGAAAAGGTAAGCCGATGGAAGAAACGGGCCTTAGAAAAATTGCGTTCTTTTTGTTGATCGCGCTGATTGCCTATGTTGCGGCATCGGGGGGCGCGTGATGGCAAAACGGTATTCCAGCACGCATTCGCCACGCCAAAGCGGTGACCAAGCCACTAGCTCCGCTGTCCGTGCCGAAAGTTTTGCGGGCAAAAAACGCACCAAAGCGGGTGGCCGCGTAAACCTGATGTTTTTTGTGGCAATCCCTTTGGCGATCCGCGCATTCCAAGGCACCCCAAACGAGCTTGCACAGAACTTACTCGCATTTGGGCTGCTCATTCTGGCAGCTTGGCTAACCCGCGAAGGCGTCATCGCCCATGAGGCCTATGACGCGCGCAAAACCGCCCGAAAACCCGCCATACCACGCAAGATTTTAGCCAGCGTCGCTTTGGCGTTGGGGCTTGGCCTTGCTGGCTTCTCGGGGACTGCGTCGTTGATGAATGTAGCCGTATTTATGGTGGTGGGGGTCGTGCTGCATTTGTTTGCGTTTGGTCCTGATCCCCTGCGCGACAAGGGACTTGAAGGGGTCGATAGTTTTCAACAAGACCGCGTCACGAAGGCCGTTGATCAGGCTGAGGCGCACTTGCAAAATATGAAACGCGAAGTGCTGCGCGCGGGCGACCGCCGCCTCACCGAACGGGTAGAGCAATTTGGGGCAACCGCGCGCACGATGTTTCGCACAATTGAAGACGATCCGCGTGATCTGACCGGAGCGCGCAAATTTTTGGGCGTCTATTTGCAGGGCGCGCGGGATGCTACTGCAAAGTTTGCGGATCTTTATGCGCGAAACGGCAATGCGGATGTGCGCGCAGATTACGAGGCGCTGTTGGATGATCTGGAGTTGAATTTTGCAGCACAGACCGAAAAAATGTTGCTCGATGACCGAACAGACATGGACATTGAAATCAAAGTGTTGCGGGATCGACTGCGACGTGAAGGCTTAAGCGCAAGTGGGGAGTGAAAGTATGACGAGTATTCAAGCAAACAAGCAAAAGGCTGAGGCGGCGCTTCAGGATGTGGAGAAGGTCACAAAGGCTGTCTTGGCAGAACCCTCAAACGCGTTGGTAACGTTACAAGAGGCAGACGCGCCCGCAAGCGAGCAGATCAAAAAGCGTATGGCCGAATTGGACATGAGCGATACACAATCGATCATCAGCTTTGGATCAAACGCGCAAACCGAATTACAACAAATCAGTCAGTCCATGCTGGCAGGCGTGCGTAACAAAGACGTAGGCCCCGCCGGTGACAGCCTGCGCGGCATCGTGAGCACCATTCGCGGCTTTTCGGTTAGCGAGCTTGATGTGCGCCGCAAACAATCCTGGTGGGAGCGGCTGTTAGGTCGCGCCGCACCGATGGCAAAATTTGTGGCCCGTTTTGAGGATGTGCAGGGACAGATAGACAAAATCACCGATGATCTTTTGGCCCATGAACATGTACTGTTGAAAGACATCGAAAGCCTTGATGTGCTTTATGAAAAAACGCTGAACTTCTACGATGAGCTGGCGCTTTATATCGCGGCCGGCGAAGAGAAACTGGCGGAACTAGACACAAAAACCATCCCCGCCAAAGAGGCCGAAGTGAGCGCTGCCTCCGAAGAAGACGGTGTGATGAAGGCCCAAGAGTTGCGCGACATGCGCAGCGCCCGCGATGATCTGGAACGCCGCGTGCATGACCTTAAACTGACGCGACAAGTCACAATGCAATCACTGCCCTCGATCCGCTTGGTGCAGGAAAATGACAAATCACTGGTCACGAAAATCAACTCTACGCTGGTCAACACAGTGCCTCTTTGGGAGACACAACTGGCCCAAGCGGTGACCATCCAACGCTCGGCCGAGGCGGCGGGTGCGGTGCGCGATGCCAATGATCTGACGAACGAGCTGCTGACCTCAAACGCCGAAAACTTGCGCAGCGCCAACAAGGTGATCCGCCAGGAAATGGAACGCGGTGTCTTCGACATTGAAGCAGTCAAAAAGGCAAACGCGGATTTGATCGGCACCATTCAGGAAAGCCTCGAAATTGCCGATGAAGGCAAACGCAAACGCGCCGAGGCCGAGACCGAATTGCAAACCATGGAAGCCGAATTGAAGGCGACCCTTGCCGCAGCTACAGCCAAACGCACAGGTCTTGGTGACGCCGCGGGCACGTCTGTTCCTAAGTAAATGATAGGGCGCTGTTCATATCGCGCAGCGCCCTATTCTTTGGGCCGCCTTTTGCGCCACAATGCGCGTAAATTCGCAGCTACTTTTGGCCTTTTGGCAGCAACGGGCTGTGTTACGCCCGGACAAAACGATGCGTTCTATGACAACACAATCAGTATCGATGCCCTCCGCCCCGAGGTGATCCGCTCTGCCAAAAGCTACAAAATTGAGGCCCACTATAAAAAACTGCAGGACTACTTGTTGGTGCGCGGTCTTCTTCGCAAGGACGGCGGCGGTGTAGATACCCCCTTTAGCACCGAAGACTTGGTGCAAAACTTTGTGCGCATTGCGTTTTTTGACGAATACGACACCAATGGTGGCCTTCAAGCCGTTAACAATAAAGCTAGCCCTTTGCGTCGGTGGGACGGGCCCATTCGGATGTCGATCGAATTTGGCGATACAGTCAGCGCGCAAATCCGTAAAGACGACTTGCCGCGCATTAAGGCCTATGCAAAGCGCCTTGAGCGGGTCTCGCGCAAGCGGATCAATCTGACGAACCGCCACGCAAATTACCATGTGTTAGTGCTCAATGAAGATGACCGCCGCCAAATCGGACCACGCCTGCGTGACATGATCCCTGGTGCCTCTGACGGGTTGATCCGCACAGTTGAGAACCTGCCTAAGACGACCCTATGTTTGGTGCTGGCCCTGTCCGACGCCCAAAGCACCGGCGGCTATACCAAAGCGGTCGCCATCATTCGCGCAGAACACCCTGATTTACTCCGCTGGTCGTGCGTGCATGAAGAAGTTGCCCAAGGGCTGGGCCTTGCCAATGACAGTGCGGCTGCACGCCCATCTATTTTCAATGACGACGAAGAGTTTGCTTTGCTGACATCCCATGACGAGTTGTTACTGCGCATGCTTTATGATCCCCGCCTGAAGACAGGCATGAGCGCGCAAGATGCGCTTCCAATTGTGCGCCGCATCGCGGCTGAATTAACGGGTGGCACCTAGCGGGCCTGCCTTTATTTGTTTCTCCCCCAGCGAGGTTATTTCATGGGTATTTTTGATTTTCTAAGCGGCGAGTTCATCGATGTTATTCACTGGGTTGATGATACGCGTGACACAATGGTTTGGCGCTTTGAGCGTGAAGCCCACGAGATTAAATACGGCGCAAAGCTAACTGTGCGCGAAGGCCAAGCGGCTGTGTTTGTTCATGAGGGTCAACTGGCCGATGTGTTCACGCCGGGGCTTTACATGTTGGAAACCAACAACATGCCTGTTTTGACCACCCTGAACCATTGGGATCATGGATTTAAATCCCCCTTCAAATCAGAGATTTATTACGTCAACACAACACGTTTCAATGACCTGAAGTGGGGCACGAAAAACCCGATCATCTGCCGTGATCCTGAGTTTGGCATGGTGCGGTTGCGCGCATTTGGCACCTATTCGGTAAAGGTCAGCGATCCAGCAAAATTCTTGGTCGAGATCGTCGGCACGGATGGTGAGTTCACCATGGATGAAATCAGCTATCAAATACGAAACATCATCGTGCAAGAGTTCAGCCATGTCATTGCAAACGCTGGAATTTCGGTGCTGGATATGGCAGCCAACACCCGTGATCTGGGCAAGCTGGTTGCCCAAGCGATTGCACCCGCAATTGCAAACTACGGGCTGACCATCCCCGAACTTTATATCGAAAACATCAGTCTGCCACCCGCTGTTGAGACCGCCCTTGATAAACGGACCTCAATGGGAATGGCCGGTGATCTGGGCGGGTTTATGCAGTACTCAGCAGCCGAGAGCCTGACGAGCGATGGCGGTGCTGGCGCAGGTATGGGAGCTGGCATGGGCGCCGGATTGGGAATGGGGCTCGGCATTGCGATGGCGCAACAGGCAGGGCCATGGGGCCCACGCCCGAGTGGCTCTACGGGGGCGGTCGCCCCTCCTCCTCCGCCTGTCGAACATGTTTGGCACATCGCCATTAACGGAGAGACCCGTGGGCCGTTTTCAAAAGCAGCAATCGGACAGATGGCAAGCAAAGGCGAGATCGATCGCGCGACATACGTGTGGACCCAAGGCCAAGACGGCTGGCTCAAAGCGGATGATGTCACCGAATTGGCCCAGCTTTTCACGATTTTGCCGCCCCCACCACCTGCCCCAGACCGGTAGACCACAGACGCAATGGACGAAAAACTTGAACATCGCTTTCCATGCGACAGTTGTGGCGCGGACATGCGCTTTGCCCCTCAGCAAGGGCAGCTGGAGTGCGATCATTGCGGTAGCACCGACGTTCTTGAAGGATCTGGACATCACTTCAGTCCCATCCGCGAGCAGGACTTTTCCAACGCGCTGAAAGGCCAGCTTGACGCCAGCGAGACAGAACAAACGAACGTACTGGCCTGCACAAATTGCGGTGCGCAGGTAACGTTTGAAAGCGCTGTCCACGCCGCAGAATGCCCGTTTTGCGCAACACCTGTTGTCACGGGAACAGGCACGCACAGACACATCAAGCCCAAAGGGCTGCTGCCCTTCGCCCTTGACGAACGCGAGGCAAAAGCAGCCATGAACGACTGGCTGGGGCAGTTATGGTTTGCGCCAAATTCGCTCCAAGCGTACGCTCGCAAGGGCCGCAAGATGGAGGGCATCTACGTGCCCTATTGGACATTCGATGCCGCTACCAAAAGTACCTATCGCGGCCAACGGGGCCGGTATTATTCGACGACCAGAACAGTACGCGTGAACGGCAAAAGCCAAACACGGCAAGTGCGCAAAATTCGTTGGACCGCTGTGCGCGGCCGCGTTGCACGGGCGTTTGACGATGTTCTTGTGTTGGCCTCTACATCACTGCCGAAACGCTTCACTGACGCGCTAGAGCCGTGGGATTTATCCTCTTTGGAACCTTACCGCCCCGCGTTTTTGGCCGGTTTCCGCGCCGAGGCCTATACGGTACCCCTTGAGCAAGGATTTGATGAGGCGCGTCAAATTATGGACCGTGTGATTGAGCGTGACGTAAAGTTCGACATTGGCGGCGATGCCCAAAAGATCACCGCACTTGATACGCAAGTCAGCGATGTCACGTTCAAACATATCCTGCTTCCTGTGTGGATGGCCGCCTATAAATACCGCGGACAAACATACCGCTTTGTGGTGAACGCGCGCACCGGCCGCGTACAGGGTGAGCGCCCTTGGTCCGCGTGGAAAATTACGTTAGCCCTGTTGGTCGGTGCCCTGCTTGCAGGTGTGTCGGGCTATTTTTATGCGCTAAGCGAGGGGCTGATATGAGGGCATTGATCCAACGGGTAACACGGGCTGAGGTCGTGGTTGAGGGCAGCGTTATTGGAAAATGCGACGCGGGGTTGTTGGTGCTGATCTGCGCGATGCAAGGCGACACAGACGAGGACGTGGCGCAACTGGCACGCAAAATTCCCAAGCTGCGCATGTTCAACGATGAAAACGGCAAAACCAACGTGTCATTGCTGCAAACCGGTGGTGAGATGTTGATTGTCAGCCAATTCACTTTGGCCGCCGACACCAAAAGCGGCAACCGCCCCGGCTTTTCCGCCGCCGCCCCGTCCGATGAAGGCCACGCAAAATATGAAGCATTCATTGACGCCATCCGTAGCCAAAACATCGTTGCCCAAACCGGCCAATTCGGTGCCGCGATGGAAGTGTCTTTGGTGAACGACGGCCCGTTCACGATCTGGATGGACACGCGCGCTTAGGCCACAACAGTAATCTAACGGCCTAGCCGTTAAACTCGACCCATGCCGCCCGCGGATACAATTGGTGCTCACCGCGAAGACAAACGCAGACTGAGCGTAATAGGCGACAACATCTGGCTGGTAAATGGTGCTGCTGGAGAGAATTGAACTCTCGACCTCTCCATTACCAATGGAGTGCTCTACCTCTGAGCTACAGCAGCGCCGTAAAGTGAAGCGTCTTTACGAGCAATTGGGAAATCGTGCAAGCGCAATCTGGACCCTTTTTGGCAACTGCGGTATGCCGCTTGATATGAGCGATAAACAAAAAACAACCCAAGCCAAAAACGCCGCACAAGCCCGTGACGTGCGATTGAAAGCTGCGCTGAAAGCAAACATGAGCCGCCGCAAGGCACAGGCCCGTGCGCGCGCATCAGACACGGATGAAAAAGCCCAGACGGGCGATTGAGGATAGGACACCCCGATGGATAGTATTTTGGTAAAAGGCGGCGGTGCTGTTTCTGGACAAATCCCGATTGCTGGCGCGAAGAACGCAGCACTGACACTGATGCCGGTCACGCTGCTGAGTGATGAGCCACTGACACTGACCAACACGCCGCGATTGTCAGACATCAAGACTATGACAACGCTGCTGGAAAGTCTCGGCGCGGAAGTAACCAGCCTGCAAAACGGCAAGGTTGTTGCCATGTCGACCCACGGCACAATCAACACCACCGCGCATTACGATATCGTGCGCAAGATGCGCGCCTCTAATCTGGTGCTTGGCCCCCTCTTGGCCCGTGAGGGGCATGCAGTTGTGTCTTTGCCCGGTGGCTGTGCGATCGGCGCGCGTCCAATGGATATCCACACAGATGGTCTGGCCAAAATGGGCGCCCAGATTGACCTTAAGGACGGTTATTTGCACGCCAAGGCGGACGGCGGAAAGCTCAAAGGTGCCGTCATTGATTTCCCGTTTGCATCCGTTGGTGCCACAGAAAACATCATGATGGCAGCGACCCTTGCGAAAGGGACCACTGTTATCAACAATGCCGCGCGCGAGCCTGAAATTGTTGATCTGGCGACCTGTCTGCGCAGCATGGGCGCGCATATTGACGGCGACGGTACATCAACCATTACGATCGAGGGCGTTGAGCGTCTTGGCGGCGCGACCCACCCCGTTGTCACCGACCGGATCGAGCTTGGCACATATATGCTGGCCCCTGTCATCGCGGGTGGCGAGGTTGAGTGTCTGGGTGGCACATTGGCTTTAGTTGGCGCGTTCGCCGAAAAACTGGATGCAGCAGGCGTCAATATTTCCGAGACGAAGAACGGCCTCAAAGTCAGCCTGCGCGGGGACCGTCCCAAAGCGGTTGACGTCACCACAGAGCCTTTCCCGGGTTTTCCAACGGATTTGCAGGCGCAAATGATGGCGATGTTGTGCTTTGCGGACGGTACATCGGTTTTAGAAGAGAAAATCTTTGAGAACCGCTTTATGCACGCCCCAGAGTTGGTACGGATGGGGGCCAACATCGATGTACAGGGCGGCGTTGCCCGCGTTACCGGTGTAGACAGCCTCAAAGGTGCGCCAGTGATGGCCACAGACCTGCGCGCATCCGTTTCGCTTATTCTGGCGGGTCTTGCGGCCCAAGGTGAGACGCTTGTGAACCGCGTTTATCACCTTGATCGCGGCTATGAGCATGTGGAAGAGAAACTGGCTGCCATCGGCGCCAATGTTCAGCGTGTGCAAGGCGCATGAGCGACGCGCGTTTTGAAGACGCGGCAGACAAGCCCCTTCGCCTATTGGGGCACACACCCGAAGATATCCCCGTGATATCGGCGTTACTTCAAGACGCGGTTTTTCCTGCGTCAGAAATGGCGTGGCAACCAAGCAAGCGTCGCTTTGCTATTCTGCTCAATCGGTTCCGTTGGGAAGATGCCCCAAAAGCCCGCAAACGTGGGCGCGCCTTTGAGCGTGTTCAATCGCTGCTGGCCGTGGAGGACGTTCTGAAGGTGTCCTCAATGGGCATCGACCGTGCTGACAAAGAACAAATCCTGTCCCCCTTGGCGCTTGAATGGCAAGCCGGTGATGACGGCGCAGGGATCTTGACGCTTGTGCTTGCGGGTGACGGCGCTATCTCGCTGCATATTGAGGCAATAGAGGTAAGCCTGCGCGACGTGACACGCCCCTATGTTGCAGCCGCAAAAGACGCACCGCATCACCCCGAATAACACCCTCATTTCGCCTTTGCCGATCTGGCTCACCATTTGAAAATCGCGCGTCTGTCCGTATTGAGGCGCACAGGACAACAAGATAGACATATCATATGCCCCAGTTTTTGACCCACACAGACCCTGACTTTGAGACGCGCTTTACCGCCCTTTTGTCCGCAAAGCGCGAAGACAGTGTGGATGTGGATGACGCTGTAGCGGCCATTATTGCAGATGTTCGTAAACGCGGCGACGCAGCGGTGATTGAGCTGACATCCAAGTTCGACCGGCTTGATTTGACACCCGACACCCTTGCGATCAGCGCAGATGAAGTTGACGCCGAAATCGCCAAAGTAAGCGATGCAGATCGCGCAGCGCTCGAAATGGCCGCCGAACGCATTCGTGCCTACCACCTACGCCAGTTGCCAAAAGACGAAAGCTGGACCGATGACACAGGCGCGACCCTTGGATGGCGTTGGACGCCTGTATCCGCGGCAGGCCTTTATGTGCCCGGAGGCTTGGCCTCTTACCCATCGTCGGTATTGATGAACGCGGTGCCTGCAAAAGTGGCTGGTGTGGGCCGTCTTGCGATCACCGTCCCCACGCCCGATGGCATCATCAATCCGTTAGTGTTGCTGGCCGCACGTATCTCAGGTGTTGATGAAATTTACCGTATCGGCGGCGCGCAGGCGGTTGCTGCCTTGGCGTATGGCACACAGACCATTCCCGCTGTCGATAAAATTACCGGTCCGGGGAACGCGTTTGTCGCGGCTGCAAAGCGTCGTGTGTTCGGCAAAGTAGGCATTGATATGATCGCCGGTCCATCAGAGATTTTGGTCATCGCCGATAAGCACAATAATCCTGCCTGGATCGCGACTGATCTGCTGTCACAAGCCGAACATGACGAGAGTGCGCAAAGCCTGTTGATCACCGACGACGCTGCATTTGGTCAGGCCGTAGCCGACGAAGTTGAAGCGCAACTCAAAACCCTTGAGCGGACGGCTATTGCCACGCCAAGTTGGCGCGATTACGGCGCAATTATTGTGGTCAAAGACCTTGATCAGGCTGCAGAACTCTCGGACCGTATCGCGCCTGAGCACCTTGAACTTTGTGTTGAAGACGTTGATGCACTTGCGGCCAAGATCACACACGCAGGTGCTATTTTCTTGGGCCAATGGACCCCAGAAGCGATCGGCGATTATATTGGCGGGCCAAACCACGTTCTGCCCACAGCGCGTTCTGCGCGGTTCAGTTCCGGTCTGTCCGTCATGGACTTTGTCAAACGCACGACCTTGGCGAAAATGACCCCCGCCGCCTTGCGTGCAATTGGCCCCAATGCAGTTCGCCTTGCGACTTCGGAAAGCCTAGAAGCGCATGGTCTGTCAGTGCAGGCCCGCCTTGATCACCTGAACGAGCCGCAACCTGAATGAGCCATATCGCCGCCATAGATTTGGACGACAGCAACCTCGCCCCGCCGACGCCCGAGATCGAGCAAGAGCGCAAGGTAGCAATGTTCGATCTGTTGGAGGACAACAGTTTCGCCCTGCCCACGCGCGACGACCGCGACGTGCCAGCCGGCCCCTATAACTTGCATCTATCGATCAAGGAAAAGCGGCTGGTCTTCAGCCTGACCACTGCTGATGCTAAGCCAGCAGCACAGTTCTTGTTGTCCCTCGGGCCGTTTCGTCAGGTTGTGAAAGACTATTTCCAGATTTGCGAAAGTTATTTCGAGGCAGTCAAAACTCTGCCTCCCCACCAAATTGAAACGATCGATATGGCACGGCGCGGCATTCACAACGAAGGGGCCCGCGTGCTGCAAGACAGGCTAGACGGCAAAGCCGATGTCGACAATGACACGGCCCGCCGCCTCTTTACGCTTATCTGCGTCTTGCATTTCGGACGATAGATTTGGAACAGCACCTTCCCACGTCAATCTTGTTTTGCTGTGACCACAACGCGGTCCGCTCACCGATGGCCGAAGGATTGATGAAAAAGTTCTACGGCCAAGAAACATACGTGCAATCGGCCGGCGTCAAATCCGACATGGATATAGACGGCTTTACAGTTGCCGTTTGTGAAGAAATGGGGATCGAGCTGTCACGCCACCGTGCGCGCTCGTTTGATGAAATGGAGCAATGGGGCGACGATTTGGGCAGCTTTGATGTGATTGTCGCCCTGTCGCCTGCGTCCCAACGTGCGGCCCTTGAACTAACCCGCACCCATGCACTTGAGGTTCTGTATTGGCCCATCATGGACCCGACCGGAATGGGTGACCAGCGCAACGAAAAGCTTGAACATTACCGCGCGGCCCGTGACCAGATCATCAAACACATGACTGATAATTGGGGCGCACCTGTCGTTTCAGAGTAAGATCAGTAGTTGAGTGCGCCCGAATAAAGCCGCCAACTCTTGAGCCTGCTATTGGCAACAAACCAAACCAAACGGCTACCTACGCTGAAATTGCCACAAAAAAGCTGCACCCAGGAACCATGCAACCGCGTAAGGTTCGACAAGTCGCACGTCAGTTTCATGCATAAATGATACAACCACGTGCTAATTCAGCAGATAAATCGCTGTTTCGACGCTCTTTGTGGTCACATTTCAGAAACGCCTTGAAAACAGCGCGGCGCTGCATCATATCGTGCCGTGTTCGCACAGGGCGGACGCATTACAGGAGTGAACATGGCTAAGGAAGAACTGCTCGAATTTCCAGGTGTCGTTAAGGAACTCTTGCCGAACGCGACATTCAGGGTCGAGCTGGAAAACGGCCATGAAATTATCGCTCATACGGCAGGCAAGATGCGCAAAAACCGCATCCGTGTTCTGGCTGGAGACAAAGTCCAAGTCGAGATGACACCGTATGATCTGACCAAGGGTCGGATCAACTACCGCTTTAAATAATGAAGCTGATCCTCGGATCTGGCAGTCCCCGGCGGCGTGAGTTGCTGGGGCAGTTGGGTGTGTCGATCACCGAAACCCGCTCACCAGACATTGATGAAACACCGCTAAAGGCCGAGCAACCCCGCGCCTACTGCATGCGCATGGCTGTTGAAAAGTCTAACGTCCTTGCTGCGGCTGAAGATGAAATTATCCTTTGCGCTGACACAACCGTCGCCCTTGGCCGCCGCATTCTTGGCAAGCCCGAGGACCGCGATGAGGCCGAGCGTTTTCTACGCCTTCTTTCGGGCCGTCGTCATAAAGTAATCACGGCAGTAAGCGTCAAGACAGCAACCAAGCTATGGACCCGGGATGTTGTGACGGACGTACGGATGAAACGCCTGTCTGAGCCAGAGATCACGACCTACCTCAATACAGATGACTGGCAAGGAAAAGCCGGCGGCTACGCCATTCAAGGCCCTGCTGGCGCATTCATCCCGTGGATTTCTGGCAGCTACTCTGCCGTCATGGGCTTGCCGCTTGCACAAACCGCCACGTTGCTTGAAGCAGCGGGCTACCCAATTTACGGAGCCGCCTCATGAAGGGTCGCCAGATTGCACTCGATCACCTCAACGGCATCGAAGCCGCGGCACTGCTGGTCGATGGACGTCTTGACGATATCCTGATCGCGCCTCCGGCCGGAACGCCGACTGTTGGGACCATTTACGCAGCACGCGCAGACCGCCCTGTCAAAGGCCAAGGCGGCATCTTCGTCAGCACACCAGACGGCCAAGGATTTTTGCGTGGTACCAAAGGCATTGCCCAAGGGGCCCGCATCTTGGTTCAGGTGACAGGGCACGCCGAAGACGGCAAAGCCATCCCCGTGACGGCGAAACTGCTTTTCAAAAGCCGCTACGCAATTGTAACCCCATCCACGCAGGGGCTGAACATCAGCCGCCAAATACGCGACGAAGAAGAACGCGTCCGCCTCAAAACAATCCTGCATGACGTGGCAGGCGATGCCCCCTATGGCGTGATCCTACGATCGGCCAGTTTTGGCGCGGATGACGATGACATCGCCGAAGATATTGCCGCAATGTTGACTGCGGCGGATACAGTTTTAGCATCCGAAGTAGAGGCGCCTGCTGTTTTGTCGCAAGGGGATCAGCCACATCTGTTGGCTTGGCGCGAGTGGACCGAACCTGCCGAGGTTGCCCAGCAATCTGGCAGCTTTGAAGACTGCAACGTTCTCGATCAATTGGACGGGCTAACCAACATAGACGTACGGTTTGCCCAAAGCACGATGTTCATCGAACCAACCCGTGCATTAGTCGCCGTCGACGTAAATACCGGAGCAGACACATCGCCCGCATCAGGGCTGAAAGCGAACCTTTGGGCAGCCAAAGAGCTGGCGAGGCAACTTAGATTGCGCGGCCTTGGCGGACAGATCACAATCGATTTCGCGCCAATGACCAAAGCCGACCGGCGGCAAGTTGAAGGTGCGCTGCGCCAAGCGTTCAAGAGCGATCCAATCGAAACATCTCTTGTAGGTTGGACGCCGCTTGGCCACTTTGAAATTCAACGCAAACGCGAACGCCTTCCCCTTAATGTGCTTCTCGGAGACAGCTGATGCCCTGCCCTATCTGCAAACGCGACGCGGATAAAAGTTACAAACCGTTTTGCAGCAAACGTTGCGCCGACATCGATTTGGCCAAGTGGCTTTGCGGCGATTATGCAATTGCCAGCACAGATCCAGATGACGTGGATCAGATCGTAGATGCACTTGAAATAGAAGCCGAGCGGGCCGCGAAAAATATTCACTAGCGCGAATTGCAGTGAAATACACAATTGGGCAAAAAGGCGCTGGACACCATCTAATGCCTGACCTAGAACGACGCCACCCAAGGGGTTCAACCCCATCCCGTGCCCGGGTAGCTCAGGGGTAGAGCAGTGGATTGAAAATCCTCGTGTCGGTGGTTCGATTCCGCCCCCGGGCACCATTTATCAAGCAATATCAATGGCTTAGCAGGGCGTCACACACGCTTAAGTTGTGTTTTTCAAAAACACACCAAACACACACTTTTTGCCGTGTTGCTCGCTATTTTAGGCGCTGAATCACGGTGTTGAACACAGTGTTGGCTGGAGCGCTTAACGACTAGCTAACAGTAAGCCTTCGGGAAGCCTTAGACGTCGTGTCGTAAGCCACTAACCCTCCAGATTGAACACTGAGCGAGGTAACAGACCGAATTACTACTTGGTGTGTAACCATCAGCGTTAATTTATCTTTTGGAAGCGCGTCTAATTTTTCTGCTAGCAATTCAAGGGTTTGCTTCTTGGGAGCATGTGATTGGAAGAATGAATTTAGCCCAGCAAAAGTTTGAACCTCTCCTACATCCAGAAGCTCTGCAGTTTCTCGACAGCGACACCATTGGCTTGAGTAAACAGCATCAAAGTCCAATCCATTCAGTGTTAGCATTGATCCAATTTGCTGTGCTTGCCTCCTGCCCTCATCGTTTAAATTCCGCTGTGTTGCACAGTTACCAATTTCAAAGTTGTTTGGATCGCCAAAACCTGGAGCTAGCGCGTGCCGCATGAACAATACGTTAGAGCCCTCAGGTAGCAGCCCTAGCGCTTGATTACCCGCTCTTACGTAAGGAGCAGCTAAGGTAAAAAGCCCTATACCCGCTACAAACTGTCGTCTTTTCATGACTGGTCTCCTAACTCTCTTAGCTAATCACATTTAGCTCTAAGGCAGCAGGCTTAAAATCTGTCTGCTTCTCAAACACACACTTTGATAGACTTGTTGGTGCACCCTGCCATAGTGTTGCTGTGAGGAGCAGGACATGCGGCAGCTGCGCGAAGACACACATCTGATACTAGACGGCGAGGTGCGCGTGTATCGTCGCGAGCGCAGCAAGCGCTGGCAGGCTGCCTTTGTGATCGACGGGCACACCATCCGCATCAGCACCGGCAAGCGTGATTTGGCTGAGGCCAAGGAGTATGCCTGCGAGACTTTTCTTGAATACAAGTTCCGCCACAAGAACGACCTGCCTGTAGTCACCAAGAAGTTCTCTGACGTTGCCAAGCTGGCCATCGCCGATATGCGTAAACAGCTGGATGCCGGCTTAGGACGCAAAGTGTTTGCAGACTACATCGTGTGTATTGAGCGCTACCTCATCCCCTTTTTTGGGGCACAGTATGTAACCACCATTGATTATGAGAAGGTGCAGCAGTTCTACGACTGGCGACGAGCTAAGATGGGGCGTGAGCCAAAGGCTAGTACGCTGAACACACACAACTCGGCGATGAACCGAGTGTTTGAAGAAGCTGTGGCGCGGGGCTTTATCGCACACAAGAATGTGCCACTGCTGGTAAACCGTGGTGAGAAGAGTGAACGCCGCCCTGACTTCACCCGGGAAGAATACGCCACACTGATCCGCAAGCTGCCCAGTTGGATCAATGCGGGCAAGGCAGGCAAGCCCACAGACATGCGGCACCTCATGCGGGACTATGTGTTGATCATGGCCAATACGGGCATGCGGCACGGGACAGAAGCGCTGAATCTCAAGTGGAAGCATGTGACGCTGTTTGAGGAAAAGGATCTGCAGTATCTAGAGATGAGCGTCACGGGCAAGACCGGTCGCAGGGACATCATCTGCCGCAGTGGTACGATTAACTACCTCAAACGCATACACGAGCGGTCAGAGGACATACGGCACATCCCCTTTGAAGATCTACTCAAGCAGCGAGTAGATTTGCCAGTGTTCAGATTGCCCGATGGTACTGTGTCAAAGAACATCCACCAGACCTTCCGCAAGTTCCTCACAGACACAGGGCTGATCACATGCCCACGCACAGGGCAGAACAGAACCCTGTATAGCCTGCGCCACACCTATGCGACCTTTGCCCTACTCAACGATGGGATGGATATACATGCGCTTGCCGTACAGATGGGCACATCAATCGGTATGATTGAGCGGCACTACAGTCACCTCACGCCAAGGCTCAAGAAGGACATGCTCACGGGGAAAAGGTATGAGTTGAGCAGCGATGAGTTTGAGAACCAGAAAAACATCAGCGAGTGATAGAGGGCTACACCTTGGACGAAATGCGGACCTTCGCTGCACAGAGCATCAAGGTCAGCTATGCGGACAAAGCACCATTTCGCTGCGGTTGCGCTAATGGCTGCTTTCGATCCTTTACGGCACTGGCAGATAGCACGGCGTTACAAAAGAATGCCATCCGGCATAGTTGAGGATCACTCCGTGGCGCTAGCGCGATCCTCAACAGTGTTAGGGACAAATTAGAGGCGGCCCATTCCAATAAATAACTGCCGATCCTGGTCCTTTATTGCGCGACGGCCATGCATGACGCGCGTGTTATCGATCACTGCGACATCACCGTCCTGCCAATTGATCTCGACTGTGCAGGTCTCGGCAATGTCTCTAATCTCTTCAATTTCCTCATATGTCACAACGGTACTGTCATCTAATGTATAAACCGGCGGCTCGTAATTATGCGACGGCCCCAGAATTGCGTTTGCAAAAGCATGCCCGTTTGACAAAGACGATGGACGCACGGGTGAAACTTTGATGCGATATTCTAGAGACCCGTCCTCATTCAGCGTAAAATCTTGGTCTGGAATGGATGCTTTGAATTGTAGGATATGTTCCTGCGTGACCTCTTCGGGTTCGCTTATGGCCGGGTGTTCGTTTGCTAGGTAGCGCTTCCACAGAACCTCAGGCAGTGTTCTTGTGACCATCATACGCTGAGACCAACGCGCCTTTTGCGCATCCGAGAAGGCCTCAAAAACGCGGCGGCCATCGCAGATCGTGGTTTGAGATCCTTCAAATGCTGCTTTGGTGCTGTAGAATGCAACGATGTCGGGGCAAACAGGGGTATTTCCGTTCTCGATATGAAGGCCAATTGGCCCAAGGCCTGCATCCACTTTTTGAGTGCTTTTATTCGTATTCTCACGTGCAGGATCAAAGGTGATGGTCTTGCAAAGCTGTGATGTGATGGCGCTGAACGATGTCATGTCCATATCAAAGCCACGGAGCAGGGCCCAGCCGTCTGATTTCAGGTGGTCCTTGATTTTGGAAAGTATAGCCGGGGTAACGGAAGCCTCACCAACTTCCGAAGCGCGGATTACATTGTAGCTCATATCATGTGTCCTGTAGATTTTAGATGTTTTGCATCAAGATTGGTTTGACGGACGAAGAGCCGCCAAGGTTTTTGGGTCACGCGCCTGTGCGCCCACCGATTTGTCGACCAGCGATGGAAACAGACGCTGCACCTTGACGAAAAACCGCTCTTTGCCTCTGGGGAAGCTCTCGCGTTGGCCTTTAAGGATCGCATCCCAAGCTTGCGCAGCTACTACTTCAGCAGAGTCGAGCGTCATATCCAAGGGCTCAACCAGTACGCTGAATGCGCTTTCTGCTGCTGTGCGCGCTGCGCGCGGTGCGATGTAAGTTACGCCAATACCAGCCCCCGACAGTTCGCGGCGCATGGCATCCGAAAACCCGCGAAGACCAAATTTTGTCGCGGAGTAGCCTGCGAAAAATGGATAGGCTATGTCGCCGAAAACCGACCCGATGTTGACGATACGGCCCTTTGATTTACGCAGTGCAGGCAGCAGATCGCGGGTCAACGCTATGGGTGCGACAAGATTAGTGGTCGTCATCCTCTCTAAGTCAGCATCAGCCATGTCTGCGAGGTGTCCAACGCTCAGGACACCGGCATTGTTAATGAGAATGTCCAGCGTTCCAGCAACCGAGTCAGCGATCAAAGCCCGCCCCTCGACAGTTGTTACATCCGCGATGATACAACGGGCATTTGGAGTGTCACATTTGGAACTCGTTTCTTCCAACGTCGCGGAGGTGCGGCCAACAAGGATCAAATCAAAGCCATTTTGCGCGGCCTCAATCGCCAATGATCTGCCAATGCCAGTTCCTGCGCCGGTGATTAGGACTTTCTTGGTGGGGCTCATGATGCGATGCTTTCTGGTTTGGCGTTCAATGGTTGCGTCAAGCGTGTGTTGATCAAGGATGCCGCAACAGAACGGTTGGGTGTTCCAACGGGGAACAACAGACCAACCTCGGTCGGATCAGCCATGATCAACGCGGTTGGCTGCGCATAGATCGGCAGGTCTGATAGGTAAGCTTCGATCTCGCTGGGCGACACCGGTGCCACTGCCACGACTATCAAAACCAATGCGCCGTCAGATTTGCGAAGACCTAAGGCAGAACTGACAACGCGCGGATCAACGTTGACGCGCTGTTCTACCCATTCAGGAGAGATGTTGCGCCCTGCGCCTGTAACCAGAAGTGCGTCTTTCCGGCCATCAATAACCAACCTGTCATCGTCAAAATGGCCCAGATCGCCGGTGTGCCAGACCTCCGGTGCAGGATCGCCGTTCAAATACCCCTGCATGACTGTAGGGCCTGAGACGACTATCTCACCATTCTCAAGAGATACATTCAGCCCATCCAATACCGGCCCAACTGTGCCGGGGTGATTGTCTCCAGGCCGGTTCATTGCAACGACGGCACAGCATTCGGACAAGCCGTATCCTTCATGCACAGGAATCCCTGCATCTTGCGCCGTATTGATTAAGGAGGGTGAACTGGACGCGCCCCCAACGGCTACAAAGCGAAGGCTGTCTGGCGCGTTTTTGTTTCCAAGTGCGTTTACCCAACGTCCCAAGATGGCCGGTGCCAGAAGGCTTGTCGTGGGCCGTGTTGTCTCGAATGCATCCAGAAGAGGTTCAATCGGCGCGCCGAACAATGACTTCGTGGCTTCAAACCGGAAAACCGTTTTAGCACCAGCCACAACTGGCAAGAATATCCCGCAAATCTGCTCCAGAAGCTGTGCGAGGGGGAGAATGGACAGATGCGTGTCCGTCGCGTCCGCAGCAATGACGCGGCTTAAGGCACTGATAGAAGCTTTCAATTGACGATCCCCCAGCACCACGCCTTTGGGATTACCGGAAGATCCAGAGGTATAGATAATCCGCTCGGCACCGCCAGCGTAAGAACGCAAAACGCAAGCTTCACTTGATATGGCCACTGGGCTGATGGGTTTTAGGTGCGGTAAGTCTGCAAACATCTCTGGATTGCTGGTGATAACCGTGCCGACTTTTGAATCCATCAAGACATGCACATTTTGGGCTGTGCTGAAAAAGAATGGTAATGGCACTTGCCGCTTCCCGCTGAGTGTCAGCGCCAAATCAGTGACGACATAGTCGATACCACCCGCAAGGCCGATGCCGATGGTGCCATCCACCGCGTCTAACGCGCAGGCGAGGCTCTCGACACGCATGGCCAGTTCGCGCCAGCTTATCTGGCCTGTGTCATCCTCGAATGCGATGTCATCTGGGCGGGTTTGCGAATGGCGATTTAGCGCGTCAAAGACCTGTTTCATTAGGAGGCCTCCGAAGCAATTTGCGTGGCGCGCGCGCGGGGGGACAAGACAACGGATTGAGACAAAGCCTCGCTGAAAGCGCATACTTTCGGGTCAGTGTCGTAATAGGAACCCCAAGCCTTTGGATTTGAAACCTGAGATATGTCCGCTGGCGCCAATTCTACATAGTTCAGCGGGGTTCTTTTCAGTAGACGACGTAGGGGTTTGGTTGCGGTAAATACCCCACAGGTCATCCCGTTTTCTCGGCCCCATTCGATCAATTTGTCCAGCATGGGCAAAACTGGAAAAGGGGTCGTGGAGGCTAGAGAAACAACTTCCATTATTTCTTGTGCTGGGACATCAATATGCGCTGCGTGTTGTAGAGCGGTTGAAAAGTCGGACTTCAAGTAAGTATTTGAAAAAAATCCGTCTTTTTTAGTTCGGATGCCTGCCGCACAGAGGATTTCTCCGTCTACACGCTTGGCAACAACCAGCAATGGTGCGAACTCAGTTACTTCTGCGCCGTATACATGGCTATAGACCCCCTTGATGTGTTCTTGGGCCTCTTTGCTTCCGGGGCAATCCCCACTTAAAAACTCGATCTTCATATCCAACCTCAACGTGCCTTCTCATGACGTGTTGAGGTTGTTTTTGCCGATCAGGCTTACAAGAGACTTACATCAATCAAAAAAATCAAAAGGTCTTAAAGATTTTGGTCAAACATAAAGGAAAAAATGCTCCCACCTCCGTCACGGTCTTGGATAGAGATGGTCGCGTTGTGTGATTGTGCGACTGACTTTGCGATAGCCAGACCGATGCCCGATCCCTTAGTGCCTAGGTTTGCTTGATTGCCGCGATTGAACCGCTCGAACAATTCCATCTTGAGTGCGTCTGGCACACCTGGCCCACGGTCAAGAACCCGCCATCCGGCCGGGTTCGTGTGCAGCTCGATTTCGACTTCGTTGCTCTCTGTTGTATATTGCAAAGCGTTGCGTACGACATTGGCCAGAGCAATTCCCAACAGGCCTGCATTACCGTGAACAAGTACGGTCTCGTCCCCGATCACGGATAGGCGACGACCGGACCGGAGGGCCGCTGGTGCCAAACCAGAAGCAACCTCAACAACCACACTTCGTAAGTCCACAGCCTCAAAACCCGATTGCAAAGCGGCATCGGCCCGCGACAAGTCAATAAGTTGGCCAAAAATACGGTCCAGTTGTTTTGCATCTTGCGAGAGGATTTTCTTCAATGCAGGGTCATTGATCCGGTCGATACTGGATCTAAGCACCGCGATTGGTGTGCGAATTTCATGCGCTACGTTTGACGCAAAATCCCGCTGTGCTTTGTACCCTTGCTCCAGACGATCAAAGGCCATGTTCACATCTTTAATCAACGGGGCAATCTCGGCGGGTACACGGTCAGTCGCTAACCGCTGATTTGCTGCTGTTGGTCCGATTAGATGCGCTTGATCTGATAGTATTTTCAAAGGCAACAATGCACGACGGGTCGCAAACAGTGCGAAAGTTAGCACCACTACAACACCTAAAACCACCCACCAGATTCCCTCTTCGATCTCGTGCAAAAGTTTGCCGAACTGTGTTTCGTTATTTGCCTTCGGAGATGTGGATACCAAGACAAAAACATCCTGATCCGCGATCCGGGATTTCAATCCGATACCAAGCCTGTCACCAAGAAGCGCAATCGCTTGTGGATTACCCAGTTTAATCTGCGATAGTTGCTGCCAGACGGCATCAGACCCCTCACCACCGGCTACCATGCTGCCAGTTTCGTCATAGACCGTGTATCGATACGTTCCTTCGACACCCTGAAAACGTAGCGAACCAGCATCAAGGCCATGTTGCGGAGCAGCTGGGTCAACCTGGCCAACGATCTCCAGCGCTTCATCCA